>JAITDG010000019.1 GCA_031282685.1 Puniceicoccales bacterium | reverse complement strand
CTGCCGCTCCTCGCCGCACCGAAACGCTACTGCGGCGACAACGCCTCTATGATTGCCTTCGCGGCCTCATTCCCCCGCTTCCGCTGGCCCAACCCGCAGGACATTTTCCCCAAAATGCCATTGGCGGCCCTGGGCCCCACGGAATTCCAGGCTAGCACTCCTAGCGCAAGCGCCCGATAAAAATTTTTTTCAAAAGTTCGTCGCCCTTTCCGGCGGCAATGACTTTTCCTACAATGGCGGAGTCTGCACGCTTCTTCTTCTGTATCGCCCCATCTTTTCGAACGGTGATCCCGCCGTGGGTCCGATAGTAGCGGTAGCCAATGTCCGACAGCACCATGTAGGACTTCGCCTTCCTTACGGTGAAGTGAAAGAGCAGGGCATCTTCGTTCGAGGTAATGTGGTTTTTCGAAGCAAAATCCAATTGCCCATGGGCAGCGGCACGCATCAGATCGCCGCGCCAGAGCCGCGCACACAGAATGTGGACCAACCTCCTTTCCTTGATTAGGGGAAAAATTTCTGCAGCATCTTTTGCTACCCCTGTTGGCGGCACATTGAGTAGCCAGCGGGCCGGAGACAGCGTTTCATTTTTCTTAATTTCCTCCACATTGAAGAAAACGATGTCCGCGCCGGTCCTTTGCGCTGCGGCGAGGGTTTTTTCGGAAATGTCCGGAAAAAGTTCGTCGTCGGGATCGAGCCAAAGGACATATTCACCCGTACTTGCGAGTGCGGCCCGCACGCGAGCGTAGAGAGTTCCCCGATTTTTTCCGTTTTCCAGAACCTTGATGCGCGGGTCTTTCCCGGCGTAGGACTTCAGAATGGCGAGGGAGCCGTCCGTGGAGCCGTCGTCCACGCAGATGATTTCAATGTCCCGTAAAGTCTGATTGCAAGCGCTATCCAGGGCCGCCGGCAGCCAGGGCTCCACGTTGTAGACGGGAATGCAGATGGATACCGCCGTGCCGAATGCCAACCCGCGAAGGAAAAAGAGCACCGCCAAAATACAAAATGCTGCGAAGTAACGAAGTCGCGCCACACGAATAATTCTATCTTCGGCATCGGCAGAGGCAAGAAAAACTTACATTCGGCGAACAGTTCCAAAGGTGCGACCGTCGCCGATCTTCGTTGGCAATTTCCCTCCGCCGGCCAGAAGGTCAGCCGTGATCCTTCCCTGCCACGTCGGCCGCTCCTGGGTCCGTGCTCTGCTTTGCGTCTTTCCGGTAATCTTTGCAATTCTTCTGCTGGAACGCATTCAGCACGAACTGCCGGAACTGCTCCGCGCCGGCATCGGCGTCCGGAATGGCGCCGTCTACTTTCTCCTGCTGCTGCCGTCCCTGCTTCCACTCTCCCTCCCGGTTTCTCTCTTCGTGGGCACACTCCTGTCCCTCGGGCGCCTGCGGCGGGACGGCGAAATCGTCGCCATGCGCTGCGGCGGCATGTCCCTCCTTTCCCTGACCCGCTTTCTCTGGATCGGTGGACTTTGCGGGGTGCTGCTCCTCCAACTGCTGAGCATTTCGCTGCTGCCGGCCGCCGAGGACAGGCTGCAGGAGTTCGCCGCGTCGCTGCGGGACCGGAATCCCGCCTTCCGGCGCGGTGAGCGGCTACTGCGGAACGTCGCCTACGACGGTCGGGACACGGGCCGGCTATGGCTCATCGGCGAGCTGGATTTGAAAAAAAATGAGGCCCGCCGCATCGACATCTGCGCCTACCGGGAAGGGATGGAGGGACGGATCCGCGCCGACGGCGGCCGCTACCGGGAGGAACGCTGGCAGCTGGAGGGCGTCCGGGAGGGACAGGACCGCTGGCGGGAGCCGCTGACGGAGTCTCCTGCGCTCATGGCTCTCTGCCAGAAACCAATCCGTTCTCTTTCGCCGCAGAAGTTGGCCCTTGTTTTGGAGCACATCCCGCCCGGAGACCCCGCACGGGCCGCCTACGCCACTCGCCGCCACATGGCCCTGGCCGGCTGCTGGAGCTGCCTCATCGCCCTATTCTGCGCCATCCCCTTCGCGGTCGTCGGGCCACGGACCGGTCCGCTGGCGGTCGCCGCCAAATCGGTCGGCGCGCTCTTTCTCTTCTACTTCCTCGCCAACTGCTGCCAGGCGCTGGGAGCCGGTGGCCGTCTGCCGCCGCTCCTGGCCGCCTGGACCCCCAACGGCCTATTTTTCGCACTGGGGCTCTTCTCGTTTGCCCGGGCGCGCTAGGCGCAAGTCCGCTCAGACTGGGAGCTTGATCTCCATGCCATCCGCCAGAAAACGGCGCAGGAGGGGGAAAATCGTGCCGTAGTCGTCCTCGAGGACGTAGCGGCCGCCGTAGGGGAATCGGTGTATCTTCAGCTCTTCCAGGTATTCCCCCCACTTGTCCAAGGTTTCTTCCGGAAAAACGAGATCTTTCACGCCCCAGAACGCGATGCTCTTCTTCTGGCAGATGATGCCCATCTTCTCCGCCTCTTCGCCGAGCCAGAGGCCAATGCCTTTTTTGGGATTTCGGGGAAGATTTTCAAAAAACACCCGCGTGGGCGTGCGGGAAGACCAGCTGCGGTAGGGATAGCGGTAGCCGGCCCGGACTCGACCGCTCACTGCGGCGCCGAGTGCGGCCTGGCGGGCGGGCCAATTGAGCAGGTTGACGGCCACCGTGCCCCAGCCGCCGGCCCGGAAAAAAGAATGGGACAGGGGCATGCGGTAGCCCATGAAGCAGTTCGCGTTAAGAAGGACAATGCGACGGACCCGCTCCGGCCAACGGGCCGCCACCACCATGCCGGGCACGCCGCCCCAGCCGTGCAGCACCAGGCTGAATTTGCCCACATTCAGTTCCCGCAGAAAGGCCAGCACGTCGTCCGTGATGGAGCGGAGAGAGTAATTCAGGTGGCTCGGCTTGGAGGAAAGGCCGAAGCCCCGGTAGTCGGGCGCCACGCAGCGGAACTGCGCCCGCAGGTCCCGGATGAGATTGCGGAAGTAGAAGGACCAGAGCGGGATGTCGTGAAAAAAGAGCACCATGTTGCCGTCGCCCTCGTCCACGTAGTGCATGCGGGTGCGGTCCGGCAGGCGAACGAAGTGGGAGTCGAACGGATAGAGGGAGCGGAGGGAATTCGGCAGCGAACTGGCCATGGGCAACCCCTTCTATGGGCGATTAATTCCGCGGCAAGCCTTTCCCGGCTGCCCGACCAGGATTCGAACCTAGACAAATGGAACCAAAATCCAGTGTGCTACCGTTACACCATCGGGCAGTGAGCGCGCTAACGGATGAGAGCGACCGCCGGCAAGTCAAGGCCTTTGCCGACTCAATCCCCTAGGAGGCCCAGGGCAATCATGTCTCCCGGCAGGGCCCTAACGAGTTCCTCCAGCCGTCGGAGGGCAGCCTCCGCACCGTCATCCAAACCTTCGGCACCGAGCAGATCGGCGACGAGCGTGTGCAAATTTACAATCGCAGCGATGGCTCTCCCTTGGTCGTAGTCCTCATTGCCTCGCGGCCAAAGGGTCCTCCACAGTTCATTTACCACCCCGACCCATTCCGGATTGGCTCGAAGTTGCGGAATGGCGACCGTAACGTCGTTGATAGCCCAGAAGACGTTATTTCCCATATTGGCCGCCAGTCTGAGGTATTGGGTCGGGGTTACCCTTTCGAAATCAACTTCCCCTCCGTCTCCTCGGGCAAACTCTCTCGTTTGCGCCTCGATTTTCTCTTCCAGTTCATCTATTTTCTGCTGCAGCGCCCTCTGGGTCGATTCCGCGTTCCTCAACTCCGCCTGACCCTGCTTACTTAAGATTCTTTCCAGCAGCTTAATATCCTCCGGTACTTTCTCTCCATTTCCTTCCTTCCTAGCGCAGGCTCGGAGGAACCTCTTCTGGGCCTGTCGAAGGTCTTCCTTTTGAAATCTGAGATCTAATAGCGCTCCGGCAAAACTTCCTTGCTCCGAAAAATTCACTCTCCGCAAGCCTTCTTCGCGCTCCCTCAGCAGTCGGATTTCCTCGGCAATGGTCTCAATTTTTCTCCTAAGTGATCCGGTCGATTCTGCTATGCATTCCACGAGTAGCCGATCTAACCCCTCGCCAGTCCCTCGGCTGGCCATCGTAGTTATTCTGTCACGTTGCCCCCTTAACTCGTCCACATCTTGCCTGAGATCTTCGATGCGCCTCCGAATACGGATGATCTGGAATGGCGCACCCCTCAGTCTAACAAAACTCCCATTTTCCATTCCTAATTATATCGCATGTCACGCGCTTGCCAATCTCTATTTTTAAAATAACCGCCGCCGGCCAATGGGGTGGTGAGCTTCTCATATCAAAGCCAGGCCACTCCACTTGTGCATGTTTTCCTCAATAAATTTTCGCAGACCTACCACGCAATCGCTGGCAGCGTTTGGGCCCGTTGCGGTATATTCATGCAATTCGATGAATGCATTCCTAATTTTCTCACTGTCAAAGGACCCATTCGGTAGCCGCTGGGAGAGGGCCCCATTGAGATTGTTCTTCAGTAGAGTAAGCTCATTCACCGTCCTCATGTCGCCTTTGGTCAGGTCTATCGTTTCATCAATTTTCCGAAAAAGACCATTTTTTGCCGCTTCTACACTACTCACATAGTGTTCATAGGTTTGCTCATTCGGCGCAAGTCCAGCTCGTCCTTGGAGGTTTTTCTGCTCAAGCTCTATTCCTGAGATTTCACGACTTATCTCTTCAATGCGCCCATTTAATTCTTCGATGGCTCCTCTCACAATGTTCGCCCTTCCCTCCTCAGAGCTATTCCCTGAGTAGAATAATTCCAAATCTATAACTTCCTGCGGGATTTCGCCTTTGTTTTTCCTATTGAAATGCTTAAAAAAGTTCGTCTTCGCACTTTCAATGCTATTTTTGCACTGAGTTACTGCTCCTTCGTGGTAGCTAAGTGCTGCTTCGTAGTTGCGCCCGGCCTCCATAAAGCCTGTTTGCGATCTAGAAGGAAGCGCTTTAAGTGCGGATACCTTAGTTTCTTCCGCGGTAAGCGCTATAGTTTCACTTTTCATCATATTTAGCGCACTTTTAATGGAATTATATCCTCCTCTATCTCCGAGTGCGGCAATTGCCCGCTCGAGAACCACTATCTCTCCCCTTTGCGTTTTCAACTTTCTGTAATGCCTAAGTTGCTCTTTCAATTTCGGTAGTCCTCCCCACCTCGCCGCGCTATTCTCTACCACGAAAGGGGTAAACGGCAGGCAAACGATGTCGTAGTTCAACTCGGATATGCTCGGCGTGTCCTTTTCTCGCCTAAAAAGAGAGCAAAACATCTGCCAAAGACTGCGCTTTGCGGGAGGCGTTTCCACCGGAAACGCCTCTCCCGGCACGGCCGTTGGGGAAATTTCTCTCGAAGGAGTGTCACTCACTACTACTTCTTCTCCGACCGGAGCCGGCTGTCTACGAGTATTTTTTAAATCAAGCACTCTCCACTGCTCCAGCGGACGACTTGCAGCATCGCCAATCATTCCTAATTATAGCAGGAGGCACTCCCATGTCAAGCTGCGAGGAGTCCTAAAAAACTCGCGATTCGCATTTGGCCGGCTGCTGCGGCTTGACATAGGCCCTGCCTCGAATGCTAAGATCCACCCTATCTAAGGGAAGGAAATGCCGCTCCCGGGCATCCCGCAGGACATAGTCCAGTTCTTCGAACTGCTTGGGCAGGCCCTCGCTCCGCATGCGGAGGTGCGCGATGGCGGGGCAGGACACTTCGAACTCTTCCAATTTTCCCGTGCGGCCGTAGGCGCCTTCGTCGATAAAAATGGACGACCAGGAGCCGACCGTCGGGCCGCCGATGTCCTTCGCTTCCTGGAGAATTTTACACAGCTGCGGGACGAAGAAGAGCGTCGTGCCGGCCACGATTTTGCTGGAGCAGTGAAGCTGCGGCAGCGCCGCGATCGCACTCTCCTTCAAGCCGCTGCAGGAAAATACGAAGCCGTCGGCGGAGACGAAGAGCCACTCGCGGCCCTCCTGTTGGGTAACCTTGAAGAGCGGAGTACGCTCCAGAATTTTTACGGCTAGCGTGTTAGGATAGGCACGTTCCACGTGGGCGTCGCGAATCTGGGGACATTTTAGCAAATTGTTGCGGCAGCGATTGATGTCAATGGCACCGAGGCTCGTTCCCCGCGGCAAGTGCAGCAGCTGCAGGACCTGTCCCCGCGGCAGCGTGCCCGCCGTCCGAATTTCCACCCGCTCCAGCCGGTACTTGGCGGCCAGTCTCCGCTCCACGGCACCGCGCAATTGCCTCGCGCCGAGAAGAACGGCGGCGCAGCAGGCGGCGAAAAGCAGCACGACGGCGATGCGACTCCCACTGGGTCGGCCCTCTGCGCCGGAACTCCTTCGCCGGGTCCGCCGCTTCGCCGCCGTCCGACGGGGGGGCGCTTTGGCTGAACTCTTTCCGTTCGTCTTCATGGGTAGCGGTACCGGTGCCGCTCCAGGGTCGGCCCTATTAGTTTTTGGAGACATTCGGCGGGAGAAATGCCGGCACCGGCGGCGCAGTCGGGAAAAAAGCTGGTCTCCGTGAAGCCGGGAATGCCGTTAACTTCTAAAAAAAAGATTGCGCCGTCGGGACGAAGGAGGAAATCCACGCGGGCCCAGTCCCGACAGTCGCAAAGGGAAAATGCCCGCTCGGCGTAGTTGCGGAGCCGGGCCGTCAGTACTCCGCCGATGGGGGCGGGACAGAGGTGCTCCGCCGCTCCGACCGAATACTTTGCCTGGTAGTCCAGAAAATTTCCGCCGTGGGACACCTCCAGGGCGGAAAGAGCCTTGCCGTGCAGCAGCGCAACGGTAACGTCCCGGCCCCGGCAAAGGGGCTCAACGATCCATTGGCCCTCCTCCACGTCCGCCAGGGCACGGATCCAACTTTCCTCGTCCACGCACGGGTAGCAGTGGATGCTGCTACCCCTATCGTTAGGCTTTAGAAAAAGTTCGGCAGCACCGACGGACCCGCAGGCCTTTTCGAAGGAAAGCTTCTCCTTTTCCGCAACGCTAAATGTGAAGTGGGGCAGGGTAGGAATGTCGCCCGCCGTCACTCGCTCCTTAGTGCGTGCCTTATTGATAGTGAGTTCCATGCTGTCTTTGCCGCTCCCCACGTAGACGAAGCCGTCCCGGTCCAAGAGGGCCTGCAGGTGGCCGTCCTCGCCGAATTCGCCGTGGACGAGCGGGAAAATGACCGTGCGGCGCGGATCCAGGCCCGGTGGCAGCTCGCTGTCAGCCAATTCGCAGAGACGGACGGGGAGAAGGTCGGCGAGAAGCCGGTAGGCATTTTGGCCAGACCGCAGGGAAACTTCCCTTTCACTAGAGATCGCTCCGGACAGAATCAGGACTTCGTGATTTGCATTCAAAGGGGACCCTCCCAGAAGTCCGCCAGGTAGTACACTTCCGTGACTAAGTCAATCTTAAAACGTTCCCTAACAGCACGCTTTACAAAGAATGTGAGATTTAAAACATCGGCGGCGCTAGCTCCTCCTCGATTTATGGCAAAATTGCCGTGCTTTTGGGAAATTTCCATCCCTCCCGAGCGGAACCCTTTCAGACCGGCCCGTTCGATGAGCTCCCCCGCCGAATGGGACGGCGGGTTGCGGAATAGGCAGCCGGCGCTCGATCCCTGCGGCTGCTTCTCTCGCCGCACTTTGGCCATCTCGTCCCGCCGGCCCGGGACGAACCCTCCCCCGCCGGCCGGCCGGCGCAGCCGGGCCGAAAGCACTATGGCCTCCCTCGGGAGAGACGAGCTGCGGTAGGAAAACGTCGGCTGCAGCCGGGCCAATTTCCCATCTTTTTGGAGCACTGTGACCTCTTCCACCCCGTCCCCAATGGCGGACCCGAAGGCCCCCGCATTCTGAAGAATAGCCCCGCCGACGGTGCCGGGGATGCCGTCGCAAAATTCGTAGCCGCCGATGGCGCTTTCCTCGCAGAGCCGGGCGAGGCGGCGCAGGGGCAGGCCGCAGCGAACGTTAATATGTTCCGGGCCAATACGACAGCGCTGCCAGACGGCCCCGCAGGGCCGCAGGACGAGCCCGAAAAATCCCCCGTCGTCCACGAGCAAATTACTGCCGGAACCCAAAACGAAGGAGCGCAGGTCCGCCTCCCGGGCACAGCGCAGGAGAAGGCGCAATTCCTCCAAGGAATTAGGCTCGGCCAGGAAGCGAGCGGGCCCGCCGATGCGGAGGGAGGTGAGCCGGGCCATGGGGACGTTTTCCGCTAGGGCGCAGTGGGGCAGCAATGCGCGACATTTTTCCCAAAAACATTCACAGCGGAGTCGCCGGCCATAGGACTCCGCGAAGGCGCCGATCGGGCCCGCCCCCACGAACAGGAAACGTCTAAAATTCGAATGCCGTCTCAGATCGTCCAGCCGGGCCACCAGCTCCTTGCCCTCCAGGCATGGTGCGACAATGCCCTCTGCCGCAAGATCTTCAGAGAGTCTCTCCGCATAGCCGCTCCGGTCCGGCTCCTCAAAGGCGCCGTAGGTGGGCATGAGCAGGGCCGGCGAGTGGCGGGCAAGGATGGCTAAAAATTCTTCCCGATGGCTGGCCGTCCGGGAGAAGCGGTGCGGCTGGAACAGGAGGACCGTCGCGGGCCCCCAGTGGAAATGTAAAAATTCCTCGATTTCCCGGGGATGGTGGGCGTAGTCACCGATCAGCTCCCAGCGGTCGGAGAAAATTCGCGTCTGGCGCCGCTGGACTGCGACGGCCGGGACGGACTCCGTTCCGGCGGGACAGAGCAGCTCCGCGGCGGCGGCGGCGGCGGCCCGGTTGCTGCGGTTAAAGGGCGCCACGGACCGATCTTCGCAGGGAAATTCGGGATAGAGCCGGACGTTTTCCCGGACGCGGAAGGGGGCCAGAGATTTTTCGTTCTCCGCCGCCAGGACACATTTCTTCGTGCGGGCGAAAAGCCTGTGAAAAGTCTCCCGGAGAGCGCCAAGGGAGCCGTAGTGGGCGTCGTGGTCGAGGGAGAGATTGAGGGCCAATGTGATATCCGGCGAAAAGAGCTCAATGGAAGGTTCGCTCTCGTCGATTTCTGCCACCGTCCATTCCGCAGCCGAGTAGCGGGCAGGGAGCTTTTTCCCGACAAAACGTCCGCCCAGTAGGTAATTAAAGGGAAAATTGCGCTCCTCCAGCGCGGCAATCAGGTGGGCCGTGGTCGTCGTCTTCCCGTGGCTCCCCACCACGGCGAGCAGTCTGTTGTTTTTTAAAATACTCGCCAGGTAGGTACCCCGCGAAAAGACCGCCAATCCCCGCCGATCGGCCGCCTCCCGCAGGAGCGGGTCCTCCCTCCGCAGGGCGGCCGTGTGAATAAAAACGTCGCAGGGAGGTACTTTTTCCGGCCGACGGACCACTTCCACGCCCCCCCGCAGCAGCAGCAGAGCCGTTTCGCCGGAGAGACAGTCGTCGAAGCCGAAGACCCGCTCTCCCATCTGACTCAAGTAGATGGCTAGCGGTGCCATACCCATGCCCCCCGCGCCGGCCAGAAAAATTCGGCGACCGCCGGTCGGAAGTGGAATTTTTTCGGGATTTTGCCCAGGAACGGCCATGCTAGCGGGATTGGAGATTTTCTAGGATGGAATTTGTGATCAGTCGGGCCGCATCCCCCGATTCCGCCCGAAGTCGGCCGAGGGCGGAGCGCATCTCCTTGGCCCGCTCCGGCTCTGCCAGCTGGAGCACGCCCTTGAGCAGGTCCCCCATGCGATTTTGCGGCAGCAGGAGGGACGCACCGGCCGCCTCCATGGCCAACCCGTTGGCCATCTGGTGGTTGCCCGCGGCAAATGGGTAGGGGACGAGCACGTTGGGCAAGCCGACGGCGACCAATTCGGCCAATGTCCCAGCGCCGGCCCGGCAGACGGCGACGTCCGCGGCCGAGTAGAGCAGCGCCATCGTTCCACTAAATGGTAAATAGCGCATGATCAGCAAATTGCCATTTTTATCCCGCAGGGACCGTTCCAACTCGCCACCGCCGGGGCCGGTCAGACAGATCCCGTGGAAGCCGTGCCCGGCCAACTGCCGCTCGTGCTCCACCATCCACTGCACTAGCACGTCCGCCCCCTGACTTCCGCCCACCGCCAGGAGCAGTCGGCCCGACTCCGGCAGGCGCAGGGCCCGACGGGCCTCCCCCCTTTCCACTGGAACGAAATCCCTTCGAAGTGGATAGCCCGCCGCCCGGAATTTTCTTTTGCGGCAATAGGCCCTCCGCGCCTTCAGAGCCGGCGGCAGGAACAGGCGCCGGGCGAAGGGACCCAGCAGGCGCGTTGCCTTGCCGGGAACCAGGTTAGACTCGTGCAGGTAGAGGGGCTTTCGGCGGAGGAGTGCCGCCAGGCCGACCCAGAGGGAAATGAAACCGCCAAAGGCCAGTACGGCGTCAACTTTCGAGGAGCCCAGCAGTTTCCACCCACAGGAAAAGCCCCGCAGGCCATTCCAAAAAAATTGCACTAGCCGGGAGGGACGCAGGCTAAATCCGCTCCCGGCAACGGGATAAAATTGCAAATCGCCGTAGTCGGCCGCAAGTCGCCCATCGATTTCCTTCTCGCTGATGGCCATGGGCCCGCTATGGCCCAACTCTTTCAATAGCTGAGCGATGGCAATCCCCGGGGCAAGATGGCCACCAGTCCCGCCGCAGGCTATGAGGATCCGCACCACGGCCGCCCATTGGGTCCGGCCTGCGACACTTTGGCAACGGCAATTTGCAGTCCCCGGCGCCACCCACTTCCGGCCCCACTAGCCCGAAGGTGCCCGGGGTTCGGAGCGATCTCGGCCACCCACCCGGCGGAGGAGTTCTTGGAAATCTTCTTCCCCCCGAAGAATTTCGATCTCTACCCGCAGGAAGTAGGTGGGTAAGGGGTAGTACTGGTTCGGGTTGAGGCGGACGGAGTCCTTTTCCGTGGTGAGGACCCATTCGGCCCCCCGCGCCACAGCGGCCGCAAAAATTTTTTCCAAATCTTCCTCCTGAAATCGGTAATGGTCTGGGAAGTGCCTGCGGTGGACCACTATGGCCCCCTCTCCCTCGAGAAAACGCTCGAAGCTCTCCGGCACGGCGATTCCGCTGAAGGTCGCGACCCGACGGCCGGCGAGGGCGGCGAGGGGTACGGTGTCCTCGGCCCCGTGGACTTCGCGGAGATGCTTCGGGCTGTGGCAGCAAACTATGATGGGCGCCCGGGGGGATTTGTATTTTTTTATAAAATTTTCCAGCTCTCGGCTCTCCGTTCCATCGGACTTCGTAAGAAAAATGTGCGTGGCCCGCCGCATCTGCTGCGGCGGTTCGCGGAGAATGCCGCGCGGGAGCAGGTGTCCGCTGCCGAACGGGTTCGTGCTGTCGATGAGCAGGAGGTTGAGCTGGGCCTTGAGCCGCAGGTGCTGGAAGCCGTCGTCCAAAATGAGCGTGTCGCAGCCGAAGTGATCGATGGCGAACTTGCCGGCCAGGACGCGGTTCCGGTCGGTTACGACGGCGACGCCGGGCAAATTTTTAGCCAGCATGTGCGGCTCGTCGCCGGCGACGTCCGAACCCAGCAGCACGGATTTTCCGTCGGAAACCGTCCGGGGTGGAGCGCCGTCGCCGTGGGTAATTGCTCGCATAGTGCGACGCCAGAACGGCTCCGGCCGACTGCGGTAGCCGCGGCTGAGAATGGCCACCGAGCGGCCCCGCCGGGACAGTTCCCTGGCCAGCAGCTCCACGAAGGGCGTTTTTCCGGTCCCGCCCACCGTCAAATTTCCCACGGAAATTACCGGACAGCCCAGATATTGGGAGTGCAAAATGCGCTGAGCGTAGAGAAAACGCCGCAGGGCCGTGGCAATGCGGAAGGGAACGGAGAGGCAGTGAAGGATAGGGCAGGCGATGGAAGTCCCGAGACTGCGCCTGCGCTCGTAGAGGATATCGGTCATAAAGCGCTCTGCAGTCCGATCCAGGCGACGCAGGGGCCGCAGCACTCGCCGGCGAAATTTAAGCCGCCAGTAGCGTAGCCACCGCATGACGTCCGCGCCATTTTAATGTCCAGTGAGCATGCGGATAAGCTCACCGTTGTTTTGGGTTTTCCCAACGCGCTCCAGCAGAGTGCCGAGGACCACATCCGGACGGCCCTCGCCGGCCGCCCGCCGCATGGTCAGCGCGGCCTCCCGGGAACGGCCGTCCAGCAGCAGCTCTTCCCGCCGTGTCCCAGTCCCCTGCAGAGAAATAGCCGGAAAAAGACGCCGATCCGCCGCCTTCCGATCCAAAACGATCTCCATGTTGCCCGTCCCCTTGAATTCCTGGAAAATGAGCTCGTCCATGCGGCTGCCCGTCTCCACTAGCACGGTGGCCAGTACGGTCAGCGAGCCGACCTCCTCCGTCGCCCGGGCCATGGCAAAAAATTGCCGCGGCTGCTCCAGGGCTTGGGAGTCCAACCCACCGCTCATGGTGCGGCCGGAGCGGGCCATGGCGCAGTTGAAAGCGCGGGCGAGGCGGGTGAGCGAATCCAGCAGAAGGACGACGTCCCGTCCCGCCTCCGCTAGGCTCTGGGCCCGGCGGAAGGCCAACTGGGACATATGAATATGCCGCATCACCGGTTCGTCGTTGGAGGAGGCGAAGATCTCCGCACTCACGGTCCGGCGGAACTCGGTGACCTCCTCCGGCCGCTCGTCCACCAGCAGTACCATCAGATGGCAGTCGGGCCGATTGGCCAGGATCCCCCGGGCCACGTCCTGGAGCAGTATCGTTTTTCCCGCCTTCGGCGGCGCCACGATAAGCCCCCGCTGCCCCTTCCCAATGGGGGCAAAGAGGTCCACCAGCCGGCAGGAGAGGGGACCGCCCTCCGTCTCCGTCCGGAGCCGTTCGTTGGGAAATGCGGTCGTGGCCCGCAGGAAGGGCATGCGGCACTTCCGCTCCGCCGGGTTCAAGCCGTCCACCGTGACTACGCGGGTGAGCTGGGCCAGGTGTCCGCCGGCGGTGGGCAGTGCCCGGCCGACAACCTCCTGGCCGGGCCGGAGATGAAATTGCTCGATCAGCCGCCGGGGAACGGCCGCCGAAAGGCCGCAAGCTCTCTCACCTCTACAGGGCACAAAGAGCCGGGCCGGGCCGGAGCCGGATCCCATCAAAATGCCCGCGGCGGGCACAGTCCCTTCCCTATCCATGGCCCATTCCTCCTAGGCAGTCCACTCGTCTTCGCCGCCCCTGGCTTCGTTTTCGCCGTCTTCCTCCCCCTCATCCAGGGAAAATTCCGCTTGCCCGTACTCGAGGATGCCTGCGATTTCTTGAAAAACGTGGAGTGACTGCGCGCCATCCAACTCGCAGTGCACCCTTACGCTCTCTTCCAGATCGGTCACCGTCAGCCGCCGGACAAATTTGTGGGTATCGTTGAGAAATTTCACCTGCACTAAGGAAATGTGGTCCAAAAATTCCGCATAGGGGCCCGAGTCGTCGAAGGTGTTAGGCAGGGCAAAGAGCTTCTCTTCGCTTTTCCCGAGCTCCTTTTCCGTCGTTTGCAGTCGTACGTGGCCGCCGCCCAGGTCCTTCTCGATGGCGAATGGGAGGAAGGCCCGCAGGACAATGGCGCCCTGCAGGCCGTACTCGCGGAGGGGCTCCAGCAGGTCAAAGACGTACTCTACCTGCTTGGGATCCAAGATGCTGAGCCGCTCCTCGTCGGAACTGTCCAGCGGCCGATCGATCTTCTCTACCCACCAATTGTAGTCGTCACCCAGCCGAACGACGCACCAGCCGATGGGCCGAACCGACGCCTTTTTTTCTCCCTCCATGGCCATTTCTGCCGGATGCAACCCAATTCCCACCTTCCGTAAAGCGTTTTCGTCCCATTCGGCAACCGGCGCAGGCCGAGGAGGAAAAAGCCCTGGACAGAGTGGCGGCGGGAGGCAGGGCTAGAGTCTGCCGTGAAAAGGGAACGGGCCGATGAATTACTCGTTAGGCAGGGGCTCGCCGAAAGCCGCTCACTGGCCCAGAGACTCATTTTGGCGGGGCAAGTGCTGCTCGAAGGCGGGGGAACGGTGGACAAGCCCTCCCGCCCCTTTCCGCTAGATACGCCATTCCGACTCAAGGAAAAGCCCCGCTACGTGGGCCGGGGGGGAGAAAAGTTGGAGGGTTTTTTCCGTTCCCAGCCGGAAAATCTCGCCGGCCTGCGGGCCCTAGACATCGGCGCAAGCACGGGCGGATTTAGCGACTTCCTTCTCCAAAACGGCGTTGCCGCCGTCACCTGCGTCGACGTGGGCCACGGCCAGCTGCACTACCAACTGCGCAAAGATCCCCGAGTGCGCTGCCTGGAAGGGGTCAATGCTCGCCGACTTACCGCCGTTCTGCCGGAAGGGGAGCCCTTCGATCTCATCGTAATGGATCTCTCCTTCATCTCCCTAAAAAAAGTTCTGCCGGAGGCCTGGCGACTGCTCGCCGGCGGCGGCCTGCTGG
>JAITDG010000018.1 GCA_031282685.1 Puniceicoccales bacterium | reverse complement strand
CGGAAAAACGTCATTTCTACACATCCTGGGTGGAATTTTAGCGCCAACCGGCGGGCGAGTCCTCTGGGACGGCCGGGCCATCGCCGCGTCCGGACGACATACATTGCGCGGCAAGACTGTGAGCTTCGTTTTTCAAAAGCATTGTTTTCTACCGGAGTTGACGGTCTTAGAAAACGTGCTGCTGCCCTGGCGCATCGCGGGAGCCGGGTCCCTGCGTGCCGCCCGCGTTCGGGTCCGAGAGCTTCTGTCATTCGCCGGGCTTTCAAACAGGGAGAATTACGCGCCGAACAACCTTTCCGGAGGCGAGTTGCAGCGCGCTGCCGTGGCTCGAGCACTCCTTTTGCGGCCCAAATTTCTTCTCGCCGACGAGCCGACCGGATCTTTGGACAATGGCGCGGAAATTTGCGTTCGCGATTTGCTCCTTAGCCTTTGCCGGAGTGAAGGGACCGGTTTGCTGGTCGTTAGCCACGGAAACGCCTTCGATCGGTCCGTCGATCGGGTCATAATTTTAAAAAATGGAGAAATTGAAGACGAAAAAGGAAATGGCGGTTGCGAAATTTCAAGTTGAGAGGCCCGGGGCGGCGTCTGTGCGTCACCTTTCGTTTTTGCCGATCAAAAAACCTTTCCTCTTCGCCGGGATGCTGGTAGACACGGCCCCATGATCGGAGCGCTACAACGCATTCTCGCCCGGCACAGGCGCTGGCTTCTCATTTGCCTGCTGGTCATTGTGGTGGTCCCCTTCGTGTTCACGATCGGCGCATCGCCGGGCATTGGCCGGGGAAAAAGGCATCGGGCGCGGCCATTTTTTGACGTCAATCTCTCTTCCCCTAAGGAGGTTGAGGAATTGCAGCGGGCGACGGCGTTCAGTCTCCATTTTTCCGGTGCGCCGGAGGGAATTTCCTTGGATGCCGCCATGATGGCCCGGGCCGCGTGGCTCTGGTTGGCCCGCCGGCTGCAGGTGCCCGGCCCGGATCAGTGGGAGTTGGACGAGTTTCTTCGTTCGCGGCCGGCATTTTGCGATTCCCACGGCCAATTTTCCGAAAAGCGCGCCCAGGACTTCTTTGGCGCCCTCCGGGAGCAGGCGCCGGAGCTGGAGCCCTTCATTGCCCGCACGTTGGCCGATGACTGGCGCGTTGGCCGGGTGGCCGCCATCCTCTCTTCCGCCGATTTTTCCCTGCCGCTGGAAACTTCCTTGTTGATGAAGCAGTTGCACACACGCTGGACCCTGGCCGGAGCCCAGCTCCACTTTGCCAACTTCAATCCGGCCATCGCTGTGGCCGACGGGGAGTTAGAAGATTTTTTTGCATCGAACCGGGAAGTGTTTCGGCTGCCCGCGCGGGTTCAGGTGGACTACGTTTGCCTTTCCGTGCTGCCCGACGAGGTGAGTGATCCGACGGAAGAGCAACTGTTGGAATACATTCAAAGGCGAGGCGGCCGGGAAAGTGACGGGGAAATGCGGGACGTTTTGCGGGAAAATGAATCGGAAATTCGCTCGGCCTATATTGCTGATGCCGTAGAGCAAATCGTTCGTGCCCGTGCCGGTGAGTTCGTCTACAGGCTCTACGCGGGGGACGGCCTGCCCGGCCGGGAGGAGGTCGCCGCCATTGCCCGCGAGTTCGGTCTTTCGATCCGGTCCCTAGAGCCGATGTACGAGGACGTTCTGGAGGACGGCGGACCACTCCCGCGCGAAGTGTTGGCCGTCGCCTTCGAGTTGGACGAGGAGCACCCATTTTCCCATCCAATTCCAGTGGAAAATGATGCCTATGTGCTGTTCCTGAGAAAAAAGGACAGGGCGCGGGACCGTGCCTTCTGGGAGGTGCGGACGGAGGTGGAGGAGTACTTCCGAGCCCGCAAGCGCATAGAGCTTTTCGCAAACTACGCAAAAGGTCTCAGAAAACAGCTGCAGGGCAGGTTGGCCGGCGGGGAAGATTTCGCGGAGGCGGCCGGGCAGCTGGGCATGGCGGTACGGGAGCCCATTTCTTTCACGTTGAAAGATTTGCCAGAGGAAATTCCGCCGGATCAGGTGGGGTCGTTCCTGCCGCTGAAAAAGGGGGATCTGTCCGAGTTCCTCGTCCAGCGCATGGACTTGCTGCTCTGGTTCGTGGAGGAGCGACGGGAACCGGAATTGGCCCCGGACGGCGAAGAAATTGCCGTAGCGGAGAGCGCCCGCCGGGCCGCGGCCGGTCCCGCATTTTTGCGCCGCCTCATTGAGGAGCTCATACGCAACGAGATGGAAAAATAAAATTTTCCCTAGCGGCGGTGGGAGGGGAGAAAGAGCCAGAAAATTGCCGGGAAAAGCAGCGGCAGCAGAAGGCAGGGGATTGCCAGTCGAATTAGTTGCTGAACAGTGAGATAGAGTTGAAATTCCCCGCCAATCTCCTCCGGCCGGTCCCCAAGTAAGCGGCCGGCGATTTCCGAAAAAAAATGCCGATTGCCGGCGAGGGCGAAGTGGCCGTTGTCCAAGAAGTCTCCACCGACGGCAACCAGCTCCCCGCCAGTCCCGTAGGCGCTGCGGAGAGAAATTGCGGCGGCGGCGCCGGCGGATTCCAGTAGGTTTTGAATTGTAAAGCGGTCTCCGGCAGGACGATTCGGATCTTCCCGAAGGGTGCGCAGGGACGGAAACCGGACCGGATCTTCCCGGACCGGTCCGCAGTCGGGCGGGTGGACCGCCGTCCCTTCCCCCTGCGGCCCGTGGACCAGCACATTCCAGTGGTGGAGAAACTCTTCCCAAAGCGGGTGGCTGTCGGCCGTCAGCAGCAGCAGGATTCGCCCGCCGTGCTCCTCAAAAATTTCCCGAAGAGCCGTCCGTTCCTGCGAATTCGGGGGCAGGAGCGGGTCCAAAATGGCCAGCAGGGACCCGGATCCGCCGGCCTCCCCAATGCGGTCGCCGCCGATGCTAACGATTTGCCAATTTTGCCCTTCGATCCAGCGGCAGAGGCGGCCCGATCCGCCGTCGCCCAGGATTCGGTCCGGCGTCCGCTCCCCGTGTCCCCGCAGAAAGTAAATGATCCTTTTCGGGGCGTCTAGCTGCGTTTCCCGTTGGACCGTAGGCGGTTGGCGCCGTACCCAAAGGCAAGAGGAGCCCGCCGCGGCGGAAAGGAGCAGGAGAATGGTGGCACAGAGGGACAGGCGTCGCCGGATCCGGGCCGAACGGAAATCGCTAGGGGGAGGCATAATTCGCAGTTATTCGGGGCCGTCCCGTCGCACGAGACTGAAAATTTTCGCGGGGCTTTTTCCTTGCCTTTTCCCGGCTCCAAAAACAGGGTGCGGCCGATGGGGGGAAGCGCCGTTTGGCTCCTGCGGGTTTGTCTACGTTTTACGCAAATTCTTCTCCCGTTGCTATTTTTCGTCGGAGTGGGCCTCTGTTTGGAGCGGGCATTTTTTTTTCGCCGATCCCGTCTGCGGCCGGAATCGCTCCTCGGCGGCTTGAAAAATTTCGCCGGCGGAGGCCGCTACGGCGAGGCGCTGCAGCTCTGCGAGCAGACGCCCGGTCCGCTGGCACGCGTTTTGAAGCGGTTCCTGCTGACGATGATGGAGCAGCTCGGCAGCGGAGAAGAGGAGTGGCGCCGGCAGGCGGGCTGGGAGCAGCAGGCGCTGGAGCGGCACATGGGCACCATCGCGCTATTGGCAAAACTTTTACCGCAGGTCGGCTGCCTGGGCACGCTGCTAACACTGCTGGACCGGCTGCCGGCCGATCGGACGATTCCTAGCGCTCCGGACCTGCTGTCCGCCCTACTTCCCGCGCTAGCAGCTACTTCTTGCGCAATTCTTCTCAACTTGGGCTACCATACCCTCCATGGCCGCCTCGAGGGGCTAGTGCGGGAAATTTTTTCCGGCGCCGAAGAATTCGTAAATTTTTATGGGGCAAGGCAGTGCGAGCTTTCTGGCAGCAAAAATTGAATGTCCCGTCACCCTCCCGCTTCCCGGACGGCGCCACCCTCGCCACGGCGCTCCTGCCGATCGGGTTTTTGCTGCTGTTGGGCAGTCGCTTTTCTTCCGTGGCAGGGCTGGCGGTCGAGCTGCCGGCCGGCTTTCCGACCCTTTCCGAGCCCCGCGGCGCCGAGGTGGCCGTGGCGGTTCAAGGTTCTAACTGCTACGTCTGCGGGGACTTGTTTTTGGATGGGGCGGGGTTGGCCTCGGCGCTGGCCGGCCGCGGCCGGGGTGGGACCGTTCTGCTATTCTGCGACCGGCTGGCGCCCTTGGAGGACCTGCTGCGGGCCGCGGAAATCGCAAAAAAGAGCGGCTTCGGCTCAGTCCAAATTGCCATCGGGCCATGAGAGCTATCCCGTTCTGCGTCATCGTTTCGGCGCTTTGCGCCCTCCTGTTCCCGAGCGGGCCGGCGGCTCCGGCGGCCCCCGATCGGCCGGAGCCGCCGGCCTTCGCCCTCCTTTTTGCGGCCTCGGTCGGCTGGAATCCAGTCCCCGGCGCTGAGGTATATTTTCCTGGGCCCCACTGCGTTCGACCGGCGCCCGCCGAAAGCCGCAAAAACGCCATCTCGCCCGAGGGAGACTACCTCCGCTGGAATGACATTTTTTTGGCGCCCTGGACTTTGGAAGATTTTCAGCTGCTGCAGTACTGGACTCTGCTGCAAAGCTTCATTGCGGAAGGGGGGAATTAGTGTAAGCTTCTCGCCTAGAGGTAGTCTATGAAAAGACGGCCGTTCAGGTGGTCGAACTCGTGGCAGCAGCAGCGGGCCAAAAGACCGTTCGCCCGAAGGACATGCCCGGCGCCGTCCACGCCCAAAAAGGTGAGCTCTACCTGCGCGGGGCGGGTGACCACTTCGTGCCGGCGCGGAATAGAAAGGCATCCCTCCGAACCGGTTTGGGTCTTGTTGGACAGGGAAACGATTTTCGGGTTCATGCAGAAGATTGCGCCGGGGGTCGATTCGGCTATGGGGTAAAGGTCTCGGCCGTCGAGGGTAGCCCCACTACTGTGCTCCATGCAGGCTGCAAGGGCGATGACGAAAAAGCGCTGAAGGATGCCCACTTGCGGCGCTGCGAGGCCGACGCCCCCCGCCTGGACCATTTTTCCCTCCATGGCGGCGGCCAGTCCGGGGTAGTCAAATTTCGGATCCCATTCCATCGGAGCACATAGGGCGCGAAGAAATCGTTCGCCGGCCGAATTCCCAACTTCTTTGATTGCGCAGTTCTTCCAATTTCCCATGAAAAAAGCGGGGCTCGATTCCGATGTGCTGCCATCGGCGTTCGGTGCCACGTCTACGACTTTGCCCATTTCCATGTCCTCCAACGCCCACACACCACCGACGCTACGGCAAAGCGCAGATCCGGCCTTCCTGGGGTCCCTACCCATCTGGAGCTACGGTGGCGAGATCATTTTTTTGCGGCAGCCGGAAAGCGCTCAAAAAGCTGTGGAGGAGCTTCTGTTGGA
>JAITDG010000034.1 GCA_031282685.1 Puniceicoccales bacterium | reverse complement strand
TGGAGCACTTTCAAAAGGCCGTCCCCCTGGCGCAGCTGGCCGTTGAAAATTCCACCGCCGCCCTCCGGAGGCTGGCCGCCGCCTGGCGCAATTCCTGGAACGGTACGGCCATCGCCATCGCCGGCAGCTACGGCAAGACAACCACGAAAGAACTGCTCGCCCTCCTGCTGGGGCGGGAGCGCACCTGCGCCACGGAAGGGAATCTGAACAACACGATCGGTGTGCCGCTGAGCCTGTTGCGCATCGATCGGGAGCGGCACCGCTTCGCCGCCATCGAGGTGGGCATTAGCGAGCCGGGCGAAATGGGGACGATCGCGGCGATCCTGCGGCCCGACCACGTGATTTTTACGGGAATTTCCTCCAAGCACCTGGAATTTTTTCGCTCCCGGGAGGCGCTGCTGCGGGAAAAATTGCGCATCTGCCGGGCCGCCGCCGACCGGGGCGGCCGGATCGTCCTCCCGGAGCGGCTTGCCCTCCGACGGGCTTTTCGATCCTTTCAGAGCAACATTTTACTCCCTTCTCCGAACGGGGGCCGCTACCGGCTGCCGGACCCGTCGCCGGCCTTCGCGGAGGACTTTGCCCTTTGCCTTGCCCTCTGCGAGCACTTTTCCATTCCCGCCGACTCCATCGGCGAAGCGCTGTCGCTCTGGGAACCGCCGCCCCTTCGGGGACAAATCATTCAAACGGAAAAAAATAGCTACTTCGTCGACTGCTACAACAGCGATCTCCCCGCCCTCCTTCGCTCCGCCCGCGCCTTCGCCCGCCGCTTTCCCCGCCGCCCCCGCTGCTATGTCATTGGCGGGATGAGCGAATTGGGGGTGGACAGCGAGCGGCTCCACCGGCGGGCCGGCCGCGCTCTGCCCTTTTCGCGGGGTGATCTTTTTTTTCTTCTTGGCCCAGAGACAGTTGCCATCGGCGAGGAACTAGTTCGGCGGGGCCTTTCGCCGGACCGGTTGAAAATTTTCAAAGAAAAAAGTGCTCTGGCGAAAGCGCTAATCCCCATTAGCGGCCCGGTTTATCTGAAAGGGAGCCGCCGCTACGGACTGGAGACGTTGGTAAGTGCCGACGGCCGGGAAGCTTTGCCGGGAAATTGAAAGCGCTGCCTTTTTCTTGCATTTGGCGCGGAAATCCCCACAGGGAGCTCATGCTAAACAATTGTGGTTCTTCTGCTTTTTTTGAATTTTTGTCACACGCAGAGCAGGAGGGAACTGGGAGAATTTGACGGCAAAATGTTCGCCCTTGCCGGGAGGGTGCTTATCGCGGCTTTGGAGCGGGAGCGCGATCTGGGTCGCTCGCCCGCAGATCTGTACGTCCTTTCCCTGCCGGGCTATGCGCCGTTTTTTGTACTCGGTCTTCGGGAGGAAATTGCGACGATCGGACCTGAATATGCTGCGCAGGTGCGACTTCCGGAAGATCCCACGGCCGGTCGGTCCTACACGGCAAAGACCTTGCGTATGGCCATTGTCCACGGGTTGCGCTATGGTTTTGGTTTTTATGAAAAGGACGATATTTTCACGGAAGAGTTCTTGGATTTCCTTAATATCGAATTCGTTTCGGAATTTGAGAGCGGTGCCGTTGCATTTTCTTCCCTTGGCCAGCCGAGGACCGCTCCGCAGTTCGAACTAATTGCCCGCATTTTCGAAGAAATAGCTAGGTGCGGGGAAATGGAAAAATTCCTCGAAAATGACAGCAGATGCCATTGCGGTTTTCGAAGTAAGTATCTCTGCGGGCCTTATTTTGGAGAAAAGCGCGACGTTTCCGACGAGGAGTTGGTGGCGTTTCGGTGGCGCCTTCTGCGTGCCGCTGGGGAGCCAGGATCCCACCAGGTTTCCGATCCGCGCTATCGCTCCTATGGTTACAATTGGAGTGTGGAACTGGCGGATGCCGGCCATGCGGTGTCGGTCGGCGGCGCTACCGTTCCGACGGCGAAGTGCCAGGGCGCAGACGCGGACACCGATCGGGTGAGAGAGTAGCTTTTGCCCGTCGGCGCGGTCACTATCGTGCGCTTTCGAGCTGCACTTTTTAAAGCGCTGTTGCTGTTTGTCGCAAATTTTACTTGCAATTGGCCCGAGGCATGCCCATTTCATTGGGAATGAATGATTTAAGCTGCGAACTTTTGTCGGGAACCTTCTTGAAAGCGGTTCAAGAGCACGCCGATTGGTTTGGCGTGAATTTGCATATCGTCCCCCTGAATGTGAAAACCGCTACCGTCGAGGGTCGCAAGTTTTTTTGCTTGTTTTTCCTTGTCAAAGGGGAAGGCTGCGGTGGGCTTGCGAGCCTTGCCATCCAGCCGAATTACAGTTCCGTCATCGTTGAATGTGCGGAGAAGTTTTTGCGAGAATTCGCGGGCTGGGCCGGCCTCCAAATAGGAGGATCTAACCGTGGGGCTGATTTTGAGGAGCTTTTTTCGTAAGAGAAGCGGGATTGCGTGGCCCGTCGGCTTGTCGCGGCATCTATCATTCGGCATAGAGTTTAGCGATGAGCTCGCTGAGGCGAGTCCCGTAGTTGGGGTCCCCATTCCATCGGCCGGTGAGATCGTTGACCGTTGGCGCCGAACCGAGACAGACGAGGCGGCGGCGGCTGTCGATGCAGCGGCGGTGGGTCGGCTCCGCCGTCGCGTAGGCCTTCAGGTGCTGTATGTGAGTCCGCACGCCGGTTCGCATGTCGGGGAATGATTCTCCCGTGTGGCTACTGCCCGATACGCCATAGCTGCAAAAGTTATTCTGCTCTCGAGAGATAGATCCGGGGAAAGTCAAAAAACCAGTCTCCAGGCACATCTGGCAGAAGGCGACGGCGGGCCGAATTCCTTCCTGCTGGCATTCTTGCAGATAGCAGCAGGTAATTCTTCGGGCGGAGCTGTGATCGACGTTGCCGTTATGGCGCAGAAGAAAACGCTCCATTTTGGTGGCACTTATGCCGTCGCTGCCCATAATGCGCTCCGCCCCGTGCCGATGGAGGTGCGCCGACGAACAGCCCACAAGGCAAAGACAGAGAACGGATAGAAAATAGCGCCTTTGCCTCACGGCTCCGCATTCAATGGGCCTTTTTTTTCTGGTCAACCGGAGAGTTGGATCGGCCAAGGATGGGCAAATGCCAGACAGTTTTTGTTTTTTCAAAGCGGCGGACCGTCGGGGCGATTGGGCCGCAGGACTACCACTAACTTTAGAAGTGGACCGCGGCAGCTAGCGGCAGCGAAGGTGGGTCCAGTGGCTAATTTGCGCGAAACCGTTGCGCATGGCTAGCCACTGTCGTGCATTTTAGCCGTTAGCCCGGTTTCGCCCGCTGCCGTGCGATTCTGTTCTCTTCCTCTTCTCCGTCGAACTCAAGCCCTTCTTCGGTCCACCATTCGGTCGAATTTTTCCGCTGCTGCGGTGCTCGCACTAGCGCGGGGCTCTAGCTCTACGCCGCTTCCTCGGCCCGCAGCGCCCGCTGCTGTGCGACTTTTCTTTCTGCTTTTTTGCGCTCTCTAATACACACAGCCCGATCTTCTTCTATTTCCGCTCTCTTCCTGTCTCCGTCAGACCCGAAAAGTTCTTGCCACAGAATCGGCTCATAGGCATTCTTCCCATGCTTTCCTATGCCCCAAACGGCAAATCCAGCCGAAAGGCTGTCGATAGCTATGGACAATGCGACAAGTGCGTTACATAGTCTTTGGGGATGCTCAAAGAGGCAGGCTACGTAACTCCAATAAATGGAGCTGGAGCGCATTATTCCGCCCGGAGAAATGGTGACTAACTCAAATTTATATGTTACAGGCCGCCGGTTCTCTCCATCATCCAAATTGGGCGGCAGATCTATGACTAGCGGAGATTCTCTGGCGTCTGCAAAGAATTCTTCAAGAAGAAAAGTAATGCACTTTTCCAGATAGTCCGACGAGACAGTCCCCGCAGTTTCCAAACGTGAATTCGGGCCGCGAATTTCGAACCTTTCGGCTGTGACATCTAGGTCTAAGATTGACTTGATGTGTGTTCTTCCAGGGTGACTTCCTGTGCTGGCTTCAAGTGGAGTAGCAGAACAAAGACTCTCCGTAAAACAAACACGACTTGCTATTGTATCCATAGACTCTCACTTGATGGCATAGAAAATAAAAGCAATATTTTTTATTTTTAGAGAAAAATAGCGAACTCTAAGTGATTAAAAAATATGCTCGGTTTGGGGAGTAATTGGTTTGTGGGTAAAATGTTTCTAGAAATGCAAAATTTTTACTTTCCAAAAAGATATTTTGCCCCATACCCCGCCCATGAGCTGTGTATCCTATTATAATTTCCACT
>JAITDG010000045.1 GCA_031282685.1 Puniceicoccales bacterium | reverse complement strand
ACAGGGGGAGGCGGCCGGCGCCCAGGCATTTTCCAACTTCGACACGCTGCTGGCGCCATTCATCGCCAAGGACCAGTTGGACTTCCGGGCCGTAAGGCAGGCACTGCAGGAATTCGTCTTCAACATCAACGTGCCCACGCGGGTCGGCTTCCAGACGCCCTTCACCAACGTCACGCTGGACCTCTTCTGCCCTAAACACTTGGCCAACGAGGCGGTGATCTGGGATGGCCAGCTGCAGGACAGCCACTACGGCGACTACCAGAAGGAGATGGACCTCTTTAACCGAGCGCTATTTGAAGTTCTGATGGAGGGGGACGCCAAGGGTCGCGTGTTCACCTTCCCCATTCCCACCATTAATATTACCAAAGATTTCCAGTGGGATAACCCCAACTTGGATGGCCTCTGGGCCATGACCGGCAAGTACGGCATCCCCTACTTTTCCAATTTTGTGAACTCCGACATGGCGCCGGAGGACACCCGCTCCATGTGCTGCCGACTGCGCATCGACAACAGCCAGCTGGAGAAGCGGGGCGGCGGGCTATTCGGAGCGAACCCGCTGACCGGATCCGTCGGAGTGGTAACTTTGAACATGCCCCGCCTGGCCTATCTCTCAAAGGACGAGAAAGATTTCCAAAAACGGCTGGGGGATCTCATGGACCTGGCCCAGGAAAGCCTGGAGGTGAAGCGGGCATTTTTGGAGAAACTCACCGAGTCCAACCTCTACCCCTACACGACCTTTTACCTCTCCGCCATTCGGGACCGGCTGGGCAGCTACTGGAAAAATCACTTCTCCACCATCGGCCTCGTGGGCATGAATGAAGCCTGCGTGAACCTTCTGGGCGAGGGCATCGCCGGCGAGGCGGGACACGAGTTCGCCCTCAGGACGCTGGATTTCATGCGGGACCGGATCCGGGACTACCAGAGCCGGACCGGCAACCACTACAACCTGGAAGCGACCCCGGCCGAGGGGACCTCCTTCCGCCTGGCCCGCAAGGACCGCAGCCGCTACGGGGACATTCACGTGGCCAACGACGGCACGGAGCGGGCCGACGACGTGCCCTTCTACACGAACTCCATTCACCTGCCCGTGAATGCCTTCGACGACATCTTCTCCGTCCTAGACCACCAGGACGACCTGCAGACCAAGTTCACCGGCGGCACGGTGGTGCATCTCTTTCTCGGAGAGCGCATCGCCGACACGGCCACGGTAAAAAAACTAGTTAAAACCATCACGGGCCGCTACCGGCTGCCCTACTTTTCCCTGACGCCCACCTTCTCCGTCTGCCCCGCCTGCGGCTACCTGCCCGGCGAACAGCCCAAGTGCCCCCACTGCGGAGCCGAAACGGAGATTTACTCCCGCATCGTCGGCTACCTGCGCCCCATCCAGCAATGGAACGACGGCAAGCAGTGCGAATTCGCACTACGAAAATCGCTGAGCTGCAATTGTGCGTAAAAATATCCGGCCCCGCTGCGCCGAGCGGGGCGAAAGTTCACATAAAAGAACTTTACTTAGTCCGACTAACGGCTAGCCAGTGCCACATGGAAACTATTAGTCACTTTTCACCGTCCGTTTCGCAACTCACCGATGCCGCACGGAATTATGCGCAATGGATGGCAGATAATGGGGCAACCTTTATGCCAGCGCTGAAAATTAGTACGCAAGAGCAATTTATTAGAAGTTTCATAGAGACCGCCAACCATTTTCCCTGTTGTCATAGGCTCAACGATTGCGAGCCCTGTGCACTCATTTCCTACATCGCCGCAGAGTATCCCCCGGCATACCTCCAAATAGTGTATTTTCTCGCTACGGGTCAAGAATTTCAGCTAACCACCGCCGAAGCGGGAGGCGCCAACGTGCACTCTCAGACAATCACAGCCGCCGCCAAATTTCCGGACATGTTGACTGTCATTGACTTTCACTACGAATCGCGGCTGGTCGGACTGGCCGTAATGAGCCTCCTGGAGGCCAGGATGAAAAAATGGGCCGCCGCGGGATATTTTTTCTATCAGGGCATACAGGAATCTATATTTTTAATGTTCAGTCGCACGGTGTACCTTAGGATGGAGAGGCGGGACGACGGTCTCCTTTTTTCTAATCTTAGCAAATCTTTTTTCCGGGAAGATGTTTGGGAAAACACTCTGCGGCTGCGCAGATCCGAACCATTCGATTGCCGCAAGCTGATGGCCACATTAATACGAAAATGCGGCTTTGCAGAAGACATGGCTATGGCCATAGTAGCAAAAGCGACAAATGCAATTGTGAAACTCTATGAGCACAGCAAAACGCCGGAGGGAGCCCCCCATATCATCTACGCCACGCGGAAAAATGTCACCGAATATCGATGCACCACTTCCGTCGTCTCACTCCTAGGACCAAATGCCGATAGAGACGCCCTAGTCGGAGCAAAGTTTTTTGTCGTTTTCCCGGGCGTTTATTCACTCTTGCACAAGGAATTATCGGATTTTTCCACCCAACTCGGTTGGGATCCCAAGTACGTCGGAACTATCGTCAGAATGTCGCAAATTGAAATCGCGAACGGCCTTCCCTATTCGCACATTGTGCCAGGAGAAAATCGGAATGATGCATACGTTAGTGGCCTTTTTTACAAAAACGATGATCCGTTGCGCCTATGGAATTGCACAAATCTTTCGAATCTGCTACGGGGAGTAGGTTTGCATGATAGTGATGCCGTTCGCGCCTCTCTCGCTGAAATTAAAAAACATATCCCCGACCCGAGGAGAGGATGCCTCTTTCTGGCGTCAACTGCCCAAGATGCAGATAATCCCGGAAAAGGCGGCCACATGAGTCTAGCGTACGTTCAAATACCTACCAATGAGAATGTTAGCATCGTATACAGCAATGGCGTTATTCTTGCCGACACGGATGAGTTCAAACTGAAATTACCTCCCCAGGTCGTCGCGGGTACCAGATTCGGACCCGTACTCACGAGCTTATCTTTTGTGGATGGAAAGTTGCGTAATGACAGATCGCAATTTTTTGCTTTCTTTCGTAATTCCGGGAAAACAATAGCGACGATGAAAGGCAATCATCTTCTCAAATACTGCTCTTTAGCCAATGATCTAGAACTTATTGTGCCTTTCGCTTCAGTTGCTGTCGCACCCACCACTTTCGTGGCTGTTCCAGCGCCACTTCCCGCCGCCGATGGCGAAAAAGCAGAAGCGGCAGAGAGCAAGGCGAGCTTGCCCTGCGCTAGACCAACACGAGCTGTCAAACGCACCTAAGGCTACGGGGCCTCTTCGGTCGGCTGCCCCGACCGGCAGGGCAGGAGGCCCCGCTGCGCCGAGCGGGACGAAAATTCACATAAAAGAACTTTACTTAGTCCGACTAACGGCTAGCCAGTGCCACATGGAAACTATTAGTCACTTTTCACCGTCCGTTTCGCAACT
>JAITDG010000060.1 GCA_031282685.1 Puniceicoccales bacterium | reverse complement strand
TTGGCTTCGTGCTGCGGGCGTTGGAACAGCAGACGGGCTCGGACCTAATGAGCGCTCCAAAAGTAACCGTTCTTTCTGGAAAAACGGCAGAAATTGTTGTAGCTCAGGAATTTCGATATTCAGAGGAGTACGACGCCATTCTTTCCTCCGTCGGCACCAGTTCGGATACCCTGAGCGGCTCCTTGGCGGGGTAACCATCACGGCCGGAACACCTCGAAATTTTAAAACGCGCAACATCGGCGTCGAAATGCGGGTAACTCCAATCGTCGAAGCGGACGACCGCATTAGCCTGCGGTTGGAGCCTTCCGTCACGGAATTCGAGGGCTTTGTTGAATACGGCGGCTCCTCCGTGGCGGGTTCCGGAAACTCGACGGTCACAGTTCCTTCTGGATTTTTCCAGCCCATTTTTCTACGCGCCGTATTGCAATCGAAGTTACAATCGACAACGGCGCAACGGTCGTCATGGGCGGTCTAACCCGGGAGGAGGTCAAGGCCGTGCGAGATAAGATTCCCCTAATCGGCGATATCCCGCTGTTGGGCAAACTCTTCCGCTCTCGAAGGCAGAGCTCCCAAAAGCGCAATCTGCTCATTTTCGTCACGGCTCGCCTGTCCGACTCGCCGAATTTTGACGGTCTCGGCGGGGAAATCGTTCGCGTGCCCTCGGCCGAAGTAAATCGAGGAATTTCCACGGATGGGCAAAAAAACTTAATCAATTGGAGCCCATCGACTAAAACAGCCCTGCGGCCGGATTACCATAGAAAAATTCCCCGACGGGGGAGATTTTAGTCTTCTCTCTGAAGATCAGAATCAAGGCTAGCAGGAATTTAGCGCTGATTTTGACGGTCAAATTTTGCAACTGACATCACATTTCTCTCCCATCGATGATGGAGAACACGTGACCGTTGGCAACTATCAAGTGATCTAGCAGTCGGACGTCTATGCTTCTCAGTATTGAAGCGATATTGCGGGTGACCCGCTCGTCGTGTTCTGAGGGAAGACAAACGCCGTTTGGGTGGTTGTGGCAGAGGACTACTGCTGAGCAACGTCTTCGCATTACTACGCTTAGGATCTGCCTAGGGAGCACGCTGACGGCGGAGGCCGCTCCCGAAGCCAGCCGTTCCACTTCGCCCGGCAGGAGGTGTGTACCGTCCAAAAACGCGATTTCCAGGTGCTCCTCCCGCTCATCGCGCAATCGAACTCTCCAAAATTCTGCTAGTTCTTTCAAAGGAAAAGTTCCGACGGGAGAGTCAATTCGAAGGGATTTTTGCTCCCAGTAGGCGTGTGCTACGGCCCGAATCAGCGCAAAAAATTGGGCTGCTCGCGGGCCTATGCCGGAGGTTTTGACAAGTTCTTCCTCGTCCGCATCCAGGATAGCGGAGAGGGAGCCGAAGCGATCTATGAGCGCGTGGGCTTGTGGTTTAACGTCACGACGCGGGATGCTGTAGGTGAGCAGCATCTCCACCACCTCATGGGGTAAAAAGCCGCCTATTCCGTTCTTAAAGAACCGTGTCCGTAAATTTTCTCGATGACCTTCTCCGTAGCCCATTGCCATACCCCGTGCCAACCGTGGTGGATGAAGCACTCACCGTATGCAAAATTTTACCAAAATGAAGCATTTTGCAAGAAAAATTTAAAACCACCAAACCGTAAAATTTCAATTCCTACTTACTACTTCTGCGCGGCAAAGTGCATTTAATTTATTTCGTTTGATTTTTTCGCAGAATTTTGAATTATTTTTTAATGGCGGGGCATTTGATGAAATTACTGCGCTTTAATTGTATTTTCACGGTTTTAACTAAATGCCGGTGCGCACTCTTTATTCTCTAAAAAATGAGACAAATTTTCGATTTACATGCCGAAAATCATACATTCTTGACAGAATGGCGGGAAATATCTAGGCCGTCCGCATGGCAGGGGGATTTTCTGGCGAAAAGCAGGACGAATTTCCTAAGCAGCTTACGGCTAAAACTTTTGGCGCTGGGGAAAAAGTCCTTCGCATGGAAACGCAGGAAGATTGGCGTAGCTGGCTAGAGAGGAACGGACAAAAATCTTGCGGCGTCTGGCTGCTTTTTTCTCGGCGCGGTTCCAATTTTTCGGGAATCACCTACTACCAGGCACTGGAGGAAGCTCTCTGCTTCGGTTGGATTGACGGAATGGTGAAGCGCTACGATTCGGAAACAGTCTCCAATAGATTTAGTCGGCGAGCTGCAAAGAGCTCTTGGAGTGAGGTAAATAAACAGCATGCCAGACTACTCATCGAACGGGGAAAAATGGCGAAGGCCGGCGAGGCAGTTCTGCCGGATCTGGATTTAAATGCCTATGTGCCACCGGAAGACATCTTGGAAGAGTTGCGCCGGGATGGGCAAGTCTGGGAAAATTTTTGCGCATTTCCACACTATTATCGCAATATTCGCATTGCCGCCATCGACCTATGGCGAAAAAAACCGGAACGCTTTCGGCGTGCGTTGGACGTTTTTATTGCTAGGACTCGCGCCAATCGCCGCTATGGCCGCTTCCGCTAAATGCGGCTCAAGTTGGTAATTCTCAAAATTTTGATAATTTCGGACGGGCGAATAAAATGGTTTTTAGAAAATCAGTGAATAGCTTTCGGAGGGACTGGGGAGCTTTCTGTCCAGCCGAATTCGGTGGTTCGGGGATTTTTATTTTTTTACTATTTAAATTAAAAAGGAAATATTTTCTCAGAATTAAAAAATGATTTATTTTTTTTGGCGAAAGTTCTATGCCTAAATGTGTGCGGGCGTCCTGTGCCAAAGTACGCGTCGCCGCAGTCGAAGTGCGCGGTGCCGTTGTCCTCTCTGGCGGCCGCGGAAATGTAGGATTTCGGTCATCGTCCGGGTCAGCGGCGATGTAGTGGCCAAATGTCGCGCCGGAAAGGTGGTGCAAAGGAAAACTAGCGGGAAAATTTGCAGCCGAAAATATCTCCTACCGGCTTCGGCGCAGTGCAGATGCCGGTGCGAATTCTTTCAGGAAACGAATTTTAGCGGTCGAGGCGACTAGAGAAAGGCTGCCACCTGCCGGACCAGTTCGGCGCAGCGGCAGCTGTATCCCCACTCGTTGTCGTACCAGGCGACGACTTTAAAAAAATGACCGTTGAGCTCGATGCCGGAGCCGGCGTCGAAGATGGAGGAGTAGGCGCAGTGGACGAAGTCGGAGGAAACCACCTCATCGGCCGTATAGGCGAGGATTCCATTCAAAGATCCTTCCTTTGCAGCCACTTCCATAGTTTTGCAAATCTCCTCGTAGCTGGTCTGCTTTTCCGTGCGGAAGGTGAGGTCCACGACGGATACGGTCGGTGTGGGCACGCGGAAGGACATGCCGGTCAATTTCCCTTGCAGCTGTGGCAGTACGAGTCCGACGGCCTTTGCGGCGCCGGTTGTGGAGGGAATGATGTTGCAGGCCGCCGTTCGCCCTCCCTTCCAATCCTTTCGGGAGGGGCCGTCCACGGTTTTTTGGGTGGCCGTGTAGCTGTGAATGGTGGTCATGAGACCCTCTTCGATGCCGAAGTGCTCGAGCAGCACTTTCGCTATGGGGGCCAAACAGTTAGTAGTACAGGAGGCGTTGGAGATGAGGCTATCTTCCGCCCGCAAACTGGCGCAGTTGACCCCCCGAACGACGGTTTTGACGCCGTCCCCCTTCGCGGGAGCGGAGATGATCACTTTTTTTGCTCCGGCGGCCAGGTGCCCGTGGGCCAAATCCGCCTGCGTGAACAGCCCCGTCGATTCCACGACCAGATCCACGGCAAGCTCATTCCAGGGCAGGGAGGCGGGGCCATCCTTGCAGGCGAGGCACTTTATGTCGTGGCCGTTCACTTGTAGGGTGCCGTCGTCGGGCGCTTCGACGGTCCCCGGAAATCGTCCCTGGGTGGAATCGTAGCGGACCAGATAGGCGAGGTTGTCCGCTGGCACGAGGTCATTTACCGCGACCACCTCAATGCCGTCTTTTCGCAGTCCCATCTCCTCGATCGCCCGAAAAACTAGCCGCCCGATGCGGCCAAATCCGTTAATCCCCACGCGTACCTTCTTTGCCATAATTGCCGTTCCTCCCGGGCGCATCGAACGCCCGAAGGCCGATGCTAGGGTAAAATTCTTTCCGCACAAGGTATTTTATTCCAGCGCGGGAAGTCGGCGCTGGCGCTCGATCCTACTGGGCGTAGGCCACTTGAGATTGGGCCCCTCCTTCCAGGGGAGTGGCTTCCTTCTCGGAATCGCCTCCTTTCGGGGAGTTAGTTTCTTTCAGGGGAAAGGTTTCTTCCGACCAACGAATTCCATGCTCCCATAGCATGTAGCGATAGCCGAAATGGCCACAAAGAATTGGATCGGGGGTCGGATTATTTTCTTCGGCCTCCACTGACCGACTTGCTGCGAAGCGGAAAACTTTCCCGGGGTGTGCGCGGTATATCGGAGAAACGCTCGGGTCTGAAGTATCGTCTTTTTCTTCCTGCAGCCACAGCATGGCGTTCGGGTTCCCGTCTACCCACTGCATATTTTCTTTGCCCACAAAGCGCTCCCGTATGCCTCGTCCGAGGCCAAGACCGTTCAGTCCGACCGATCCGTAGTGTTCCTTAGCGGCGATGGCAGTCGCGATCATGGCACCCATGGAGTGGCCGGAAAAAATTGGGACAATCTTTGTTGTGTGCCCCGGATTTTTGTTGTACTCTGCGATCCGTTCGAGTTGGTCGCGGACAAATTCTTCGTAGTCGTACAGAATTGCCGGCACGCCACCCGTCAGGTTGATTATGCACTGGTGCTCGTCGCTGGAGTCGTGCATGCCATCGAACCACAGCACGGCGGGGCGCACATTTTGTACGGTGTTCAGCTGATCGGGATCAACGCCCGGGATCCGCTCTAACGGCATTAGGCCGGTCGCAAGGGCCTGATTTCTGGTTAGTTCCATTGGGCACGGGCGACATTCCGCCTGCCGGTAGCTTTTCGTGGGAAAGTCTTCAATTTCTCCGCCTAAAAGCGCGGCCGAATTCGGATCATGGTAGTTCGGAAAATCTTCCGGATAGCGTGCGTAGCCATCGTATGCGTTGACTATCCAGCCTATTAATTTTTGGAGGGAGTTGTTTTGCAGTGGCTCTGGTAAATTTTCCCCGCCGGTGCCTAGTTGAATATCTTCAATTTTAGCCTCCTGATAGTCATTTTCGGCGGCATAATTAAAAGCCAGTCGGGCTCGAAATGGCATAGCAACAGTCGACCAGCTCGTGCGCCAGGCGAACTTTACTGTGGACGCTCCCAGTATTGGCAATAGAATCGGGGTTGCAACGGCCAGTAGCGCGAAATAGACGGCGCTCAGTGTGAATTCAATGGCCAAGCTGATGGGATTGCAAAGAGCAATCGTTAGGCAGAGGGTCGTCGTTTTTAGTGAATCGGCGGGACTGACTTTTTTGGTTTGTCCTAGTGCGGGCTCCGTGCCTAATCCGGAGGGAGATTGGTGCGGTAGCGGTGCGCCTATAACGGGACTGGCCACGCCCTATGATAGCGGCTGGCGTAAATTTGTCGCTAAAAATAGGGGCGGGGACCGCGGAGCTGCTGTCAACAATTGCGTTGTAGAGCAATCTGTCTTCGGACGCTTAGAAGGGCGGAATGGGTTCGCCGGTGGCTAAGGGGGAAGGCGGCAGGGCGTCGCCGGAAGCCTAGGCAACTGTGATATCTCTGTCCAAATAAACATCTTGAATCGTGTGGAGCAGTTCAATCCCTTCCTTCATCGGCCGCTGGAAGGCCTTTCGGCCGGAAATGAGCCCGGCCCCTCCACCCCGCTTATTTACGATGGCCGTGCGAACCGCCTCCCGGAAGTCGTCGTCGCTGCCCTTCGCGGCGCCCCCCGAATTGATGAGCGGGCAGCTGCCCATGTAGCAGTTGGCTACCTGGTAGCGGGTTAGGTCGATTGGATGGTCGCCGCAGAGGGGGCCGTACATGCGCGCGTCCCATTTGCCGAACTGAACGGCGCGGAATCCGCCGTTGTTCTCCGGAGATTTTTGCTTGATGATGTCCGCTTCGATGGTGCAACCCAGGTGGTTAGCCTGTCCGGTGAGATCCGCCGCCAGGTGGTAGTCGGTGCCGTTTTTCACAAATGCCGAATTGCGCAGGTAGCACCAGAGGATCGTGGCCATGCCCAGCTCGTGGGCCCGCTGGAAGGCGTCGGCCGTCTCTTGCAGCTGCCGCATGGATTCCTCTGATCCGAAGTAAATCGTTGCTCCGACGGCAACTGCCCCCATATCCCAGGCCTGCTCCACCTGGCCGAAGTACACCTGGTCGTGCCGGTTAGGGTAGGTGAGCAGCTCGTTGTGGTTCAATTTCACGATGAAGGGGATCCGGTGGCAGTACTTTCGCGCTACGGCACCGAGCACGCCCAGAGTCGAAGCCACTCCGTTGCAGCCCCCCTCGATGGCCAGCCGCACGATGTTTTCCGGGTCGAAGTAGTCGGGATTCGCGGAAAAACTGGCCCCGGCGCTGTGCTCGATGCCCTGGTCGACGGGGAGGATGGACAGGTAGCCGGTCCCGGCCAGCCGACCGCTCCCAAAAATTCGGGCCAAGCTGTTCAGCGTCTGCGGAGCCCGGTCCGACTGCTGCCAAACGTCCGTTACAAAATTGGGCCCCGGCAGGTGGAGTCGCTCTTTTCGGATTCCGGCGCAACTGTGGCGGAGGAGTTCTTCGCCATCCGTGGGAAGAAATTGTTGGATGTGTTTTCTTCTCATCGCGGTTCATTTTGCGCCATTTTAGAGTGATGCTGCAACGCTTTTTCCGAAAAACCCGGGAATTTTGTCCCGAATTTCGCGAACGGCCTTGTGGTGCGCCGTAAAAATTTTCTATTTCCGCCCGATGGGGGACGCTGGGGCGCGGACGGTTAGCTTCGCCATGGACCACCGGGGCGTCTGCTTCCGGCCTGTCCTGATAGACTTTTTCCGCCGCAACGACATAGACTACATTGACCACGGAACCGGCCGGGAGGAGCCGGTGGATTACCCCGTCTACGTTCGCCCGGTCGTCCGCGACATTTTGGAAAAAAATGCCGATTGCGGCGTGCTGGTTTGCGGAACCGGAACTGGTATGGCTATGGCGGCCAATCGTTTCTGCGGCATTCGGGCGGCCGTCGCGGTGAATGAAAAGATGGCAGAGCTTTCCCGTCGACACGGCCACGCCAATGTGCTCTGTCTCGGGTCGCGCTGGGTGAGCGGCGAGGGAGCGGTCGCCATTTTGGAGGTGTTCTTTTCGACGAAGTTTGAGGGAGGACGCCATGCCCGCCGCATCGCGCTCCTAGACAAAAATTGCTTGCCCATGAAAAGATTACAGGAAGTCGATCCGCAAATTTTCGCGTCCATAGGGCGGGAGCGGCGCCGGCAGGAAGAGCACTTGGAATTGATTGCGTCGGAAAACTTTACGTCCGAAGCGGTCCTCGAGGCGGCCGGTTCCGTCCTCACCAACAAGTACGCCGAGGGCTACCCCGGCTATCGCTACTACGGCGGTTGCGAATTTGTCGATGAGGTGGAGCAAATTGCCCGGCATAGGGCCTTGCAACTCTTTGGCGCCGAACACGCGAACGTGCAGCCCCATTCGGGCACGCAGGCGAACCTGGCCGTCTACGGCGCCATCCTCCGGCCCGGCGACAGGATTTTAACCATGTCCCTCGTGGAGGGCGGCCACCTGACCCATGGCCACTCGAAGAACTTGAGCGGCATGCTCTACGCCGTTACTCACTACGGCACCGATTCGGCCGACGGATTCATCGACTACCGGTCCCTGGAGGAACTTGCGGAAAGTGAGCGGCCCAAGCTGATTACCGTTGGCGCCTCTGCCCACCCGCGAACAATTGATTTTGAACGGGTTGCCGACATTGCCCACCGGAATGGGGCCCTCGTGCTGGCCGACATCGCCCACATCGCCGGCCTCGTGGTCACCGGGTTGCACCCCTCGCCCCTGCCCCACTGCGATTTCGTTACTTCCACGACCCACAAGACGCTGCGGGGCCCTCGTGGAGGTATCATACTGTGTAAAAAGGAGTTTGCCAAGGCCGTGGACGGATCCGTTTTCCCGGGCAATCAGGGCGGTCCGCTCATGCATATCATTGCGGCAAAGGCAGTTTGCTTTCTCGAGGCCCTCCAGCCCTCCTTCCGCGCCTACCAGGAGTTGATCCTGCGCAATGCCCGCGCCCTGGCCCGCTCCCTCCTGCGAAACGGCTTTCACCTCGTCTCCGGCGGGACGGACAATCACCTCCTTCTCATCGACTTGCGGAAAAATCTCCCGGAAATGGACGGGCTGCGGGCCCAGCGGCTGCTCGAAGGCGCTCACATTTCCACTAACCGCAACACGGTCCCCGGCGAGACGCGCAGTTCTTTCTCTACGAGCGGATTGCGCCTAGGTACGCCGGCGTTGAGCAGCCGCGCCATGGGGGAGGCGGAAATGGAGCAGATCGGCGACTGGATCGGAGAGATCTTGACAGCTCCCGCGCCGGAGGATAGAGTGCTGCCCGTTAGGGATGCGGTGCGGGCTCTCTGCCGCCGCTTTCCTCTCCCCTACGCGCACTATGAGATCTAAACGGAAGGCCTTCACGCTCATCGAAGTGCTGGCTGTTATTGCCATCATTGGGATTTTGTCCGCCCTTCTGACGCCGGCCGTGGCCAGCGCCCTCGGCCGTGCGCGTAGAATGCGAGTTGCGAATAATTTGCGGCAAATTGCCCTCACCTACGGCGCCTACGTGAACGGAGGCGGCTCCCTGCGGGATCTAAATCGTTGCGGAACCCTGGCGGACTGGGCGGCTCTGCTGGCCGCCCACACGGGAGTGGGCGATGGAAGTCTCTATGTTATTGCAGAGGATCAGCTTTGCGCATCTTTCCCTTCGCCGGTCCCGCGGCAGCTGCTGGCCGGGGATGGCTCTTCCCCTAGCAGTGAGTTTCGCAGCTATCCCCTTAGCATTGTCGTCATTACCGGCCTTTCACCGGACGACGATCCGGCCACCACGCCCCTCGCCTACAGCCGGGGATTGGATCCGCTTACGGGCCACTGGCGGGCGGCAGATGGGAGCGATGGAGGGGTTTACGGCACCGCGGGCGGCTTTGTCGTCTTCCTGGATGGCCACGTGAATTTTTATAAATCATTGGCGGATAACGGCGGGGAGCTTTCGACGTTCGCGAGCGGCTCGCCCACCGCCAGCATCCGTGCCGCCGTCCGGAGTGGAACTAGGGCAATTGGTTGGCAGGGAGTGCTTTGGTCAAAAGACTAGGTCCGCTAGGGGGCTGCGTAGGTCGATGATGGGTCGCACCTCGCGGATGAGCGCCCCCTCGCCCAGCACTTCCCGCAGGTAGGACTGGACCGGTCCGCTATCCGCATCTTCTTCCATGGGAACGAATCCGCAGCTGCCCGTTCCGGTTAGGTGGCCGTCCAAGTGGAAATACTCCGGCAAATCCACAAAAATCCGTTGCAATTCCATAAATTTCTCGCACAGAATATCTTGGAATACATTTCGGAAGGAGCCGGACCGGTAGCCGTCGCGCATGTTCCTCAGGAGACTTTGCAGTGCCCCGTCGGAATTTTTTTCCGAGATGAATTTCCTCATGCCGCTCCGGTCGAGGACTTCATAGGCCCAGGCCGTCGAAACGTCGAAAATGGGCTTGAAGAGCAGAAACTTCATGTGCGCAAGATCATCCGCCTGGAAATTTTCCGGCGCATCGATCCGTTCGCCCGTCCCCCGAACGATGCAGGGGGAGGAGCCGAGGAACAGCGGGCAATCCCGCCCGACCGCTGCCGCTAGGTCGATTAGCCCTTTCCGGTCGAGCGGCTGGCCCAGCATTCGATTGAGGGTGTAGATGAGCTGGGCGGCGTCGCTGCTCCCACCGCCCAGTCCCGATCGAACGGGAATGTTCTTCTCCAGACGCATTTCCAGCCGCCGCGGGAAGGGGAAAACCTGCCGGAACAGCTCGAGGGCGCGTAGCAGGCTATTGCGTTCGTCCGTAGGTATTTCCGCGACGTCACAGGAGAGAAAATCCCCGTCGGCGCCCTCCTCCGCGAACCTGAGCCAGAGCTTGTCTCCGAAATCGACGCGGACCGTCAGCGAAGTCAGCCGGTGAAAGCGGTTCCCGTCGATGCCGTTGACGTCCAAAAAAAGGTTCAACTTTGCGGGACAGAATACGCTGCGAAGTTCCTCCATGCCTAGGATTTCCCACCTTCCAGCAGGCAGACGCAGAGCACCTCCAGCGCCTCTCCGCGGCCAATCGGTCCAAGTCCTTCCGCGGTAGTCGCTTTCAATCCGACGGCCGAACCCTCCAGGCCCAAAAGGGGAGACAGGCGTTCGCGCATTGCTGGGAAAAAGGAACTCACCGGCGGTGCCTCCAGCTGAATCACCGCGTCGACATTTACAAGCCGAAACCCAAGTTTCCAAACCATCGCCAGCACGGTTCCTAGCATTTCGCAGGAGTCGCGCCCCCGATTTTCCTCTCCGTCGCAGGGAAATAGTACCCCAACGTTCGGGAGAGCGGCCGCTCCCAGGATCGCATCCATCAGAGCGTGCAGGAGGCAGTCGCCGTCCGAGTGGGCCACCGGGCTAAGGTTTTCGGATACAACAACGCCGCCCAAGATCAGACGGCCGCCGGCCACCAGCCGGTGCACGTCCCGCCCCAGTCCAACGCGCATGGCCGGCTCCGGAGGGAATCCCGCTCAGACCGCTCGACTGAGCTCTGCGCCGGGGCGGAACTTCACTACCAACTTGCCGGGGATGCGGATACGGGCCTTCGTGCGCGGATTTACGCCCGTCCTGGGGGCGCGAGCCGCCACGGAAAACGTGCCAAACCCGACCAGCTGAACGGATTCACGCCTGCCGACGGCGTCCCGGATGGTCGAAAGAACGGCATTTACCACGCGCTCTACGACCGCCTTGGAAGTGTCATCCCCCAGTAACTTATGCGCCTCCGCAATCAAATCAGACTTATTCATCACGTGCCTTTCCTTTCATATGGTCCCCAGGACCGGCCAGGCCTGTTCAGTAGCCGTGGCGCCGTCAATGGGAAAGTGCCATTTTTGAAGAAGAAGCGAAAAATTTTACGGGCGAGGCCCGCTCCTGCAGTCGGTGCCCGCAAGCTTTTCCAATTCCTCGGCGGCCCGTTCCGCTTCGACCGAGCGAATGGCGCATCTGCCTTTTTTGTAAATATTTACCCTACCCCTGCCGCAGCCGACGCAGCCGTAGTCGGCTGCCCCCGCCTCGCCGGGTCCGTTCACGCAGCAGCCCATGACGGCGATGCGCAGTCCCGCCCGCTCCCCCAGCCGCTCGCGAATTTGCTCCACCGTGGCGGCGACGTCGTAGGTTGCTCGGCCGCAGGTGGGACAGGCGACGATGGCCGTAAAAAATTCTCCCCAGCGGCAGGCCTGCAGTGCCGCCCGGGCGATCTTTTTTCTCTCCTCCCGGCGGGGACCCGGCGGCAGACAGACCGTTTCCAGGAGATCGGCGGAGAGAAGGGTGCGAAGCGTCTCCAGCAGGCAGAGCTCACCGTCGAAAGGTTCCTTCGGCGGTGGCAGTTCTAAAAAATTTGGACCGGAGCCTTCCTCCAGCAGGGTCACTGGGCCGGTCCTTTTTGGCGGGTTCGGGAGAGGATTTTGCGCGCAAAAGGCCAGAAGTTTTTTACCGAAGCGAATTTCCGCCGCGGGCGGCTCCGTCAGGGAAATTCGAATCGTGTCGCCCAGGCCATCCCCCAGCAGGAGGCCGATTCCCAGCGCCCCGACGGCCCGGGCCAGGAGACCGTTGCCTGCCTCCGTCACGCCCAGGTGGAAGGGGTAGTCCCAGGAAAGTTCGTCCATGCGTTTGCGGGCGAGGCGATTGGCGAATATTGTGCCGTCCGCTGAACTGCACTTGAAGGAAAATACGAGGCCGTGGAAATCCGCTCCCCTGGCCCAGCGGCCCATTTCTAACGCGCTCTCCACCAAAGCATCAGGACCGTGCCCCCGGCGCCAAATGGTGCGGGCGGCGAGGGACCCGCCGTTGCTGCCGATGCGGACGGCCCGGTCGAGCCGCCGTGCCTTTTTAAAAAATTCCTCCGCTTCGGCCGCTACGGTATCCGTTTCCCGCTGAAAGAGATCTTCTCCGTACTCTTCCGGCGCCGGCCTGCGGCGGATGGCGAAGTTCCCCGGGTTAATGCGCACTTTCTCAAAGACATCTAGCGCTTCCCGGGCCAGTTCCGATCCGTAGTGCAGGTCGCCGACAAATGCCAAATTTTTGTCCGGGAGGAATTTTCGCAATTTTTGAAACTGGGCTAGGTCCCGCTCCGCCGGCACGGCTACCCGGATAAGAAAACAGCCCTCGGCGGCCAAGGCTTCCACCTGCCGCCGGCAGCCGTCCAAGTCTGCAAGTGGCAGGGACAGCATTGATTGCAAAACTATGGGACCGCCGCCGCCGACGGTCAGTTCGCCGATGGGGACGGGACGGGAACTGCGCCTTGCCACGGCAAAGGGGAAGCGAAAGTTGGGCCCGACGGCAAATTCTTTCCGGCGGTGGCCCCGGACTCAACAATTAAGTATCAATGGATCAGCGCTATAGCCGGTTGAAGGCGCATTTTAGTTGCCCTCGGCCGAAATTTTGGGAGCCTCCCGTCCGTGGCGATGGGCGATTTGGATGCGGAATTACCACTGCGCTCTCTGGAAGAACAACTTATGGAGCTGCGCCGCCGGTCCGAGGAGTCCCACGTGGACATGTCCGACGAAATTTCCGCCATTGAAGCCAAGATTGGCGTTCTGTGGCGAGAGATTTATCGGAACCTGGGCATTTGGAGCAGAATTCAACTGGCGCGGCACCCGCAGCGGCCCTACGCCCTCGATTACATCGATCGCATTTTCGATAATTTTCAAGAAATCCACGGCGATAGGCATTTCGGCGATGATGCGGCCATGGTCTGCGGTCCGGCCCTGCTGGATGGTCGGCCGGTCATGGTGGTCGGACAGCAGAAGGGCCGCAACGTGAAAGAGAACATCCGGCGCAATTTCGGCTGTCCGCAGGCGGAGGGCTACCGCAAAGCGCTTCGGGCCATGAAATTGGCCGAAAAATTTTCCCTACCCCTGATCACGCTCATCGACAGCGCCGGCGCCTACCCGGGCATCGGCTCGGAGGAGCGGCACGTGGGAGAGGCAATTGCCGTTAATTTGCGGGAGATGAGTGTGTTAAATATTCCGACAGTCGGAGTTGTGATCGGCGAGGGCGGTTCCGGTGGAGCGCTGGCCATCGGCGTGGTGGATCGGCTGCTGATTTTTGAAAATGCCTACTACTCAGTGATTTCTCCGGAAGGCTGCGCCGCCATCCTCTGGAAGGAGCGGGCGAAGGCTAGGCAGGCGGCAGAGGCACTCCGGCTGGGGGCAAAAAAGCTCGTCGAATTCGGGATTGCGGACGAAATCGTTCCGGAGCCGCTCGGTGGGGCCCACTTGGACTACGAACGTGCGGCGGCGGACCTAAAGGGGGCCATTTTGCGAAATTTGGAAAGAATCCACCGCGACAAGGATCGGCTCACAAGCCGCTATGCGAAATATCGCTCAATTGGCGCCTATGGGGACTATGGTTTTCAGGCGGAGCTAGTGGCCGAAGAGTGTTCTTCCGCTTCGAAAAAACCTTCAAAAATGGGGTCCATATCGAAATTCTGCGCCGATCGGGAGCGGCGGCCGCCGGGACGGCGG
>JAITDG010000027.1 GCA_031282685.1 Puniceicoccales bacterium | reverse complement strand
CCCGGCGGAGCACAGCCGACGGCGGCGAACCCCGCAACCCAGCCGCAGCAACCCGCAGCCGCAACACCCCAGGCGACTCAGCCGGCGCAATCTCCACCAGGTGCCCAGCAGCAACCCGCAGCGACGGCGGCATCCCAGACGACTCAGCCGGCGCAACCTCTACCCGGCGCCCAGCAGCAACCCGCAGCGACGGCGCCGGTTCTTCTGCCAGCGGCACCGGTGGCGGCGCCTATCTCGAAGCCACTTGCCCCACAGCCGGTTCCATTCAAACTGCCCACGGTCCCGAGAAAAGTCCGCTCCACGACGTCCGTGCCGGCCGATCGGCCGGACCTGACGCTGGACCTTTCGGCCAATGTGCCCGCCCCTCTCCCTCCCGCCGCCCCGAAGGCAGCGGTAGCAAATTCGCAGCCGAGGACGGTCACCCCCGCGGCGCCGGCCATCCCAAACCCGCCGGCCGCCCCCGCACCAGTTCCACCGCCGGCCGCTGCTACGCCGATTCCGCCGCCGATTGCAGCTGCACCAGTTCCACCGCCCGCGATCCCGCCCGTGGCAGTGGCGGCTCCGCCACCCGCTCTTCCGCGGCCGGCCCTAAAAATTCTCCCCGCTCACCGGGGCCGGGGATCCCGGACGCCGGAGCCGGCCAAGCTGCCGCCGCTGGCGGCGGGTCCCGTGGCAAATCTGCCGGCGGCCGCCCCTCTCCCGGGCGGCGGCGCGGCGCCGCTAGTTCCTCCACCACCGGCAGCAATCGCTCCCGCCCCGACGGCAGCGACCGCCATTCCCCCGCCAGCACCCCTCCTGGCCGCTCCGGCCGGAGCCGGTCCGGGAAACGTTCCCATCGATCCGAGAAAAATTTCCGGAAACACATCCCGGGAGGTCCGTTTTGGCAATTTTCTCTCCGAGACCATCGAACGGGGCGGCGCCGGCGACTGCTACTTCTTTACCGTCGCTAGCCAGGTCAGAGAGCACTCCTACAACCCGACCGGCATGATGGACTGCCGAAGGGAGCACTTCTTCTTTGCCTGTGACCGGCTCGCCGACCACCTGGCTTGGACAAAGAGTAAATATCCGGCCGATTCGCCCATCTCGCGACGCATCGGACTGTTAGAGGACGCTGCCCGCCGGCCCGCGGTCTGCGACGACTGGAACGGCTGGGCCCACAGGCTGCAGCGACGAGTGCAAGATTTGGCCGCCGGAATCGACTGGCTCGAGTTGGCCGAACGGCTCTCTAGGGAGGCGGACGCGGATGTCTCGGCGGCGGCCGGAGAGCTCTGGCGGGCCGTGGAGAAGCAGAATCCGGAAGAAGATCTCACGGCAGAATTGCGAGAGGAATTCGCAAAGCTTCAAAACGGGCTGATTTTGCGGTTTAATCGAATGCGCGTGGCGAATTGGCTGGCTCCGGGCGACGTCCTAGACGCACGGAAAAGAGAGCTAATCGTGCACATCGATAGGGCCATCGCAGCGCCGGCCGATCGGACGCTATTCCAACGGGCATTCCAAGGGGGGGTGAATTTAGACGAGGCCGTACTTAGGCAATATGCTACGACGCAGGAAGATCCGCAAAAAACGATCCTAGAGGAGAACTTGGCCATCCTTGACCGAAATAGGGCCAACGGCTACGGACTCCCGGATGTCTTCCTAACTCTCGTAGGGCTCGCTAAGAATGACGACAGCCTTCTGCCCTGGCGAGAAATCACCGGCCGCTTCCGCTATGACTACCCCCGATTCAGCGACCTATTTCTCGCTAGGACCGACAAGGGCACTTCACTTCCCTACACGGTAACCCAGGACGCCAGCGCTAAATCGGCCCACTGGACGGACAGCACTTCGAACGCACTAGTCCGCTACGTAAATTATGCCGTGGACATCGTCCTTACTAGGGGAAAATACGGCGGAATTCATGAATTAGAGTCCACTTGCGCCGCCTACGGGAGGCCGGTGCTCCATGTCGACAAGGGCGCTCCCGACTACTGGACGCTGGCCATTCCGGGGGCAGACGGGAAAGTGTATGTCCTGACGGGCCAAGTGGGGTGGGAATCGACAGTCCCAGACGGAGAGGGAAGTAACCCGGTCTACGGCACGGACGGCATCCAAGAGCTCCGCGGGGCCTGGGCCGCCGCCGCGCCGCGCGACTGCGACGGCAGGCCGGTCCCATTCCCAGACCTTGCCCCCCTATTCGACGTAAATTTCAACTCTCTAACTCACAAAGAATTAGGAGAGTACGCCGCCGCCCACGGGGAAACGGAGGACGGCGTCCTACAGCAAGTGCAAAATAAATTACAGGAGGCCTACGAGCAGCTGCTCCTCCACTGCTGGCTCTACTGGGACGGCATTTTTTGCTACAATATCGATCAGGGCCACTGGCAGCAGCTAGTGCCGGTCCAGTACAAAGGCGAAGCGGTCCGCTGGAACGGCGCGGCGATCCCCTAGCCGTTCGTAGCGGAATAGGTACCATTTTCTGCTCGCTATTTTGAGGACGCTTCCCATAATCGGCCCATGCTCGGTGGGGTAAGTACATCTTCTAGTGCCCGCTATCCCAGCTCAGTTGGATTGTTCTATCTAACTCCCACCATATTGGAAGAAATTAGAAAAGATAACTCGTGCACAATCACTGAAAATAGCCTTCTAGAAAAAAGCGAGACGATGGCCTTTGCGAAAAGCGTGGGAGGCACGATACTGCGCTGGCTCACTTTTCCGGCTCTCATCTACTGGAGGTGCAAATGGAACGAAGAACGGGCTAAGTGTGATGGCAATACCTATCTTTCTGAATGCGTAAAAGTTGTCCTCAACTCAACTTCGGAAAAAACATCTCCCCGTCCTTTGGGGGGCCGCCCAAACCTCACGCCTGCCATCCGCATCGAGGGCAGTAATCTCCGGCCGGTCGAATGCGGAGGAGAAGGCGACTGCTACTTTTTCACCGTCGCCAACCAGGTATTACCCGACGGTGACGCCACTTCCAACATGAAGGAGTGCCGGACGCAACACTTTCTCTGCGCCATTGGACAGCTCGAGACGCACCTAGAGCGGGTTGGACAGTCCTATCCGGAAGACTTGCCCATTCGAAAACGCATCGAACGATTGCAGACCATTTTGAACGTCCCAGATGGCGCTGATTTGCACACATGGGCAGAGACCATGAGCAGCGAAGTGCGGGATCTAGCCGCCGAAATCCGCTACTATGAGCTGGCCAGACGGCACGTCAATGACGGAGACCAAGCAGTCCGCTTGGCGGCGGAAGCGCTGGAAAATGCAATAGCAGAACGTGGCACGGAAGGGAGCATTAGCACTGCGCAGATGGCCGATCTTTCTCGACTTCGCAATATGTTGGTATTGCAATACAATCGGGCGCGTGTGGCGGCATGGCAGCCGCCCTTGGATAATGAGATCCTCGCATCCCAGAAGATAGTTCTTCTTGAAAAAATTGATAGAGCCATTGCAGATCCTGCGAACAATAACCTGTTCCAGGAAGTGGCCGAATTCGGCATAGAACTAAATAAAAATGTGCTTACGGTCTTATCTGTGTCTAGCGACAAATCTGCACGGGACAATTTACGGACGCTTAATAATAATATCAGAGAGAGAAACTATAGCCCCCAGGATATTCAGGCAAGCCTGGCCCACTACGCGGCGAACAATCAAAATCTTCTCGCCTGGAAAGAAATCGACGGCCGATTCTGTACGAGCAGATTCGAAGACAACCTCTTTGACCCCAAGATACGAGAGGGATCGCCACTCCTGAAAGTAAATCAGGGATCGGACACACGTCTCGCAACGTGGACCGACGGTAACCCGAGCGCGCTAGCTCGCTATGTAAACTATGCTACGAACGTAATTTTTAAGGAAGGAGAGTACGGCGGAATACATGAGCTGGAACTCAGCTGTCTCACCTACAAAAAGCCAGTGCTGCACGTGGACAGAAACGCACCGGACGCTTGGAGTTTAGTTTTTTTAGATGGGAACGGAAGGTGCCGCGTCCTTACGGGGCAAATTGCAAGTGAGCCGGTAGTCCGTCCCCCTGCCTCCACCTCTAACAATGGTAACACCATGCCAATTTTCAACATTGGAGCCATCCAAGACCTCCGGGCCGCCTGGGATGCTCTCAATCCGCAGAACGAAGGGGAACACCCAATCGCCTTCCCCGATCTGAGTCCGCTCGTCGACACAGAGCGAGGTAGGGCAATGACCTATGGCGAACTGGAAACTTTACGGACGACAGGTGGAATCACAGACACAACCCAAGCCATAAGGGACGTGCAGAATAAACTGCAAGACGCCTACCGCCAGCTATTCCACCAGTGCATCAGGCCAGGAAATGGCATCCTCTGCTATAACATTAGCCAAGCTCACTGGCAAAAATTGGTCCCGGTCCCGGTGCACTAGCGCGGAACGGCCCTCCCGCGACGGGAACTCACTGCCCCAGCAGCCGATCCGGATTCAGCGCTCGCAACTCCTCCGGCAGGAAAAGCCCGTCCTTTCGCAGCAATTTTCCATCGAAATAGACCTCGCCGCCGCCGTAGTCCGGCCGCTGGATCAGGACCAGGTCCCAATGGATCTGGGACCGATTGCCGTTGTCGCTGGGGCCCTCGTAGGCCTGCCCGGGAGTGAAGTGCAGCGAGCCGGCGATCTTCTCGTCGAAGAGAATGTCACAGAAAGGGTGCAGGATGTGCGGGTTTACGCCGAGGGCAAATTCCCCGACGTAGCGGGCGCCCTCGTCCGAATTCAAAATGTCATTGAGTGCGGGCGTGTCGTTCGCCGTGGCCTCGACGATGCGGCCCCCCTCGAAGCGGAAGCGGACACCGTCGAAGCACATCCCCCGGTAGACGGAAGGCGCATTGTAGGCGATCGTGCCCTCCACGCTGTCCCGGACCGGCGCCGTGTAGATCTCCCCGTCCGGAATGTTGCAGTGGCCGCAGCAGGGAGTTGCGCCGATGGAGCGGATGGAAAAGCGCAGATCCGTCCCCGGCGAGACGATGCGCACCTGGTCCGTCCGCTCCATGAGGTCCTTCAGCGCCCCCATGGCGGACTCCATGCGGGAATAGTCCAAAGTGCATACGCGAAAAAAGAAATCCTCAAAGGCCTCCGTCGACATCTTCGCCAGCTGAGCCATGGCCTGGCTGGGCCAGCGGAGCAGCACCCAGCGGGTCTTTCCTACGCGGTGGTCGCGGGCCGGCTTCATGGCCTGCTCAAAAATCCGCTGCTTTTCGGTGGGTACGTCCCCCAGTTCGAAGGCATTGTCCGCACCGCGCAGTATCACGCAGCACTGCATCTGCCGAATTTCCTCCAGGGCCAGCGCGCCGACCAGTTGGAAATCTTCCCACTCTCCGTTGACCATGAACTCCCGCCGGATCCGCAGCGAATGGCCATTGAAAAAGGGCCGGCCACCCCGCCGCCGCACGGCCCGCATGAGTGCAATCGCCATTTCGTCGGGCAGGGCCGTTCCTTCGATCTGCACCCGCTCTCCCGCCCGCACGGCCAGGGAATGCCCAACCAGCACTTCCGCCAACCTACCGTACCTCGGATCCATCCCCATCCCTTCTAATTTTTGCTCTGAAATCCCATGGACCTGGCCACTTCGTCCGCCACCGCCGGTCCCGCCAGCCGCCGGAGCAGGGCCAGGCCGAGGAGCGCCGCCGAGCCGGGATCCCGGCCGGTGAGAAGGGGACCGTCCTCCAAGAGTTGGTACTGCTCCTGGGCCCCCTTCACGATGGTGGGGTAGGCGGTAAAATTCCGGTTCTCCAGCAGACCGAGGTCCTTCAAAAGTGCCGGAGCGGCGCAGATGGCGGCAATGGTCTTCCCCTGGCCAAAGGCGGCGCGGACCAGCCCCTGCACCGTTGGGCTCCTCCGGAGCAGGACGGCGCCCCGGGAACCGCCGGGGAGAAAAATGGCGTCAAAATCCTCCATCACACAGCCTTCGAGTGGCCTATCCGCAACAACGCCAATGCCCTTAATCCCGGAAACTGCCTTTGCCCCATCCAGGGACGCCAGAACGGCCCCCAGTCCCGCCCGCCGCAGCATGTCGACCGGCAGCAGCGCCTCAACGGGCTCAAAACCTTCCGCAAGTGGAACCAAAACTTTCTGTTCGCCGGCCATGGGCTCGGGGTCTACTTTCCCGGAAGGCCATGGCAAGCGAAATTCCCGGTCAGAGTGGACAATTCGCCGACCCGCCGGAAGCCGGACCACTGGCAATTTTAGGCTATGGGATTACGGGCAGAGCACTTGGAAAATTCTTGGAGCGGAGGAACGTGCCCTACTGCGCCTACGACAGCGATCCGCGCCTGGCTCCGCTGGGAGTGCGCTCGCACTTTTCTCCATCCGGCGACGAACTGGTCCTCCATAGCCCGGGGATGATAAACTGCGACTGGCTCCGGGCCGCGCGGGACTGCGGCTGCACCTGTCTCGGCGAATTGGACTACGCCCAACGGTTCTACCGCAATCGGACCGTGGCCCTTACGGGCACCAACGGCAAGACCTCCACGGCCCACATGCTGGTCCACGTCCTCCGGCGGCTGGGGCAGCCCTGCCTCCCCACCGGAAATCTGGGAGTTCCGCTCATCGGCGCCGTGGAGCAGCTCGCCGCCGCCCCGGACACGTGGAACGTCTGCGAAGTGAGCTCATTCCAGGCAAACGACCTATGCCATTTTTCTCCGGACATCCTTCTCTGGACCAATTTTTCCGATAATCACCGGGACATCCACGGCTCCCTGGCCGCCTACTGGTTCGCTAAGTGGAACCTGCTGAAGCGCTGTCGAGGGATTGCCTTCGTCGGAGAGGGACTACTGCCCTGGACAAAGAAATTTAACTGCCCACTGCCGGCGAACGTGCGGGTCGTGGCGGCCGAACTGGCCGATGACGTTCCCCGCCGGGGCGCCCTGGCCCCGGCCCACCAGCGGGCTAACTACGCCATCGTGAGGGAGTTACTCTCGGCGGAGGGATTTTCCGTTCGGGAGGCGGACCGGGCCATGGCGGACTTTCGCACGCCCCCCCACCGGCTCGCCATCTGTCGGACCATCGGAGCCGTCGACATTTGGAACGACAGCAAGGCGACGACGGCGGCGGCGGCGGCAGCGGCGCTTGCCCACGTGGCAGAGGACGGCCGTCCCTGCCTCTGGATCGCCTGCGGCCGCAGCAAGGGGGAAGATTTGGAAAATTTTCGACCGCTCCTGGCCCGCGCAGCGGAGGTGCTCGCCTTTGGAGAAATCGCCGCCCCCCTGGCGGAAAAATTCGGCAAAAAGGTCCAAATTCTTGGCGAGAAAGAACAACTTTTCCCTTCCATCGGGGATTTCATCCGGCGCCGGCGGGGCCGGCCGGCGGCCGTGCTGTTCAGCCCCGGCTGCGCGAGCTTCGACGCCTTTTCCGACTACGGCGACCGGGGAAATTGGTTCGTGGCAGGCATGGAACTCCTTCCAGGGAAATAAACTCGCCATTCCGCCGTCCGCCGAGCGGTTCTACTTTTCCGCTTCTAGCTTGCGAAAACTACAATAGAAGATACAATTACACTGTGGTTGACAGTTGTCTTGCGAAGCTGGGCGTGAATATGCTGAAAGCTCCTTTAGCTCATGGCGCGAACAGTACTTCGGGATTCGAAAAAGTAAAAGTGGAAAATTTTACCCACGCCAAAAAATTGTACGAAGCAGGAGTAATTAATTTACTGGATCTCATAGTGCTGCTTTTTAGATTTATTGTCCCTACCTCCGACGGAAGAAACATAACCGTCGGAAGAGATAAGCTCCTATACGTGGAAACAAATTTGGAGAAATTTGTAAGTGAACTAAAAAACCTAACACCCGAGGAGAGAAAAAACGTGCTCCTTAAGGAGCATAGCTGTGGCGACTCTGGGGAAAAAATGCCAATGCTGTTTATACTTTTGCATCTGGCTTCTTCCTGTCAGGATAAATCTAATGGTGAGCAAACAGATGCGGCTTTTTTACAACTAGTGCAGTACATATGTTGTGATGCATTTTCACTCAAAGAAAAGAAAGATTTTTTCACTAAACCGCAAAAATTTCCCCTCCCCGAAAGCGGCTGTGTCACTTGCAACTTCATAGAATTTCTTGCATTGCTTCCATTTACCGACGAAGAATTAATAAATATTCAAAGTGACATCATGGCGGCAATTTCGCTGGTTTTTTTGGGAGATAAAAATAAAGAGAGAGATTTTAAACTAAAGTGCTACAAAAACTCCCAAAGGATTGCGAATTCCGCGGACGAAGGGAGAGATGAGCTTAGAACTCGAATTGACAATTTTTTCGGCAAAAGAACCATCGTCCAGTCGCTTCTTTTCAGCGAGAAACCGCTCCACAGCGAACAGGATCGTCTTAAATTTATTTCCCTGGTAAATGATAAATCGTACAGCCATTATATAATATCGGAAATGCGCGATTCTGGACTTACTGCGGACGAACTGAATTCACTATTTTTCGCGCAAATTAATTTAGCTGAGCAAACAAAAAAGGATTACGAGGGGCCGATGAACATTCTCCTCTTCGCCCAACTGCGGTTTGGAGAAAACTCAACAGAATTCAATGAAGTTAAATGGCTTTTTTGGAATGCCTCCAGCGTAATGTCACATCTCCAAAGGCCAACGCTGAAAGACATTCCAGATACGGGCTTCCAGCCGGACGAACATCGGGTTGAGCAAATAAAAGAAAGCGGATGCACAATCGCCTCACTGGATGGCGATACTTTGAGCTATTACTCGGCAGCAGCTGACTTCGATGAAACATCCAATGAAACAACTGATTTGAATGAAATAGCCGTTGACGAAACAAAATCAGATGCCGAAACTGACGAAATAATCGCGCAAAGAAAGGAAACGTTCGATTTCTACGCAGGACAGGATGGAAGTATTCGTGCGAAAAATGAACAAACGGGCAAAATTTCATCGCTAAGGGAAAATAAACTGGATGGCACGCCCGAAGAGTTCCGCCAGCTGTCCTGGCTGAAGGACACGAAAATTGAGACTTTGATTATTTCCAGCAGGATTCCCGGCGGCTTAGATGCACTACAGACGGTGCTTAGGCAAAATTCAACGATCAAAACGGTCACATTCAACTACGCTCAGCATCCGAATGAATTGGCTCACCAGAATCTGAATTTATCACCTTCTTCAATAGTTCAGCTGCGGGAAAAATTTCCCGGGGTCCGGTTCGTGGTCGTCCAACGGGAAAGCGAATCGACGACAACTGACTGATGGGCTGGAAGATCGTCCGCAAACCGGCCACGGCACCAATAGACAAGGGAAATTTTTTTCTAAAAAACCCTTGAGGCGGCCAGAAAATTCGACCACTCAGGCTCCATGTTCTCTCGAAAATTATGGAGTATTTCGATTGTCGCCGGCCTCTTGGCCCTCCAGTCTCCCTGGGGAGTTATTGCGCGGCAGACACATCCAATCGATGGCGAAGGCCAAGCGCCCGAGGCCGCCGAATGCCGAGTGCGGCCCCGGGGCATCCGGGACGGCGAACGGCTCTCGATCGGTCCCGGGGAGCGGCTGGATATGCGGGGGAAATTCTTGGACGCCCGCATTTTAAAAATTCAACTGGACGCCCACCGCACGGAAGCCTACCTGCACTGCGACGGCTTTGCCCGACGGACGGTCCTGGAGCTCCTCTTCGGCGAAGAAATCCTGCAAAATCCTGATGCCCAGCGCTACTGCATCATAGACGGTCTGCTGGATAGCCGGGAAACTCTCGGCCGCATCCACCGGCTCAACGTGGGCTTTGATCTGGAGGCGGACGGGGACGGGATCTACGCGACTTTCGCCGAAAACAGCTCCGTTTCTCCCGATTCGCCGCGGAGAATCTACTACCTGGGCCACCTGGGCAGAGAATTTTCAAAAAATCCGGCGGTAGAACGGCAAGGACGCAGGGGGACCGTCCGGACGGCCATCGACATGGCCCACGAAAGGGGCCGGGCGGACGCGGGAAACTTCGCGGCCCGAATGGCCCTGAAAAGTCTCTCCCTTCTGCGGGAGTCCGTCGAGGAGTGCTCTTCCTCTTCGGAGTTTTTCCTGTGCACAATTAACTCCTTCCTCTCCTTCCGGGACATGCACCGCTGGGGCACCAGCCACGGATTCGCGGGCGGCACCTCCCGCCGGCTAGCCATCGGCGACGGGTCCAAATGCCTGCGGGGCGGATTCTTTCTCGGTTACCTGTTCGGAGACCTGTCCCACAGTTCCCCCGCGATCTGGGTCGGCCGCTGTCGGCTGTGGCAGGACTCCCTTGCCGGCACGGCGTTTTGCAGCTACGAAAGTAGCGACGGCCGCCGGCTCAAAAGCAGTTTGGACGCGCACATCTCCCTGGGGAAGCAGTGGAACCTGGTCCGCATCGGCGGTGTGCTGGGCGGCCAAAAGCGCTACGGCGGAACCGCCTTCTCCGTCGACTGCCGCGGGATGCGGAACATCGTCGGCGGGGAACGCTGGCAGGCGGGCCCCTGGGCCAGCGCGTCCTATCGGAGAGCCTCGGGGCAGCAGGATGCGCCGGACGGCTCCGCCGCCGGCGAACTGGTTCGAGCGACCGTCGGCTGGGGATCGGAGTGGGAAAATGGTTCGGCGGAGCGGCCCCTCCGAATTTGCGGCTCCATCGGCTGCGGGCGGCAGTGGGACCACGGCGGAATGGCACTGGGGAAAGAGGGCGCCATCCTCTCCGCCTCCCTGGATCTGCAAAAAAAATTCAGCGGCCGCTGGGAACTGGATGGCCATCTGAACTGCGACCGGGACGGCGGCCACCTGTCCCTCTCCCTCGGCTGCGCCTTCTAGCGGTTGGCAGCCCAAATTTCCGTTCAACTAGAAGTTGAAGAATCGGGGGCCCCTAGGCGACAGCCTGCGACGGTTGCCGTCGAAGAGCCTTTTCCAGCTCCCCCGCGATGGGGCCATTGTCCCGGAGAAAGTCCTTCGCCGCCTGCCGGCCCTGGCCTAGTAGCTTCTCGCCGAAAGAGATCCACGGACCCCGCTGCTGCAGAAGCCCCGCCGCCAATCCCGCCTCCAGCAGCGAGCCCCACTGGGAAATTCCCTCGGCGAAAAGGATGTCGAACTCGCACTCCGTGAATGGACAAGCCACTTTGTTTTTCACCACCTTCAGCCGAGTCCGATTGCCGATGGGGTGGCCATCGCTGTCCTTAATGGCCCCGATGCGGCGGATGTCCAGGCGGAGGGAGGCGGCGAATTTGAGCGAATTGCCGCCCGGCGTGGTCTCCGGATTGCCGTAGGCGGTCCCGATTTTCATGCGAATTTGGTTGGTGAAGAGGCAAACGGCCCGACTTTTGGCCGCGGAAGCGGTGAGCCGCCGCATGGCCTGTCCCATGAGCCGCGCCTGGGCACCAACCACCACGTCGCCCAGCTGCCCCTCTAGCTCCACCCGCGTCGCCAGAGCGGCCACCGAGTCCACCACCACCAGGTCCACGGCGCCGGAGCGGAGCAAATTCTCTGCGATGCGCAGGGCCGTTTCGCCACTCTCCGGCTGCGATACGAGCAGGTCCTCCAGCCGAACGCCAACCGTACGGGCGTAGGACGGATCTAGCGCGTGCTCAACGTCGATGAAGGCCGCCGCCCCACCGCCCTTCTGGACGGAGGCGATGCAGCTCAGACAGAAGGTCGTCTTCCCGGAGGATTCCGGGCCAAAAATTTCGCAAATGCGTCCCCGGGGCAAGCCGCCCACGCCCAAGGCCCGATCGATGGCGGCCGAACCGGTGGACAAAACCTCCACGGTCATGTGCTCCGCGTCCCCGAGCCGCATGAGCGCTCCCTCCCCGTACTGCCTATTGATTTCCTTCAAAATCTTAGCGATTTCTTCCCTCTTTTCGGCCGACTCATTTGCCATGGCGACCGAAATGGGAGTGGGACGCACATTCGTCAAGAGAGATCTCGGCATAATATTCCCGATGGCGCAATTTGGAATGCCACATAGGCACTTATGGAACACTAGAGAAATTTGGTCGACGCCTCCACTTTCGCCTCTAAAACGCAGGAGCTCGCCAAAGCTAGGCGAATATGACAAAAGAAATAGACCCCCAGCGCAGTTCCATTGCGCATTACCCATAGATTTCGGCCAAACTTCCATAGCAACTGCAGGATTAGGTTGCAAATGGAAGAAGTGCGAGCGGTGGAACTACGGCACTTCCGGACGGTAGCGCCGACGACAGCGCCGAATTAGGGAGGAAGGCCGCTTCCACGGACAGCGACGGTGGAAATTTCGAAAAAAATAGGGCAAATTGCCTCCTCGGCCGCAGCGGGACGGTTCTAGCCGCGTTTTCCCGAGGGCGCGCTATTTTGTTGCCCCGCCGGAGCGGCTAGGCAGTGTGTCGGAAAAATAATGGGCAAGTGCTACCCCTTTGGGGAAATTGAGGCAAAGTGGCAAAGAATCTGGGAAGAGCGGGGAACTTTTCGGGCCCGGGAGGGCGGCGACAAACCGAAGTACTACGTCCTAGACATGTTTCCCTATCCTTCCGGCGCAGGGCTGCACATCGGACATCCGGAGGGCTACACGGCCTCAGATATCCTCGCCCGCTACCGGCGCGCCTGCGGCTACAACGTGCTCCACCCCATGGGTTGGGATGCCTTTGGCCTTCCGGCGGAGCAGCATGCGCTGCAGACCGGCATCAGTCCCAAGATCAACACGGACCAGAACGTGGAGAAATTCCGCAGCCAAATCAAGCGGATGGGCTTCGCAATCGACTGGGAGCGGGAAATTAACACCACCGACGAGGACTACTACCGCTGGACTCAGTGGATTTTTCTTCAACTTTTCAAGCACGGTTTAGCGTTTGTCGACGAGCGGCCGGTCTGGTGGTGTCCGGAACTGAAGGCGGTACTGTCCAACGAGGAAGTGATAAATGGCCGGTCGGAACGGGGGAATTACCCGGTAGAGCGAAAACAGCTGCGCCAGTGGGTTTTGCGCATCACAGCCTACGCGGAAAAACTGCTGGACGGCCTGGAGCGGCTGGACTGGCCCGACTCCACCAAGCGCCAGCAGCAGGCCTGGATCGGCCGCTCGGAGGGCATGGAGATCGACTTCGCCGTGGAAAATTCGACGAAAAAGATCACGGTCTACAGCACCCGGGCGGATACTCTGATGGGGGTCACGTACCTCGTCCTTGCTCCGGAACATTCACTCGTGGAGAAGATTACCACGCAAGCCAACGGAAAGGCGGTGGCGGACTATCGGCGAGAAACTGCCCGCAAGGGTGACCTGGAGCGGACGGACCTGGCCAAGGACAAGAGCGGAGTTTTCACCGGCGCCTTCGCAGTTCATCCGCTGACGGGCGAAAAGGTTCCTATCTGGGTCGCCGACTACGTTTTACCCTCCTACGGCACGGGAGCCGTCATGGCGGTTCCGGCCCACGACGACCGGGACTACGAGTTCGCCCAAAAGTTCCATCTGCCCATCCGGACGGTCGTTGGACCGCAGGGGGCCGAGCCGGAGCTGCCCTTTTGCCCGGAAGGTGTGCTCCGGAACTCGGGCGAGGGGCTGGACGGGCTGGATTCGGCGGCCGCGAGGGGAGTCTTCTTGAATCGACTCGAAGCCAAGGGGATGGGCCGATCGGCGGTGAAATACAAGCTGCGGGATTGGCTCTTTTCCCGCCAGCGCTACTGGGGCGAGCCCATCCCGATCCTCTGGGTCTCGGAGGAGGACTACGGCCCCTTGAAAAGGATGAAAGATTCTCCTTTCCAGGAATTTATGCCGGACGAGCCCGTATTTTTCGAAGAGAACGGCCGGCGCTTCTACGCCATTCCACTGCCGTCCAGTCAGTTGCCACTCGTACTGCCAACGGTGGAGGACTACCGGCCCTCGGACGGCGGTGAGAGTCCCCTATCCCGCGCAAAATGGTGGATAGAAGTGGAAGTGCAGGGACATACGGGAGAAATTCGGCCCGCCGGAGGGCCGCCGGGGGACGGCTGGTTCCGGGCCAGTCGGGAGTCCAATACCATGCCGCAGTGGGCCGGATCGTGCTGGTACCACCTACGTTACCTGTCTCCCCACTGCGCAACGGCGGCCGTCGATCCCACGGCCGAGGCCTACTGGGGCTGTCCGGACTTCTACATCGGCGGAGCGGAGCACGCCGTACTGCATCTGCTCTATGCCCGCTTCTGGCACCGGTTCCTCCACGAAATCGGCGTACCGACGACGGTCGAGCCCTATCCGAAATTGTTCCACCAGGGTATCATACTCGGTGAGGACGGCAGCAAAATGTCCAAGAGCCGCGGCAATGTGGTGAATCCGGATCGAGTCATCGGAGACTATGGGGCCGACGCACTTCGCCTCTATGAGATGTTCCTCGGTCCGCTGGAGGCCATGAAGCCCTGGGATAGTCGCGGCATCTGTGGCGTTAGTCGCTTCCTCCAGCGCGCTTGGAGCTGGTTCATCGGCGAGGACGGCACGCTCTCTTCCCGATTCCGCGGGGATGCCGAAGAAAATGCTCTAACTCAGCGCATTTTACACAGCTCCATAAAAAAAGTGCGGGAAGACATCGAAGAACTGCGCTTTAACACGGCCATTTCTCAGCTCATGGTGCTGCTGAATCACTTACAAGAACTGCCGGCGGCCGCGCCGGAAACGGGCCGCATTTTTCTCCAACTGCTGGCCCCATTTGCCCCACATATCGCCGAAGAGCTCTGGGAACGGATGGGCGGAATTAGATCCATAGCGGAAGTGCCCTTCCCGGACTACGTTCCCGAAAAAATTGCCACCGGCACGGTAACCGTCGTGGTGCAGGTCAATGGCAAGGTGCGCAGTGAATTGCAAGTAGCCTCAGATGCGACTAGAGAGGAGGTGCTCCGGCTGGCCCAAGCCGATGGCATCGTAGGGGCGCACCTGGTGGACCGGGAGATTGTGAAGGAAATTTATGTGCCCAACCGGCTTGTGAATTTCGTCGTCCGCTAAACTGGCCGGCGTCCCCGAACGGGCGGAAGAGGAGAACAGCCTCCCGTCGCTCCAAAGCCCGTGCGTGGAGCGATTCGGAAAACTGGCCGTTACTGGGACGCTTGCGCTGCAAACCTTCTGGGCGCGATTGACTTAAATTTCTCTGGAGATAGTTCCTTGCAATAGTCCTCGTATGCGTGAGAATCCTTCGAACAATTATCTAGCAGTTGAACTCCTAGAAATGGTGGCATTGAAAACCCCAATTTCACCCTCTCTAGGTCGCTAGTTGCATCAAGAAAGAGCTCCTTCGGGTAATCTTTGAATTCTTCCAGCCTGGACTTAAAAGTTGCGAGCGCATCATCGGCAGTTTTTTGAAGTTCTTCCGCTGTCATTTCATTTGGATCGCGACCACCGAACAGCGCTTTTTTCTGAGAAGAATCCAAAATTGCGACCGGGTGCCCCATTTCTCGTTGAAAACAAGCGCGATTGGTCCACATCCAGCCTACCGCCTTGGAAGCAATAATCTCCAAGTTTACGAACACACTAAAGGCGATACTCAGCTTTATTTCGTACTGCCTCTCATTCTCCTTGTCAAATTTCAATTCCGGCGAATCCGGCGTGCGAGCAATGCCGCCGACGTAGTACGGCGACTCCGAAGGCCATTTCTTACCTAGCAGCTCGGCCAAGAAAAACATCATATGCCGTCCGTACTCAGAATAGTAACTATCCACATTCGGTTCCCCCGGTCTCGGATGTTCGTTTTTACACAGCATAAGTGAATTGGCCGAAACAAATCCGCGCCCCCCGCGGTAGGAAGCTGTCGGAACATAGACACCCTCGCTCTCGGAAAGTTTGAATGCTATTATGGCAGAATAGACATCGCGAATTTTGTAGCCATTGTAGTCTATTTCCACGGCGGCGCCCGCACTGCGCTGTCCACAGGTAAAACCGATAGAATCCAATGCGGCAGCAAGGGAATCCTTCAGGCCATGCTGATCTAGCAATCGGAAAAGTTCAGAGTGCAGCCACTCATCGTAGAACGTTTCGGCGGCCATCTGCGCTAGAGGATTTGTAGTTCCGGCAAACTCGGTTTTAATGATATCCAATCCCTCTCTGAAAGTCCCAGCTTCCGCTAAAATTGTAACCATCCGCTTAGGGCCTGATTCGAAGAGAATCCAAAAAAGTACTGGGACAACGCCGATCGTCAAAATAGAGGAAGTTATGACCCCAACCCACTGCGCCACGTTTAGCTTAGAACTTTCCTTAGCCTGAGTTTTTCCAGCCAAATCCGCTGGAGTTGAATTTTCTCTGGTAAGAATTTCACGTGCAACGTGTGCGGATCCGGCGTAGAGCTTGAAGAAGGCCTCTTGAATAGCTTCCATGGCCATGGAGTGTAGGAAAAGTGAAAGCGGTGCAAGTTTTTTTATGGGAAAACTCAATCCTTAAATCCTATCGTCTTCTACACCTCTCTTGCCGGATTACTTGGCATTGGGGCAGCGGCTGGCCCTTGCTTCTTTTTTCAGAAAATATCGGCGGCCAAGAAGCACTATGGCAAAGGTAGCGGTTCCGGCAGAGTGCATTTCGCGGCCACGCCGCACTCGCGGGAAGGCGGTTCCATCCTTTGCATTATACGCATAGGGCCTTAGAATTCAAAAGTCGAAGTGCATGCGCCGGAAATTTTAAAGCAATGGGCAGATATTGTGATCGTAATTTAACTTTTCCCCAGATCGACTAGAATTTTCTCAAAAATTTGTTCCGTGGATTGGCCCCAGCGCTTTTCCAAAATTTCGTCCGACTCGGCGAAACCCACCGGAAAGGGCCAGGCGATGGGGAGGAAATTCGGCCGATGGGGGCAACTTTGCAGCCCACGCAGCAGGTGGGAGCCGAAGCCGCCGGCGCCAACGTGGTCCTCTAGAGATACGAGGAGCCGACGCCGGGCCGACTGGGCGAGCAAATCCCGGTCCAGCGGGACGACGAATCGGCCATCCACCACCTCTGCGCTAATGGTTTGCTCCTCTAGCAAATTGGCCAGTTCCAAAGCCTGCTCGAGCCGCCTCTGGCCCAGGGCCCACAGGGAAACGTCCTCCCCCTCTCGAATTTTCGCAGCGCGGCCGACCGCCAGGGCGGACGGGCCGGAACCGATCATTCCGGAAATCCCCCGCCGATAGCGAATTAGGAAAGGACCGGATCGGCGGAAGGCCACTTCAAGCAGGCCCCAAAAGTCGGCGAGGGAGGACGGCTGGGCGAAGGTACAATTGGGAAAGCCCGAAAAGAGAGCGATGTCGAAGAGGCCGTGGTGCGTATCTCCGTCGGCACAGGAAAGGCCTGCCCGGTCCATGCAGAGGACAACGGGCAAATTCTGCAGGCAGACGTCGTGGAACCAGTTGTCTACGGCCCTCTGAGCGAAGGAGGAGTAGATGGCGCAGAGAGGACGCAGACCGCCCCGGGCCAGTCCGGCGGCGAAGGTAATTGCGTGGCCCTCCGCGATGGACACGTCGAAAAAGCGGTCCGGGAACCGCTCCGCAAAGGGCCGCAAGCCGGTCCCCAATCCCATCGCAGCGGTGACGGCGACGATGGCCGGATTGGCGGCGGCGAGTTCGCAGAGGTGGAAGCCCAGCGCGTCGCCGTAGCTGTGGGCTGTTGGCGGCGGACCGGCGACCGCAATGTTGTGGAACCGAACCGGATCGTCCTCGGCCGCCCGGTGGCCGCGGCCCTTTTGGCTGCGCACGTGAACTAGAACCGGCCGGCTGCAATTCTTTGCCCACTCCAGCGCCGGAAGCAGCTCATCGAAGTCATGGCCATCCACTTCCCCCCGATAGGCTAGCCCAAAAAAATCGCTGAAAACGTTGCATTTCGCCCCACCGGCCAGTCCGTCGGCCCAGGCGCCGGCGAGCGCGTCGATGGCATAGCCGTTGTCGTTGAGCACGATGATCAATCGCCCGGTCCGCCTAGGGATCTGTTGGAGGGCCTCCTGGGTCAGTCCGCAGGAGAGGGAGCCGTCGCCGAGCAGCGCCACCACGTGCTCTTTCCCCTTTCGCAGGTCCCGCGCCACGGCCAAACCTAGCGCCGCCGAGAGGGCCGTTCCCCCGTGGCCGACGGTAAATAGATCGTAGGGACTTTCCTTTGCGTCGCAGTAGCCGCAGTAGCCGCCGTCCCGGCGAATTTTACGAAAACGTTCTCCATCCCTTCCCGAGAGCAGCTTATGCGCATAGCACTGGTGAGACACGTCCCAGAGCAGCCGATCCCGGGGCAGATCAAAGACCCGGTGCAGCGCGATGGTCAACTCCACGGCACCCAAATTGGAGGCTAGATGACCGCCATTCCGCTCAACGGCCTCGACGATGCGGCGCCGCAGGTCCCGGGCCAAACTGGGCAATTCACCCGCTCCACAGCGCCGAACGTCCCGCACTAGATCCCCCTCTGGAAATCTCCCGTTCGCCTGTCAAGTCAAAGGAACTTCCCTTTGACAGGCGGGCCGGGGCGGACAGTTTGCGAGCCATGAGAGGGAGCTTGCCCGGTTTCCGGGACCTGTACCCGGAGGATTGCGCCCTGCGGCGGCACATCGTAGAGACATTTTTGGACGTGCTGGGCCGCTTTTCCTTCGAGGAGTACGACGGACCGCTGCTAGAGCCGCTGGAACTGTTCACGGACAAGTCGGGGCCGGAGATCGCCGAACAGCTCTTCCAATTCGAAGACCGGGGCGGACGGAAAGTGGCTCTGCGGCCGGAGATGACCCCCACGCTGGCCCGCATGGCGGGCGCCCGGGCCCAGACCCTGCGACGGCCCATCCGCTGGTGCGCCGTCGGCGAGCAGTTCCGCTACGAGCGGCCCCAGAAGGGTCGCCTGCGCTCCTTCCTCCAGCTGAATGGGGATATCCTCGGCGAGCCGGGCTTTCGGGCGGACGGGGAGCTGATGGGCGCGCTCCTCTCCGTCCTCTCCGCCCTGGGCCTGGGCCCGGCCGACATTTCCTTGCGACTCAGCGATCGGAAGCTCTGGGGGCTCCTTCTCGGCCACTTCCCCTGCGACGGCGCCGCGGTCCTGCGAGCCATCGACCGCTACGGAAAGGAGCCCGCCGCCGCGACGGAGGAACGGCTGCGGAAGGCCATGGAGCCGCCGGCGGGGCAGTTTCTGGCCGCCTGGGAGCAGCTGCGCGCCTGCAATTCGCTCGCCGCTCTGGAAGCCTTTTTTCAAAAATTTCCCTCGCCGGAGCTGGAGAGTCGACTGGCCGAGTGGGCGGATCTGCTACAATTTTTGACGGACCTGGGCCTGGCGGAATTTGTCACCGTGGACCTATCCATTGTCCGGGGCCTCGCCTACTATACCGGCTTCGTATTTGAAGTTTTCGAGCGGAGCGGGGAAGGCCGCGCGCTGGCCGGCGGCGGCCGCTACGACGACCTGACGGAGAAGCTGGCCGCCGTGCCACTCCCTGCCTGCGGCTTCGCAATCGGCGACGTCGTGCTGTCTAACATTTTGCGTGAAAAAAATCTCTTCGCCGGCGGCCGGTCCGCTCCCGACCTCTGGCTATTCTGGGACCGGGATCGGCAATCCGCGGCCCTCGCCCTTGCGGCGGCGGCGCGGCGGGCCGGCTCCCGAGTGGCCTACGACCTGCGGAACGATTTGCCGGACCGGCAGCTGCGCCGGGCGGACCGGTCCGGCGCCCGCTTCGCCCTGTTCCCGGACGGCGGCGGCTGGCTGCTGAAAAATCTTTTGACGGGCGAAACGTTCTTCACTCTCCTGGAAAATTTTCCCTCTCTGTGGACAAGGGTCGGCGGACTCGCCTAGGCCACTAAATCGATCCTTTTTGGAAAAATGCCATTGCCGAATTGGTGAGATAGTTCAGGGTGGCCGCGGTCGAAAGGGGCCAAACGGACTATGGGTCATTATCTTCCTCTTCCTTACGTATATGAGCGCGAAGGCCGCACGGAGCGGTCCTGGGATATTTACAGCCGGCTTCTGAAAGATCGCATCATTTTCATCGGCACACCGATCGACGACTGGGTGGCCAACGCCATCGTCGCGCAGCTGCTCTTTCTCCAGATGGAGGACGGCAAAAAGGACATCCACCTATACGTCAATTGCCCCGGCGGAAGTGTCACTGCGGGAATGGCCATTTACGACACGATCAACTTCATGCACTGCCCTGTGGTCACCTACTGCGTCGGGCAGGCGGCCAGCTTCGGCGCGCTCCTCCTGGCAGCCGGCACGAAGGGTAAGCGCTATGCACTTCCCAACAGCCGGGTTATGATTCATCAGCCGACGGGCGGTGCGACGGGACAGAGCGCGGACATATCTATCGCGGCAAAGGAAATAAATCGATGGAAGCGGGATATCAATGCCATACTTGCCGGCCTAACTGGACAGTCCGTTAGTCAGATTGAAAAAGACTCGGATCGGGATTTTTTTATGACCGCCGAGGAAGCGAAGGAGTACGGCCTAGTCGACGAGGTAATTAAGAGAAAAGAAGTGGGTGGCGCTTAGATGGCCGGGCCGAAGGACAGTCAAGTGCGCTTTTGCTCCTTTTGCGGTAAGTCGCAGGAGGATGTGGTTCACCTCATCGAAGGACCAAACAATGTTTTTATCTGCAATGAGTGCGTTGTCGTTTGCTCCGAAGCCCTCGGCCTATCTGGAAAGCAGGAGAGGTTTTTTCCAAAAATGACAGAAGAGAGCGCCGAGATCATCGCCAGGGGTAACCGGAAGGGCCCCATCGTGGTGCAAAGTATTTCGCCGAAGTACGTTAAAGAATTTCTCGACCGCTACGTGGTGGGACAGGAGGAGGCCAAGCGGGCCCTCGCCGTGGCCGTCCATAGCCACTACGGCCGCCTTTCCGCCTGCGGTCGGATTTCCCTAAGAAGAAAGGCGCGCAAGTTACTTCGCTGCAAGGAATTAGACGACGTAGAAATTGAAAAAAGCAATGTGCTGCTCCTCGGTCCGACCGGTGTCGGCAAAACATTACTGGCTAGGTGCTTAGCCGAAGCTTTGAACGTGCCCTTCGCCATTGCCGACGCGACCACTCTGACGGAGGCCGGCTACGTGGGCGAAGACGTGGAAAACATCGTTTTGCGACTCGTCCAGTCCGCGAACTACGACGTACCAAAGGCCGAATGCGGAATCGTCTACGTGGACGAAATCGATAAAATCGCGCGGCGGACGGAAAACGTCTCCATAACCCGGGACGTTTCCGGCGAGGGCGTGCAGCAGGCACTGCTAAAGATTTTGGAGGGGACAATTTGCAATGTTCCGCCGAAGGGCGGCCGCAAGCACCCGGAGCAGGAGTACTTGCGCGTTGATACGCAAAATATTCTATTCATTTGCGGCGGTGCCTTCGGCGGGCTGGACCGCACGATCGCGAATCGGATCGGAACGAAAGTGCTAGGCTTTGACCCGACCGGCGAGCGGGTCGACCACGCGGAGCAGGAGGAGGCAGAATTGCTAAAGCAGGTACAGCCGGAAGATCTGGTGCAATTCGGTCTCATTCCGGAATTTGTCGGTCGCCTGCCGGTTGTCACGGTCCTCCGCGATTTGTCCGAGGAGGACCTGGTGCAGGTCCTGTCGGAGCCGAAGAATGCCATCGTCAAGCAGTACCGGCGGCTACTGTCCTTCGAGGGCGTCAAACTGCACGTGCCGGAGGAAGTGCTGCGAGCCGTTGCCCGGGAAGCGATTCGGCGAAAAACCGGCGCGCGGGGCCTGCGGGCAGTTCTGGAGCGGATCATGTTGCCCATTTTCTATGAGCTGCCCCAACTTCCGGACGTCAGGTCCGTGACACTCACCGTCGAATGCGTCAGCGGGGAGGGCGAGGCGAAATTCGAAAATTCCTAGGCTCTAATTCTCTTGTGGCGGAGATTTTACGCTTTCTTCGCCGCCGTCCGCCTTCGGAACATCCGCCGCCTCTAAAAACTGCCAGAGCGAGCCGTCCTTTTCCACCGAGCCGTCGTCCGGAGAGGAGAGGCCGCAGCGGAAGCAAAAATCCTTAAATGTGTGTTCGGGAATGATATAGCTACAGAAAATGCCGGCCGGCGAAAATTCCAGGTAAAAGCGGAGATCGCCGATGCGCACCCGGTAGAAGGTCCTGACCCCGCGCTGCACTCGGCCAAAACGCTCTTCGCCGCCGGTGCCGTAGAACTGCTCGATCCGCAGGCCCGCCAGTTCGCCGAGGAGCTCCATCTGCCGGTCGACGGGGAAACGGCTTAGCTCCTCCATGCTCTGTGCGCTGAAATTCACTTGCACGGCGCCCACCCTAGCTGTCCACCCGCCGGTGTAAAGGCTTCGTCCGCCGCCGTCGAGCCAATAGGACGTTTTCCAGGAGAACGGCAACGGTCATGGGGCCGACGCCGCCGGGGACGGGGGTAATGTGGCTGCAGTGGGGAGCGACGGCGCTGAAGTCGACATCTCCGCTAAGTCGCCGGCCAGCGGGCGCTGTGGGATTCAAATTTTGCCCCACGTCCACCACGACCGCCCCTTCCCGCACCCAATCGGGCCCAACCAGATTCGGCGATCCAACGGCGGAAATGAGCAGGTCCGCTTCGCTGGTAATTTCTTTCAAATGAGCAGTTTGAGAGTGGCAAAGAGTCACAGTCCCGTCCACGCCCCGGCTCTGGAGCAGTAGGGCCAGCGGCAGGCCAACGATCCGGCTGCGGCCGATGATTGCGATCCGACGGCCGGCGATGGGAATGCGGTAGGCCCGCAGGAGGTAGAGAATTCCCTTTGCCGTACAGGGAACTAGCCCGTTTTGCAGCCCCAGCGCCAGGAGACCCACGTTGTCGGGGTGGAAGCCGTCCACGTCCTTGGCCGGATCAACGGCTCCGAAGACCGCATCTTCCATTGAACGGTCCGGCAGAGGGGCTTGTACAAGAATGCCATCGATGGAATCGTCCCCGTTCCAACCGTCCAGCTGGCGCAAAATTTCCGCCAACGGCGCAGTGGCCGGAAGCGTGCGCAACTCCGTTTCAATGGCTACCTCGGCGGCCGCCCGGCGCTTGCGCTCCACGTAGCGGCGGGAAGCGGGATTTTCTCCGACCAGGAGGACGGCAAGCCGGGGGGGGCGTTCCAGCGGCAAAATTTCCGCCCGAACCCTCTCCCGCAGTGCCGCCGCGACGGGCTCCCCCTCCAAAAGCACGGCCATGGCGCTCAGCGTCCTTGAGTAAATACTCGCGCCCCCTCGAGCCCCATGACTTTCTCGCTGAACTCCCAGTCGGGCGGTGTGCTGTCCAATGCTCTCTCCACCATAGCCATTTTCGCATCCAAATTATCCACTAGAGAGACAAAGACGCCCTCCGGCGAAGAGGGCAGGACTGCGGCCCCATATTCCGGCATGCCCTGGTGGCAGAGAATGATGTGCTCCAGCTGTAGCAGCAGATCGTCCTCCAGGCCGGCCGTCAGCGCCGCCTTCCGCACGATGCGGTAGCCGAGGACCACGTGCCCCTGCAGCAGTCCGGCCCGGGTACGTTCGTAGGCGCCTTCGCCGCAGTACTCCAACGCCTTTCCCACGTCGTGGAGGAGCAGTCCGGCAATGGCCAAATCCGGGTCCACAAAGGGGTAGTAGGGCAGGAGGCCGATGCCCGCCCGCGCCACGTGAACCGAGTGCTCCAATAGGCCGAAGCGGTAGGCATGGTGCATGTTAATCGCCGCCGTGCCGGTCCAAAAGACTTCCCCAACCTCCCGCAGGGCCTCTTCGACGGTTTTTTTCAATTTCTCGTGGCCGATGCGAGAAACATAGCCCTCCAACTCTCTGCGCAGCGCCTCGGACGACTCCTTGGGGCCGCCGTAGAGGAGGCCCTCCAGCCCCTGCGCCCGCGCTTCGGCGGGGCTGATCCGCCGGACGGCCTGGATTCGCGGACTGAGCCGATCGTTAAACTGCTCCGCCACGCCGGCCAAAGACAGGATGGTCCCGACCGCCGCCCCCTGCAGCAGGCCGTAGGCGTCGCTATCTTCAAAGATGTTACAGGAAAACATACCGTAGCGATCGCCCACTTCAACGACTAGGAAGGGCCGGCCGTTTTTAGCGGTTCGCCGGGAAACACTTTTTAGTAAAAAAACGCCTTCGAAGGACGTACCGGTGGGAATCTTACCCTTCAACTCCAGCGTGCTCACATTGCCCATGGGGACAACGGTCGGCGAGCGGGCCACCGCTGTCAACGGGATTTGTCCGGAGTAAGCGAGAGAGGAACGGGAACCGCGCGACGGCTTCGGCCGAATCAATAGGAGCCACGACGGCGCATTAGCTTTGCCTGCTCTCTGGTGGAACTTTTCGGCCACGTCTCTATTCTATATTCTTTAGAGCCATCGGGAAATAATGTCACATTTTTAATTACATAATTATATTTGCACTTCGGATCATTTAGAATAACCAAAAGAGAATTAACCCCTCTCCAGGAAAATTTGATGCTTCGATCGACGCCAACACCTGTGCAGGCTTCGCCTAAAAAGCCGCCAATTTTCCCAACCTCTTCCCGATCCAGACTACTGTATTGGAAGCCATAGCAGCTGCAAAAAAAATAAAAATTTTCCTCCGCACTTTCTTTTGGGTTATAGTAGTCAAAACTACCTTCCTGGCCAATCCATTTATAAGTTAGGATGCTGTACGAATCGTACGTTTTATCCATCCAATCCGGACGCAACGGCCAGTCATAGGAAGGGGAATCCGACCGCCTAAAATGTAACCTGATGGGCCCGTTGCGACGGCGCCCATTCCTTCCGGTGAGGTGCAGTTTAAGGCCTTCCCTTGCCAAGATGTACAGAGAAAGTAGCCCCATCCGGGTAAAATCATTCACCTGTACCGTGCGAGTGCCGTCGCTAGCGATAGGCTTACCGGTTAGGGCGATGTCGATGGTAGTCGCGCCGTCTTTCAGTGCGGCTATGGCGGCAACTATCGCATCGACGTCTCCAGCAGTATACATCTGCTCCGGCGGGCTTTTGGAAAAATCCTTCGCTTCCTTCAGTCTTTTCTCTAGCTCTTCCGGGTTGCTAACGATCTCCTCAAAAGGAATGGGGCCGTTCCGGTTTGCAAATATTTCGCACAGTTGATAGCGCACGACATCGCTGTCCACCTGCGGGAATCGCTCCGTTGCTACCGCACGGAAAATGCGCATCCTTTCCGTATCATATATCCCTCTAAGTGTGTCGAAAATTTTCTGTCTAATGTTATCTGCTTGGCCTGGACGACTATAGTGCCAAAAAAGAAATTTAGGGAATCTTGAATGGATGCGCTCAAGGTACCATTTTATATTATTCGGAACTATGGACACATTTGACGGATCGGAAACTATCTTGCTACAAAATTTTACCGCAGTATTGCCATCCTGAGCGGTTCCACTTTCCTCTGCCGAAGTTTGTGGCAGATAGAAAAATTTTGAAGTTTTAAAAAAAGAAGGAGTGGACACGGCGAAGCGCATTCTATGGATTTTTCCCGTTTTTTCAAATTTCGTTTTTCGCCGCGAAAATCAGCCATTGAAATTCAACTCAAAGAAAGCACGCCAGCACTGTAAAGTTCGCACTTAGCGCCGCCGATCGGGGGGAATTTTTTGGCCTAATTTTATTCGCCGGCGGAAAACGCCTTCGCCGCACGCCAGGAGCCGTACCAGCTGGGGTTGTAGCGCTCCATGGCCCGCTCCACGTCCCCTGCCATGTCCAGCGGAAAGGCGGCCAGATAATTGTCAAAGGAGGCCCAGCCCTCTTTTTGCGGCAGAGCGGCAACTTTCCGGAGCACAACCGGTATGAAGTACCAAAAAACGTTTTCTGTGCCCAGCACTTCGACCAGGTCCCGATCGTCGGCCAAAATTTTTCCTACCACTAGGGCCACATCGCCAGTGAATTTCTTATCCGTTGCAGCCCTGTTTTTGCTCCGCTTCGTTGCTCCCCTGTTCACGTAGTAGCGATGGCTGACGTAGGGAAGTACGACGTAGCTTTTCATGTTTTTCGCGGCATACCAATACTCCAAAAAATCTTCCGATATGCAGATGTGGTTTTTTTCGGCGAAGGGCATGAGCTGTCCTGCCGCCGCTCGAATGTTCTCCCCGCGCCAGAGTTTGTCCCAGAGAGTCCAGACGAATTCGCGCAAGTGGGCGAGGTGCAGAAGCAATTCTTTGCCGTCCCGGGGACGATCGACGGCGCCAAATCCCATCTTCCAGGAGAGAATGTCGTCCACTGTGCCATTTTCGCTCGTTCCGTGCACTAGCGTGAGAACAACGTCCACTCCAGTCTCTTCCGCCTTTTCGTAGGCCAGCCGGGCAGCGTCTGGAAAGAGCTCGTCGTCGGAATCGAGGCAGAGGACGTAGACGCCGGACGATTCTAAAATGGAGCGCTGGCGCGTATAGAGCGTTCCCCGATTTTTCCCATTTTCCAAAACTTTGATGCGCGGGTCCTTAGCGGCGTAATTTTTGAGAATGGCCAGGCTGCCGTCCGTAGAGCCATCGTCCACGCAGACGATCTCGATATCCCTAAGCGTCTGATTCAGCGCACTGTCCAACGTGGCGGCCACATAGGACTCCACGTTATAGACCGGCACGCAGATGGATACCTTTGGCGGCGGGGCCGCTCCCAGCGCCGATGCTAGGACCAGCGGAAGCAGTCCGAAAAGTTTTCGCATGGTTCACTCTTCCAGAATTTTCGTCGCCCGCCAGGAGCCGTACCAGCGGGGATCGTAGTGCTCCATGGCCCGCTCCACATCCTGCGCCATTTGCGGCGGGAAGGCAGCCAGGTAGTCCCGAAAGGCCCGGCGGCCCTCCTGCTCCGGCAAGACGGCTACATGACGGAACACATTGCTTTCCCCGGCCCGCAAAATCCGCTCCGCCCGACGGCAGCCGGCGGCGGTGCTTTCTCCGGCGAAAATTTCCCCAATCACCGCAGAAATGTCCGCGAGATACTCCCTTCGAAAGTTCATGTCGCTGGTACTGCGGGCGGCCAATCCGCGACCCAATCGGTAGCGATAGCCGACGGCTGGCAGAATCGCATAGCCTTCTGCACTGCGGACGGTCTGCCAGAAGATGAGCAGATCCTCCGCCGTGATGATGCGGCGGCTTTCGGCGAGGGGTAGCAGCTGCCGGCAGGTGGAGCGGATTAGGTTCCCACCCCAAAGGTTAGACCACAAATTCCAAATGATTTGCTGCCCCGTAAGCCTGTCCAGGAGCTCGCTGCCGGGCCGCCGACCGGGAAATTCTTCCCGTAACTGTGAGCAAAAAAGGACCTTATCGCCCCTCAGCACCTCGGAAAAAAAGCACACAATGTCCACTCCCGTTTCCTCCGCCCTTCCGTAGGCCAGTCTGGCGATGTCCGGCAAAAGCTCGTCATCGGCGTCCAACCACAGAACGTAGTCCCCCTCCGTGGCCAGGACGGCGCGAACTCTGGCATAGAGCGTTCCCCGATTTTTCCCATTTTCCAAAATTCTGATGCGTTGATCTTTGGCGGCGTACTTTTTGAGAATGGCCAGGCTGCCGTCCGTGGAGCCGTCGTCCACGCAGACCACTTCGATGTCCTCGAGCGTCTGATTCAGAGCACTGTCCAGCGCAGCAGCCAAGTAGGACTCCACGTTATAGACCGGCACGCAGATGGACACTTTCGGCGGGGCCGCCCCCAGCACCGATGCCAGGACCAGCGGGAGCAGTCCGAGAAGTTTTCGCATGGTTCACTCTCCCAGAATTTTCGCTGCCCGCCAGGAGCCGTACCAGCGGGGGTCGTAGCGCTCCATGGCCCGCTCCACGTCCCCTGCCATGTCCGGCGGGAAGGCGGCCAGGTAGTTGCCAAAGGAAGCCCATCCCTCCTCCCGGGGCAGAGAAACTGCGCAACGAAAGACGGAGGTAGTATGGTGCCGGAGAATGTTTTCCACGCCCAGCACTTCAACCAACTCCCGATCGTCGGCCAAAATTTTTCCAACAACCAGGGCCGCATCGGCATTGAACTTTTTGCTCATCTCTGCCGTGTTTTTGTTCTTTTTCGCAATTCCTCGATCGATGTAGTAGCGATGACTGACGTAGGGCAGTACGACGTAGCTCTTTGTGTTTTTTACGGCGTACCAGTAGCCCAAAAAGTCCTCCAGTAGGTAGACGTGATGTTTTTCGGCGAAGGGCATGAGCTGTTCTGCCACCGCTCGAATGTTCTCCCCGCGCCAAAGTTTGTCCCAGATGGTCCAGACAAACCCGCGCGCATTGGCAATGCGGAGGAGCAGTTCCCTGCCATCCCGAGGCCGGTCGGTGGCATCCCATCCTAATTTCCATGGCTGGATGTTACCCAATGCGCCATTCCCATCCGCCTCCAACATCAGCGTAAGAACCGCATCCGCCCCCGTTTCCTCCGCCTTTTCGTAGGCCAGCCGGGCGGCGTCTGGAAAGAGCTCGTCGTCGGAATCTAGGCAGAGGACGTAGACGCCGGACGATTCTAAAATGGAGCGCATGCGGGTGTAAAGGAGGCCTCGATTTTTGCCGTTTTCTAAAATTTTGATGCGCGAGTCCTTGGCGGCGTATTCTCTGAGAATGGCTAGACTGCCGTCCGTTGAGCCATCGTCCACGCAGACGATCTCGATGTCGCTAAGCGTCTGATTTAGTGCGCTGCCCAACGCGGCGGCCACGTAGGACTCCACGTTATAGACCGGCACGCAGATGGACACTTTCGGCGGAGCCGCTCCCAGTGCCGATGGCAAAACCAGCGAAAGCAGTCCGAGAAGTTTTCGCATGGTTCACTTTCCCAGAATTTTCGCTGCCCGCCAGGAGCCGTACCAGCGGGGATCGTAGCGTTCCATGACCCGCTCCACATCCCTTGCTATGTCGGGCGGAAAGGCAGCCAGGTAGTCCCGAAAGGCCTGGCGGCCATCCCGAGCCGGCAGGGCAGAGACCCGGCGGAACACATTTCCCTCACCCATCCGCAGAACCAGCGCCGCCCGCCGGCGGCCGGCGGCAGTGCTTTCTCCGGCAAAAATTTCTCCAATCACCGTAGAAATATCCGTAAGGTATTTTTTTTGAGAGTCCAGGCTGCTATCGCGGGCGACCAAGCCACGCCCCAACCGATAGCGATAGCCAACGGCCGGCAAAATTGCGTAGCCGTCCGCCCAACGGGCGGCCTGCCAGAAGACGAGTAGGTCTTCCGCCGTAACGATGTGGTGGCTTTCGGCGAGGGGCCGCAGCTCTCGGTAGGCGGAGCGGATTAGGTTCCCATCCCAGAGTTTAAAACACAAATTCCAAGTCATTCGCTGTTCCACAAGACCGTCCAGTAGCTCGCTGCCGGGCCGCCGGCCGGAAAAATTTTCCATCCGCGGCATCCAGGGGGCGGGGGGCTCCAGACGGCCATCCGGCAAAACCCGCTCCGACTCAAAAAACACCACCTCCGCGCCAGTTTCCTTCGCCTTCTCGTAGGCCAGCCGGGCGATGTCCAGAAAGAGCTCGTCGTCGGAGTCTAGGCAAAGAACGTATTCGCCAGTCGATGCCAGGATGGAGCGCATGCGAGCGTAAAGTAAGCCCCGATTTTTCCCATTTTCCAAAATCCTGATGCGCGGATCCTTGGCGGCGTATTTTTTGAGAATGGCCAGGCTGCCATCCGTGGAGCCGTCGTCCACGCAGACCACTTCGATGTCCTCGAGCGTCTGATTCAGAGCACTGTCCAACGCGGCAGCCACATAAGGCTCCTCGTTGTAGACCGGCACGCAGATGGACACTTTCGGCGGGGCCGCCCCCAGCACCGATGCCAGGACCAGCGGAAGCAGTCCGAAAAGTTTTCGCAGGGGCACGTCCGCCCCAATGTGTTTCTGTATACGTTGGTTGCAACAATTTTCTTTCGGTTTGGCCCGCGCGGGGTTTATTTTCTCGCGGACCGGCGGCCGATCCGGCTAGAAATGGCCAATGGGTTCCCCCTTCGTCCATCTGCACCTGCACACGGACTACAGTCTGCTGGATGGCGCCTGCCGGATGGATCGGCTCTGCGCCCGGGCAGTGGAATTGGGCATGGGCGCGCTGGCCATGACGGACCACGGCAACGTCTACGGCGTACCGCATTTCTTGGACGCAACGGCCCAGGCCGGGCTGAGGGCGGTCGTGGGGATGGAAGCCTACTCCCTCTGGGATTTAAAAATGGACGAGAGGCCACCCCGGGAGCAAAATAGGCTCTATCACCTCTGCCTCTTCGCGAAGAACGCCATCGGCTACAAAAATCTCTGCCACATCGCATCCCAATCTCACACACGCGGATTCCACTACAAGCCGCGGGTGGACCTGGAGACGCTGGAAAAGTACGGCGAAGGACTCATCGCCTCCTCCGCCTGCCTCCAGGGAAAAATTCCACAGTGTTTGTTGGAGAACGACTTCGACGGAGCAGAGGAAGTACTCGGCCGCTATTTGGGGATTTTCGGCCGGGAGAACTTTTTCATCGAAGTGCAGGACCACGGCATTCCGGAGCAGAAAAAAATTTTGCCGGACCTCTTTCGGCTGGCGGACCGGAGCGGTGTGAAGGTGATTGCCACGAACGACGTGCACTACGTGAATCGGGAGGACTGGCGGGCCCACGACGCCCTCCTCTGCATCCAGACCGCATCTAAGCTGGCCGACGAGAAGCGCATGCGCATGGCTCAGCACCAGTTCTATTTGAAATCGTATCCGGAAATGGAGCTGATCTTCGGCGAACGGCCCGACGCGCTGGCCAATACGCTCCGACTGGCGGAGATGTGCGAATTTCAAATGCCCTACGGGGAAAACCACTACCCGGTCTTTGCGCTGGAGGAGGGGCCGACCGACGGCCGGCCACAGTCGAAGGCGGACTACCTACGCACGCTCTGCGAGAAAGGTTTACGGGAGCGCTACGGGCTGGCCGGCGGCCCAACGACGGAGGAACCGCTGGCCAACCTGTCCTATGGCGCAACGGCGAAGGGAATCTTCGACCGCATGGAGATGGAGCTGTCCGTCATCGGCAAAGCCGGCTTCACGGACTACTTTCTAGTGGTTCAGGACTTCGTTAACTGGGCCCACCGGAACGGCATACCGGTCGGCCCCGGCCGCGGGTCCGGCGCCGGCTCCATCGTGGCCTACGCCCTCCGGATCACGGACGTGGATCCGCTCCGCTACGGACTACTCTTCGAGCGCTTTTTGAACCCAGAGCGCATTTCCCCGCCCGACTTCGACATCGACTTCTGTATGCGGCGGCGGGACGAGGTAATTGACTACGTGCGACAAAAATACGGCCGCAACGGCGTGGCCAACATCATCACCTTCGGAACCTTCGGCGCAAAGATGGTGCTGCGGGATTTATTGCGGGTCAATGACATACCCTATGGTGAGGCCAATCGCATCGCAAAAATGATCCCAGAGGAGTTCGGCATCGACCTGGCCGGCGCCGTGGAGCGGTCCCAGGAGCTGCGGGATGAAATGAAGCGGAATCCGCTGCTCAAAGACCTGATAGAGCAAGGGAAGATCATCGAGGGGACCGTGCGGAACACGGGCACTCACGCCTGCGGCATGGTAATTTCGGACCAGCCGACGGAAAATTTTGCGCCGGTGACCCTCCAGGACGGGAACCTCACGACCCAGTACTCCAAAGACTACGTGGAAAAGCTGGGCCTCCTGAAGATGGACTTCCTGGGCCTCAAAACGTTAACCATCATCGCCGACGTGGTCCGCTTCATCCGCAAGCGCTTCCCGGACTTCTCCATCCGCACCATCCCGCCGGACGATGGCGACACCTTCCGGCTCATCAACTCCGGCGACAACGCGGGTGTGTTCCAGCTCGGGGAATCGGGCGGCATGCGGGCACTTTGTAGACAATTCGGTGTGAACAGCATCGACGATATCAGCGACCTGAGTGCCCTCTACCGGCCCGGCCCGATGGAGTGGATCCCGGACTACGTGCGGCGGAAAAAGGACCCGAGTACGGTCCGCTACGGCCACCCGGTGCTAGAGAAGGTCTGCAAAAATACCTACGGCGTGCTGATTTATCAGGAGCAGGTCATGCAGGCGGCCCGACTGGTGGCCGGCTATAGCCTCGGCGGCGCCGACATCCTCCGGCGGGCCATGGGCAAAAAAAAGGTGGAAGTCATGAACGCCCAGCGGGCCGTCTTCGTGGAGGGAGCAGCGCGGACCAACGGCATCGGCGAAAGGAAGGCCAACGAGATCTTTGACACGCTGGAAAAGTTTGCCGGCTACGGATTTAACAAATCTCACTCCATCTCCTACGCCGTAATCTCCTACCAGACCGCCTACCTGAAGGCGCACTTTCCGCTGGAATTTTTCGCCGCCGTCCTCTCCGCCGAACTGGGCAACCCGGACAAGCTGGCCTTTTTCCTGGCCGAAGCGGCCGCCGCCGCCATCCCGGTCCTCGGTCCGGACATCAACTGCTCCGAGGAGAGCTTCACTCCCGTTCCGGAGAGTAACTCTATTCGCTTCGGCCTCGGTGCCATAAAGGGCGTCGGCACCAGTGCGACCCAGGGGATTCTGACGGAGCGGAGCGCCAACGGCCCCTACGGAAGTTTCGCCGACTTTGCCCTCCGCGCCGATCCGAAAACCAACAACCGCAGAGTCTATGAAAATTTGATCCTGTCCGGCGCCTTCGACTCCTTCGGCACGGACCGACTGCAGCTGATCCAGTCCCTCGACCGCATCATCCGGGCCAAGTCCCACCTCAAAGAGCAAAAAAACACGCTCCAGGAAGATTTTTTCGTCAATTCCGGTCTCATGCCGGCCAATCCGCTAGAGAGCCTCATCGAGCCGGTCGGAAGACCCATGGTTCAGGAGGAAAAACTACACCACGAGAAGGAATTACTCGGGTTCTACCTGTCAGGCCACCCCCTCGACGCGCTGCTGGGGCTGGAGCGCTCCATCGACTCCATTCCGCAGAACGGGAATCAGATGCGCAATGGTCAGCCCTTCACAGTCGTGGGCTGCGTCGGAGAGGTGACCAAAAAAATCACAAAAACGACCAATCGGCTCTGGGCCCACGTGCAATTCAGCTGCCGGCAAGGAGATTTGCAGATTAATTTTTTTCCGGACACCTACGACCGCTACGGCCAGCTGTTCACCGCCGGCAGCATTTTGGCGGTACGGGGGACCATCCGCATCCAGGACGATCGGCGGGACTGGAACGGCGCAGAAGTTTACGGCATAGAGGAGTACATTTCCCGCTCTTTCGGCCGCGGCGAAATTCACCTCACCTTCTCCGGCGACGACCGGGAACGGCTGGCATCGGCCATGGTTCCACTGGCGGACTACCTGTCCCGCAATGGCGGCCCGGCCCGACTCATCGTCGATGTGCAGCTGGGCGATGGCATCCGTGAACTGCGCCCACACCATCCGTTTAGCGCCTCCATCAATCTGGCCGAGCTGGCCCCCCTAGCCAAACATCCCGCCTTCCGGGGCCTATCCGTCGTTGGCCGCTGATCCGCAGGGTTTTTTCAAATTGGCCACGGCACAGGCGGACGCGTTCGCATCGGCCAGCGCTTCCCGTAGAGCGTGCCAGGGCAGCGTGGCGCACTTTCTGCGCATGGGGAATTTGCGGACCCCCAGCAGGACGGCACAGGGGCCGAGGTCCGCCGGCTCGCCGCCGCCGAGGGCTCGAATTGCCCCGTCGATCCGCCGTAGCGCCTCCGCATATTCCAAACCTTCGAGGGAGGAGGCCATCAGGGAAGCGGACGCACGGGAAATGGCACAGCCTTCGCCGCTAAATCGGATCGCCTGGAGCCGTTCGCCGCCCAGCCGCACGGCCACGGCCACGCTGTCCCCGCAGCTCGCATTGTGGCCGGTAGCACGTCCATCAGCTTCCGCCAGAAGGCCATAGTTGCGTGGCCTGCGGCTGTGCTCCAGAATGATTTCCTGGTAGAGCTCCTCCCAATCTTCCACGGCGGAAGCCTTGCGGCGACAAAGAGAAAGGCAAGCGCCGCAATTCCTCCCGCCGCCGCCAACCGCTCCCAATTTGCCATCCCGTTGAACCGCAGTCCCAGCGGGCCCGCTTTCGCCAATCCTCCCCAGCGGGCAACGGCCGCAAGCCGCCTTTCCCCGGAGAAAGACAACGGAGTTTTCCCCTATTCCGGGAACGCCCCTAGCGGAACAGAATGTCCACGCGTCGGCTCAGCTTAGCCTGCCCGCCCGGCTGCGGTTCCGCTGCCACGTTCCGCGGCTCGCCCTTCATGCGGCTAGGGACAACGCCCTCTGACTGAAGAATTTCCGCGACTGCCTCAATGCGCTTCTGACACAGCGAAAGATTATAGTCTTCTTTTCCTTTTCCATCGTAGAATCCCGCCAGCAGAACGCCCCGTTCCGGGTAGTTGTTTAGCTCTAGGGCAACGGATTTTAGGGCCTGCCGATCCCCCTCCGACACCTTCGCGCCATCGAAGTCAAAGTGTACCCGGCCAACGAGACCTTTCCGTCCGTAGGCGCAGCGGCTGCGGAAATGGGCCGAATCGCCGCACTCTTCGCTACAGACCGTCTCTTCCGGCGTCGGACCGATCGGAACCGTTTGGCAGCCCGCCAAAAAGATACTGCCCAGCAGTAGTACGCAAAATCTTCTAACCATAGGAAAACGGCTAGTTCGGCAAAGCGAGCTGTCAACGAGAAGAAGAGTCACAGCGGGCGGCGGAGGTCCGGAAAAATTGCCATCCCTTTCGGAGGCAGATCCATAAAACTATGGCGCCTTCGTAATTTTG
>JAITDG010000025.1 GCA_031282685.1 Puniceicoccales bacterium | reverse complement strand
AATTTTGCCTCTGGAAAAATTAAAAAAACCTGCACATTCGACTCCAAATAGTTTTAAAAACTCCTCAGCGTTTCCTCTATTTACTTCGCCTATAATCTTGGGGAGATTTAAGCAGAATGTTCTAGCCGAAATCACTAGCTTGCCACTTGTTATTGCGGGACGTCCCATATCAGGGATTGTTCCCTTTACAATATTAGCAATACTCGATTGAGGGTCTAGCTCAATGATGCCAGAGGTAAATTTATTTGCGTACATAGCGGCCAATTTGTTACCTAAACTCATAGCAATTCCTCGGCGCGAATTTTACTTGCATTCATTGTTAAGTAAAAAGAAAATTTCAAAAAAATGCTTTTATTGTTGGGCCGTAGGCTATTTCCCTCGCGATGGGCGGTGGCGTGGGTTGGAAAAATTTCCCCGCGGACGTCCCCTGGAGTGGGGGAGATTTTTCTGTAATAGACTTAGAATTCGCGCTTTGCCCTAAGGACGGCGCCGACGCCCCTCCGCCTGCCGACGGAGCCGTGCAGGGATAGGTCTATCAGCACGGCCGGGGCGGGACGGTAGGACAGGCCGAATTCGCCGGCCGCGCGGCTGCCCTTCAATGAAGATTGTGGAACTGACAAAACGCCCACCGCGCCCCGAATCTTTCCGGCCAGTTCTCGCTCATAGTATCCTCCGAGCCAAGGCATTAATTTCCAATGCGGCGGGTGGGAGAGTCGGAATCCCAGGCGCACTCGGTGGGAATCGGACGGCCGGAAAGAAATTTCCTCGTTCGCGAAGTTTTTGTGGCCCAAGTGAGACCATAGATATTTGCCGTAGAGTTCTAAGGCATACTTTAGATGATTTTCCCAGCGGCAGCCCAGCTGGGACCAGACGCCCCAGTAGGGAACTTGCCCTTTGAAGGATATCTCTGTTTCGGGGACTGGGCCGTGCCATTGGTTGCGGAGGCTTCCGGCCCGGCCGGCGATTTCCCAAAAGGGCCGGCCAGTGCCTATGCGGGAGAAATCCAGCCGCGAGAATATGCCGCCGCCGGTGGCCAGAGCCCGTCCCGAGCCGAAGAACTGCAAAATTCTATGCAACTTAGTCTCTGTGTGAACGTTGGCTCTTACACCCTCAAAAAAGGCGCCGCAGACCAGCGGACCGACCTTGCCCGTCAAACCGGCGGTGAGGGCGGAACTGCGCAGTTCGATGCAGGAACCAACTCTGTACCGTTCTCTCCCGCCGCCAGCGGCGAGAAAGAGGGCCACCTTTTCCCTGGGGAGCGCGTCGGGCAGGTCCCAGCAGCCATTCACTAGGGCTACGCCGGCGAGCCATCCGTCGCCCGGTGATTTGCGCGGTATCCCGGTGGAAGAGCCGTCCGAACTGCTGGAGTCGGAGGACGCCACGGATGAGCTGGCACCGCTGGAGCTGGCAGAACCGGAGGACGCTAGGGATGAGCTGGCACCGCTGGAGCTGGCGTCACTGGAGCCGCTGGAGTTGGAGGATGGGCTGCCTCCGCTGGAACTCAAACTGCCCGAGCTCGATTGATTTTTGTTAATAATAATAAAGCTCATCAGAATCTGCGTGGCATTTTTCCAAACGTGAAAAATGTGGCCGGACCGCACGTGAGGAATGCTTTCCCCGTCGCAATCGAACTCGAGAGGAGATTTACTCCAGACCAAATTCTGGCAATCCAGCAGAATCGCCGACTGACCCGATACCATTTGGAACGTGTCTTCGTTAAAGTCGCTCACGCCGACATTTATGGAAGCCGAATCGTAGACGGTGACTGTGGCGCCGGGAAGGCTAAGTAGGCTGACATTTTCGTCAAAATTTGGCGGCAAAACGAATTGCATTTTCCCATACAGATGTGCCGATCCGGCGCCGATTTCACTGCGCATTGTCGTCGAATCGTAGGCTATCGACCGGTGCGTAGCGCTAAAAGCGCCATTGTTGAACTCGTAGTCGTCGCTGTCGTGGCAGTAGACGACCCGCAGCGTGGCGTTCCCCTCTAGAGTGAAAACGCCGTCGTTTTTAGATTTGTTGAAAAAATTATCCGTGCCGGCGCCGAAGGAGGCTCCATTCCGCAGGACCATGGTGCCATGGGATACGGTGGCCGACTGGAACCAAATGTCGGACCGGTACCAGTCAAAGAGCACTGTCCCCGTCTGTTCGGTTTCCGGGTTAATTTGGAAAATTAGGTTCTCAGCAAATGCGCCAGACTCGCTTACATTGCCGGAGATGGGATCGTAGTTGCGGAAGGTACGGCCTTCGTTGGCGCCGATGGCGACCGTATTCTCGCCGCCGAGGTTTGCAAAGTGCAAACTGTTGGGCCGGTTGAAGGCTCCGTAGCCGGCTGGGGCAGTGGCCGGGGCTGTGGACCCGCCGTCGAGACTGCCTGCCCAATTTCCCGTAAAAATCACGTCGTCGGACTGGGCCGCCAGCTTGGCATTTTCGCCGCAGTAAATTGCTCCCCCATAGGGATTATTCGACACGTTCCCCCGGAATGAAAAACCGCTCAAATCAATGAAACCACCTTCTGGGCCATAGATCGATTTTTCAACATGGATTGCTCCGCCGGAGTCGCCGATCGAGTTGTCCGCAAAGACGGCGCTTTGAGCTGTGCAGACGAAATCTCCGCTGTAATAGATCGCCCCGCTGCCGTAGCAGGTCGAATTATTGCTAAATAGGCAACTTTGAACGGCGTCGGAGAATTCCCCGTCAGTCCTAATTGCCCCGCCCGAATAGCCGGCATCCAATGTGGAATTGCCTGGCGTAAGATAATTTCCGGCTTTTATATGTGAATTATTGACGAACGATTCAGCAACGCCGATGAAGTCGATATTGCTAGTGCCACTTGCACTGCCACTTGAAGGGGTACTTTCATTGTAGAAGTAGAAATAGCGCGCAGTTGGAGCGTGGGGATATGCGCCTGTTTTTTCATTTATTTGATTATCTACTAATGTTTTAGCGTAGTTTTTATTTTCCATCTGGAATACGGTCCTTCCCCCACCGGGATTATCTGCCCCTTCTAGTGAGAAACTTTTATCTACCACTATCTGCTGCTGGAAAAGGAACGTGCTTTCTGGAAAGTATAGGTCACTTTCCCCTTCGGGGAATTTGACGAGATGGTCATCTGCGGAGCTGGGAAAAATGCTGCCACCACCGGCAATATTACCGGCAATGTTGTTTCTTGTGCCGCTCCCCCCGGCGGACCACTGGATGTCGTGGCCCCATGTCGTGGTGGCTAGGGAGGCAGCGACGGCAAGGATGCCCCCCACAATTCTTTTAGGAATGCAAGAACACACAGCCCATTGTTGTAGGGAAAATTAGCCGGAGCAAGCAAAATTTTTTTACAAGTCAACGTCGGCGGTGCAAATGGACGCAAAATCCTGCGGGACAATGGTGGGAGGTACTGGATTCGAACCGGCGACCCCCAGCGTGTCATGCTGGTGCTCTAACCAACTGAGCTAACCCCCCGTCCGGCATCCGAGCAAGCGGAATGGGCCCGCCGACGCAAGGAACTTTTCCGGAATGGGGAAATATTTTTCCAAAGGAGCGAAACGGCGCACCCTCTCCGGCGGGGTCCGGACGGGAGCTGCCCCGCGGCCCCTTTGGGGCCGCGGGGGCCACTTTTTCTAGCCACGGTTTAGAGTCATGAGGAACTCCACGTTCGTGCTCGTCTTTTTGACCCGCTGGATGAGCATGTCCACGGCTTCCGCCGAGTTAAGCCCGACAACCGCCCTACGGAACAGGTAGATGCGGGACAGCTCGTCCGGGTGGTAGAGCAGCTCCTCCTTGCGGGTGCCGCTGCGGGCCACGTTGATGGCCGGGTAGATGCGCCGATCCGCCAGGTCCCGGTCCAGCTGCAGCTCCATGTTGCCGGTGCCCTTGAATTCTTCGAAAATGACGTCGTCCATGCGGCTGCCCGTCTCCACCAGCGCCGTGGCGAGGATGGTCAAAGTGCCGCCGCCCTCGATGTTGCGGGCGGAGCCGAAGAAACTTTTCGGCCCCTGGAGGGCGTTGGCGTCGATTCCTCCGCTCATGATGCGTCCGCTGGCCGGCATTACGGCGTTGTAGGCGCGGGCCAGCCTGGTGATGGAATCCAACAGAATTACCACGTGCTGACCGCATTCCACCCGCCGCCGGGCCATTTCGATCACCATCTCCGCCAGCCGCACGTGCCGGTCCGGAGTCTCGTCGAAGGTGGAGGCGAACACCTCGCCCCTGGCCATGCGGCGGAAGTCCGTAACTTCTTCGGGCCGTTCATCTATGAGTAGGATCCAGACCTGGGCGTCCGGACGGACGGCGGCGATGGCGTTGGCGAAGGCCTGCAGCAGGACGGTTTTTCCGGTCCGGGGCGGCGCCACGATGAGCCCCCTTTGGCCCAGGCCGATCGGCGAGACCAGATCCACGATGCGGAGGGACAGGCGCTGGCCCGCCTCCTCGGCGCCGTTCTCCAGCAGGAGCCGCTCGGTCGGGTAGTAGGGGATAAGTTCTTTGAATTGCGGAATTTTCGCCGCTTCTCCGGGATTTTGCCCCATCACCTGTTCCAGGCCCAGGGCGCAGAGGTGGGGGCCGTTTGCCCGGGGAAAAGTGGTCAGCAGGCGCAATTCCTGTCCCCGGCGGAGGCCATGGCGGCGAATGAGGCAGCGGGGCACGAAGGGGGACCACTGGCTCGGCTCGAAGCGGTCCCGGGCCCAGACGAGGCAGCCATTTCCGTCCGACAGAAGCTCCAATGTGCCGCTAGCGGCGATGGCCGTGCGACCCTCCGCCGCCCGCCGCAGGCAGTTTTCCACCAGCTGGGGGCGCAGGGACGGCTCCCAGTCCATCTCCAGGGAGGCGGCCAGCTCCGCCATCTGCTCGCCGCTGAGATTTTGAATCTCCTGCAGGTCCATTGGAGTGGCTCCCGAGAAAAACTCCGCGCGGGCCGCATCCAGTGCCGCCTCCGACTGAATTTTTTCCCAGAAACCCAGGCCGCCGTAGGGGCTTCTCCGTAGGCCGGCCGCGGGTCCCGGCCGCGGACCCCGGCCCGGTTCCATGGCGCCGCCCCGGGCCGCGCCGTTCCCGCCCCGCTGGGGTAGCCGGCCGCCCGGCGCCGGCCGCTGCTGGCCGCCCCGGAACCGGTTCCCCCTGTTCTGTCCGCCGCTGCGGCCCTCGCCGGGACCGTCGTCGGCGAAGGGATCGTCCGGTGGCAGAGAATTTTCCTCCGGCAGGACCTGCACCTTCCCGCGGCCCCGGGGCGCCCGGAGGATCGCTCCGTCCGGCCCCCGCCGGCCGCCGCCCCGTCCTCGGCCGCCTTCTTCGCGGCCGTGATTTTCATCGGCCGGTCCGTCGGTGCCGTTAAGGGACTGGTAGGCTTCGCCGTCGTCCCCGCGGCGCTCATCGAACGAGAGGACGGCCCCCCCGTCTCCTTCAGAATCTTCAAACATTGGCATGGTAAGGGATTGTTAAAACTTAGAACATGGACCGGATCGAACTCCGTCCACTTTGCATGGAGCCGAGAATGAGATTCGAACTCACGACCCACGCATTACGAATGCGTTGCTCTACCAGCTGAGCTATCTCGGCGCGGTGGGCATTCCAGAAATACCCTCCCCCTTCGCAAGCAGAAAATGGATTAGCTCGGTCCGTGCGGCCTCCGATCCGGGGAGAAGTTCCACTAGTGGCGGCGGCGGGGGCCGAAACTGCGGACGGGGGCGCCCCGATTCGCGGTGGCATTGCGGAGCCGGTAGATGATGCGGCCCTTCTCCACATCCCGCGGGCTCACCTCCATGCGCACCATGTCGCCGTTGGTGAGTTTGATGAAATTCTTGCGCAATTTCCCGGAAATGTGCGCCAGCACCATGTGGCCGTTGGCCAGCTCAACCCGGAACATGGTCCCGGGCAATACGGAAACCACTTTGCCGTCTACTTCTACGTAATCCAATTCCATATAATGCGTAAAGAAAGAGTGGATGGAAGCTATTTCCGCTCCAATGTCAATGGCAAAGTGCCGCTTCCGAAAAAATCGGTCGGCCACCCTCAACCAGCCCGGCCATAGAGGTAATTGCGCCTGTCGGGGAATTTCTTTTTCAGCTCATAGCCCATGTCCGCGAGTGCGTTCCGGATGGCATCGCCGGGGGGAACTGGTCCCGCAGGGCCTCGATCGGATGGACCTCGTGAATTTCCACCTGCACGTAGGGCGGTTTGAATTTTTCAAAAGTCTCCCGCGCCCCGGCGAGAACGAAGGACTCGAAGCCCTCCACGTCGATCTTCACGAAGTCGATGCGATCTATGCCGAGTTCGTCGGCGAGGGAGTCCAATTTTCGCGCGCCGATGGTCCCGTTCCTATCTTTCTTTAGTGTAGTGCTGCCCGCGTGCTTTGGGTTGAAGGCGGCAATGGACAGCTGCTCATTTTTATCGCTGAGGGCAAAGGATTTAAGATTTATTTTCCTCTGGAGACCATTCAATTCGATATTCGTTTGAATGATTTTTCTGAGCTGTGGCAGCGCTTCGAAGGCGATCACCCGGTCCACTTTTTTCTGAGACCTGAAAAATAGACTGTGGTTCCCGATGTTGGCGCCGACGTCTAGGACAACGGAATGTTCCGGCAGAAGGCGCAGCACATGGTTCAAAATGTCAATTTCGTGCAGCTGCTTCGTACTGACCAGCACTTTCTGATTCCAATCGGTTTTGTAATCTGGCAGCCAGAAGAGCAAGGAGCCCACTGGAAATATGTCCTTCTCGGGCAGGGTACCTGCGGGCTTTGCGACTTTTGCTTTTTTAACTTTGTCCAGCTGCAGCGGGGTCGTCCGCGGGGGCGAAATTTTCCGGCGGCGGGCGCTAATTCTTTCCGTGGCAATCGGCAACCCCAATTCAGGGGGCGGGGAGAAGGGGGCAATATTCGCGCCGAGGTGGGTCCGTTGCGGTGCTGTGAGACAGAGCTTTTCCATGGCGGCGGAAGTCTGTGGCCGGACGGGGATCGGCGCAATGTTTTTGTGAAAGAGCTGAGAATGTTGCCGAGTCGCTTACCCTTGCCTTTTTCCCCTCTTGGGTAGGAAAAAATTGCGGAGAAGGGCCAGGCAGTCCTCCGCCAGGATGCCGCCTTGGACGGGGAAGCGGTGGTTAAAGTGCGCCATCCGGGACAGGTCGCAGGGACCGCCGCCCAGGCAGCCCATGGCCGGATCTGCGATGCCGTAGACCACCCGGTCCAGCCGGGCCATGACGCAGGCGCCGGCGCACATGGGGCACGGCTCCTTGGTGCAGTAAAGCGTGCAGCCGCAGAGGCGCCAGTCGCCGACCCGCTCCGCGGCGGCGGCGATGGCCAGCATCTCTCCGTGGGCTGTCGGATTTCCCGTGGCCCGCACGCGGTTGTGAGCCAGCGCCAGCAGCTCCCGGCCCCGCAGGATGGCTGCCCCGGCGGGAACTTCATCCTCTTCTAGGGCTAGAGCGGCTTCCCCTAGGGCCAGTCGCATGTGCTCCTCGTCCAGTGATTCCATGGTCCGGGACCCGAAGTGAGTCCCTATCCCATCCCCATGGCGCCGCTGCCGATCTCCGCGAGCCTAGAAATTCACTTTGGCCCTTCGGCCCGGCCGTAGAGGTAATTGCGCCCGTCAGGGAATTTCTTTTTCAGCTCATAGCCCATGTCCCTCAGTGCGTTTCGGATGGCATCGCCCCGCGGGAATTGGTTCCGCAGGGCCTTGATCGGGTGGACCTCGTAAATTTCCACCTGCACATAGGGCGGCTTGAATTTTTCGAATGTTTCCCGCGCCCCGGCGAAAACGAAGGACTCGAAGCCCTCCACGTCGAGCTTCACGAAATCGATGCGATCCATGCCGAGTTCGCCGGCGAGGGAATCCAGTTTCCGTGCCGGGATGGTCCCCGTTCCGTCCTTTTCTCTCTTCAGGACCGTGCAGTCCGTGCAGTCCGGGCTATACCAGGCGATCGCCAACTGGCCGTCCTCTTCGCCGAGGGCGATGTTGTGGCCGTCAATTTTGCTTTGGAGGTCGTTGAGTTGGACGTTTTTTTGGAGAATTTCGAAAGTTTCTGGAATTGGCTCGAAGGCGATCACCCGTTCTACCTTTTCCTGGGCTCCAAAGAAGAGGCTATGGTTTCCGATGTTAGCGCCGATGTCTAGGATCACGGCGTGTTCCGGCAGAAGGGGCGCTATTTCGCAGAGGACGTCGAATTCGTGAAATCTATGCGTTCGCGCCAAAGTTCCCTGGTAGCTTTCGGTTCTGTGGTTGGGCAGGTAGAACTTCAAGTTGCCGACCGGAAATATGTCCTTTTCGGGCAGGGTGCCTGCTGGCTCCGCGACCTTTGCTTTTTTAACTTTGTCCAGCTGCAGCGGGGTCGTTCGCGGGGGCGAAATTTTCCGGCAGACGGCGCTAGTTTCTTCCGCGGCAGCCGACAACCCCAATTCAGTGGGCGGGGAGAAGGGGGCAATATTCGCGCCGGGGTGAGTCCGTTGCGGTGCTGTAAGACAGAGTTTTTCCACGGCGACGGGAGTTTGTGGCCGAGCGGGTGCGGACGCAATATTTATGTGAAGAAATAGTTTAAAAAGTAGAACGGGAGAGGCCGAGGGAATTTCCCGTTGCGCCGGGTGCCGTCGTCGCCTAGCCGGTTGGCCATGGATCTGCGGGTGCGAAGGAGGAATGGGCAGGTTGTCCCCTGGGATAGGGGGAAGATCGAGGTGGCTATCCGAAAGGCTCTTCTGGCTCATGGGGAATCGGAAGAGAAGGCGCCGGCCCTCGCCCTCGCCGTCGAGCGGCGCGTTGTCCTGCAGGCGGCAGCTCCCGTCGTGGAAATGGAGGCCATTCAGGACGCGGTCCAGGGAGAACTGCTGCTCCAAGGGGAAGATCGAGTGGCCGTTGCCTATGCCGCCTACCGGGAAAGGAGGAGACAGGAGCGGGCAAAATTGGAGCAGTCGGTCGGCCAGCGGACGGCCTGTTTCGTGCGCTACGGCGACGGGGCCGTCCGCTGCTGGGGCGATGGGCTCTGGGAGAAGTGGCTGGCGGAGCCGCTCCGAGAATCGCAGCTGCCGCTGGCCGCGGAGGAACTGATCCCTGTCCTGCTGCGGTCCCTGCCCGACGGCCCAACCCTCGGCGAATTGCGGAACGTCGTCCTCTCCAACGCTCTGCGCCGCTGCAAGGAGGACCCCCGCTACGGTCCCCTGGGAACGGCTCTGGGCCGCCAGTTCCTGCGGGAGGAGGTTTTCGGCGAGTCCTGCGACGGCAGCGATGGGGAAATGGCGCAAACACTTCTCCGAGAGAAATTTTCCGAATACATCGACCGGGCCACGGCGCTGGGCCTGCTGGATCCGCGACTGATGGCCATGGACCGGAGAGTCCTCGCCCGCCAGTTGGAGCCGGCAAGGGATAAGCTCTTTGACTGGAGCGCTTTTGATTTGCTCTATCGGGAATTTCTTCTGCGGGACGGAGAAAAGATTATCGAGCTACCCCAGTGGTTTTGGATGCGGGTGGCCATGGGTTTGCACGTGGAGACGGAGGAAAAATTGCGTACGGAGAAGATTATCGAGCTCTATGGCGCACTTAGTCGACTCGAATTTTGCCCCGCCTCCACCACACTTCTCTACGCCGGCAGCGCCTCTCCCCACCTGTTGCCGAGCTATGTGTATGTTTTGGAAGACAATATGCAGGATATCATGGTGCGGGGAATCGCGGAGAACGCCTTCGCTTCCCGCTGGGGCGCTGGCCTGGGCGGCTCCTGGTCCCATATCCGTGGCCGTGGCAGTCGGATCGGCGGATCCCGGGGAATTTCCGAGGGCATCGCGCCTTTTTTGGATTTGCACCGGCACCAGCTGTCCATCGCGAATCAGGGTAGCCACCGCCGCTCCGGTGCGGGCTGTGCCTATTTGACTCTCTGGCACGGCGATGTGGAAGAATTTATCGAATTTCGAAAAAAAATTTGCCCCAAGGACGCCGGCGGTCGGCGGGACAGTCTGCGCACCTGCCTCTGGATTCCGGACCTATTCATGGAGCGGCTGGCCGAAGGCAAGTGCCAGTGGACCCTCTTCCAGCCCAACGAAGTGCCCGAGCTGCTATTTGCAGGCGGGGAGGAATTTGCGGATCGCTATCGCCGCTGCGAAGTCCGGGCCCGCGAGGGGTCCATATGGTCTAAATGTATTCCCGTTGAGGAACTTTGGCAAAAAATTCTCGCGAGTGTATTCGAGACCGGCTTCCCCTGCCTGGCCTTTTCGGACAGTTTTCAGCGGGGACAGGCCGGCGCCGAAGGGATCGTTGAATCTTCTAGTTTGTTCGGCGAAAACGCGATGGCCCTGGAGCGGGGGGAAGTGGGGTGCAGCGCCTTTGGAACCGTTTCCCTGCCGGCCCACCTCGGCCCCGACGGCGCTTTGGATCGGGAACGATTTTGTCGTACGGTACGATTGGCAATCGAAACGCTGGACAATGTCCTCTCTATTACAAAATTACACTCTGCCGGTGCCGTGCGGCACCGCAACCGATGTCGCAGTTTGAGCCTCGGCCTGGCGGGTTTGCATGACCTCCTCCGCCGGCAAGACGTTCCCTTCGACTCGGAGGCGGCCGCGCGGCAAACGGCCTATCTTTTTGAAGTGTTTAGCTATACTGCACTGGATACTTCGGCGGATTTGTCCCGGGAACGGGGTCCCTGCCCGGCTGGCCGGACCGTTCGGCCATTTTTGGGGGTCTCGGAGCTCGCCGATTCGGCCGCAGATTTGGACTGGAATGCCCTGCGCGAGAAGGTGTCCCGCCATGGACTGCGGAACGGCCATCTCCTCGCCGGCGCGCCTACCTCCCGCACGGCCGTCCTGCTGGCCGTATCGCCCGGGACCCTACCGGTCGTTCGCAACCTGCGGCCTATCCTGCTTCCCTCGGGGGAGCGGAGCTGGGCCCTGGATCCGCTTTTGCTGGAGCGACTTCAGGCCGATGGACTCCGGAGCAGTGAGCTGGTGGGGGCCCTGTCCCACCTGGAGGGGGACGTGGGGGCCTTTCCGGAACTGCCGGAGGACCTGCGCCGCTGTTTCGCTAGCGCCTTCGATTTGGATCCGGAAAGGCTTCTGTCCCTGGCGGCCACCATTCAGCGCCGCATCGACCAGTCCCAGTACTTGCCTTGCCACCTGCGCATGCCCACCTTCCATCGCCTCTCTTCTTTGGCGCAATCTGCTTGGAGGCAGGGGATTAAAGTCATTGGCCCCCTCGTCAGCACCCACGACCTGCTCCGGGAGCGGGCGAGGGCGTCGGAGCAGCCCTAATTCTTTCCTGGCCGGACTATTGCGATGAATGGCGAGCTGGCCGGACTTCTGGAACGATTGGCCCTGCGGCGGGATGGGCGGTGGGAGGGCCGCTGGCCGCTGGAACGGGTTCGGCGCCTACTATCGTTGGGGGCTGTCCGACCGGATGGGCCTTTTTTGCAGATAGCCGGGACGAACGGAAAAGGTTCCGTGTGTGCGCTTTTGGAGCGCGGTCTCCGGGGAGTGGGTCTCCGCACGGGGCTCTACACTTCGCCCCACCTGGTCCGCTGGAATGAGCGCATTCGGGTGGACGGCAAGGCCATAGACGATTGTACCCTCCGCGCCCTCCTGCTCCGCTGGACGGCCCTGGCCGACCGGATGGGGAAAGAGTATGCGACCGGCTTTGAGATCCTTACCGCCATGGCCTTGGACCATTTTCAGCGCAGCGAGGTGGAGGTGGCGATTTTGGAGGTCGGCCTGGGGGGCCGCTGCGATGCTACCGCTGCCGTGGCCGCGAAAGTTGGCGCAATTGTTTCCATTGGCCTGGACCACTGCGATTTGCTCGGTCCGGACCTGGTCTCCATCGCCCGGGAAAAGGCCGCCATCGCCCGCCCCTCAGTTCCTCTGGTGCTGGGAGATGTGCCGGAAGAGGTCCGGACAGCGATCGCCGCGGCGGCGGACTCCGCTGGGGCACCACTGCTGGAGCCGGAACCGATCGCCCTGGATCCGCTGCGCTATCTCCATGGCCGGGAGCAGGAACGGAATGCTCCCCTGGCGGCGACGGTGGGCCGCCTTTGGCTGCGCAACT
>JAITDG010000017.1 GCA_031282685.1 Puniceicoccales bacterium | reverse complement strand
AGATTCAGCGTATTTTTCAGTTCCATTTCCCGGTCCGCACGGAACGGACCGTCTAGGGGACCATCCGGCCGGAGCAATCTTTTCTTTGGGGAGCCGCGGTGAAATCATTCTCTTCCTGTTGTTTATCAATCATTCCAATTAAAATTCTTCTTTTTCCAACCCCGCGGCCCTCTCGGCAGCTGAGCAGCGGCATGGGGAGGAATCTGCACATCAAGCTGTGGTGGCTCACCGGCCTTGCTGGAGGCCATAGGCGGTTTTGGCTGTTCCGGCGCAGCGGTTTTTGGACCTTCGAAGGGCAGACCGAGCGCCACGGACATCCGATAATTCAGGACGTTTTCCATCATCTCCTTGGCCGTGGCATCCCCGTCTACCACCTTGCGGGCAAGATCTATGATGGCGCCGTGGCCTTCAATTTTGGCGCAAAACCCTTTCATCTTCTCCCAGGATCCACCCACCGCCGCGACCTTGGCCTCAGCAAATTCTCCTTCGCGTTCGGAAAGCACATTCCGATAGGACTCCATTTTACATTCATTCATTTTTCCTTGATAGTATTCACTTGCTCTAGTCGAAGCGGCACGATACAGATCGTCTATTTCTTTAAACTCATTGCTGTCTCTTTGCACTTCACCCCTACGTACCCTGAGACGACTAACCTCTCCTTTCAAACGGGCATATTCGGGATCATTACCGCTATTGTAGGTGTTTAAACCTTTAAATACGTCGGGGCGATTAGTAATTTCATCTGGTACTTCTTTGGGCGGATTGTGCTTAACTAATTGTTTCGAAACGCTGTCCAAGTCAACGGCCCACTCTATGCCGTTACCATTAATCGAACTGGCAATTTTATCTCCGAAATATCCATTTCCACTGCAAAATACGAGTGCGTATTCCCCGACGCTTAGACCATTGCCGTCGTCGCCGCGATGGTTCAATAGCTCCTGCTGCTGATCCCCGCTCAGTTTGGAAAAAAATTCTTGAAAAAGGATTCCGAAAGATCCGTGTTCATTGCCGTAGAGGAAATCTTGCGAAAGATTTTCTCCAAAATTCGCAGTGTGGGTGTGAGTTATTTTCCCATGAGGGGGAGGTGCCTTCAGGAGAAATTGCAATTTTCTATCGTCCGGAATGGCGTCAAATAGGCGAATAAATAATGAAAGTTTATCCAGATTGCCCTCCCAAAATGCGGCTCCCCAGAATGAAAAAATCACGGAATCGGGCACCGCGGCGGCGGGATTTTTCCTGAGAATCTCGGAAAAGGCATCGCATAGTTTGTTTCGCATGAATTCGCTGCATTTGTCGGAGAGTATGGCCTGCGTAAGGCTAATGCCCACATCACTAGTTGGATATTTCACTGCGGCATCTGCAAATAAGAGAAGCCGATCGGTCGTCGCTAAATCAGGCAGATTAATGAGACAGTCAAGTAGAGCTCCACCGCCCTTCGATTCAGCCACAGTAGAAAACGTATCAGTCTTTGTAATTAAACTTCTAAGTAATTTTTTCCCCGCTATATTCTCTCCTAAAGACCTAATGATGTCGGAACCCGCTTCTCCGTTCGTTTTTTCAGTGAAAAAATCCGTCTCCATTGCTTTATCAAGTTTTTCTAAATGCGCTTCCGATTTTTCCGCTAGATGGAGAGCGTAGTTGCGCATCGTCGAGTTGCCGCTGAGCATGAGCACCGAATAGCGCGAATCGTTCGCGGTAATCCCCGTGATAATTTTCTCGAATTCCCCAGATTTCTCGAGCAGGCCTACGGCGGAGTAGTTCCAATTGCATTTGTCCGTGAAACGACTAAACAATTCGATGTCATCTCGGAAAAGACCCAAAACAAACTGTGCGCCTTTCGGATTTTTTAAAAACTCCATAAAGCACATACTGCCAGAGTTGTAGTCGCCGGAGAAAACATTCAAAAACAGTTCGCGATCCTGCCAGAAGACATCAGTGAGCACTTCAATTTTTCCTTCTTCGAGTAGGTAAAAAAATAGTATGCTGGAAATGTCGCTTTCCACCGATGGCTTCAACATTTGGGCTAAAAAGCCCCGATTTTTCGGACGGCAGAAAATATCCATCAACTGATCCGCATAGTTCTTTGATTCCGAACCAGCCACTATTTCGGAAAATAGCGAACGACGACTATTGCCGCTATTTTCGACGGAAACTGTTAGCTCTCTAACGGCAGCATCTGGTCGATTTTTAGCAACTTCCAGGAGCGCGTCCATGTTTTGGGGAGATTTTGCCTGACTCACGACTATGCGACTCCCTATATTCTGCGCAGATCGCAATCCATTACGTTTGCAGTAGTCGTAGACAGATTCCCCTTGGCTATTGCGCACGTGATAGAATAGCCTTATAAATTCCCCTATCTTGCTATGGGTCGGCTCAATTTTACGTAGCTTATGGCTAATCTCATTAAGATACTTCGCGCCCACCTCAACGTTCCCAGCGCGAAAAATTTCAATGGTTCTATCGAATATCTGTGATTCGCTCGAATTGGCGGCATCATTGACCAGTCTGTCGACATCTTCTACTTTTAATATTTTATCATAGTTTATCTCGCCAAAATCAGCATAGATGCCGCTTATCCAATCCCGCAGGCTACCATCTATTTGCCCTTCGTTAAAAAGTTCTCTTGCCATTTCCTTAATATTCACTCCCTTTCCATCGTAAGTGTATCTGGCACCAAGGAGTCCTTTTAGCTGTTTAAATGTATCTATGCTCGCAAGAGCGCAATGCATGAAGCCGTATTTCTCATAGGCACCTGCCAAACTTACTAAAGCGATGACAGCGTCTTCCTTTTTGCCCGTCTCAAAAAGATCTCTTAAACTTTTAATGTATTCGGAAAAATTCTGTCCAGGCAGCAATGGCATTCCGTGTGCTCCTGGAAAGCTGGCTGTTCCGGCCGTATTACAAAAGGGAATCATAAAATTACTGGTTTCTACTTGCCACTGCAGCGGAAATTTTTCGCGCACTACATCCAACAACAGTCGCAGCGCTTCCCTAGTTTCCTGCGGAATTTTATTCGATTCGTAGCGGACGTACGGGGCGTACGGACGCAGCGACTCTTGTAGTTCTAGTTTATCCACGGTACCACCGCCCCTAATTCGTTGGCTTAGGTCGTTCGCTCTACGCGCCAATTCGGCCATTTTCCCGTTCCTCTCCGCCACTTTCTCCGGATCTTCCGGAGGCAATTCGGAATATTCCACCGTACTCAACTTTTGATTCCAGCGCGGCGTAGGATCCTCTACTCCAGTCACTTCACATAGTTTTCTAATATTTTGCTCAAAGCACTTAAATCCCCTTTCCGAATATAGACCCGCCGCCGCCACGCCAACTCTATCCACTTGGCAAAGGATTCCACTAAATTTACTCCGCAGCTCATTCGATTGAAACAATGCGGGCGCATTGTTCAAAAAGTGCATAACTATCGGATCAAAAATTTTGCTAACGAGCTCCTTTCTCTCGTTAAATGTTCCGGGCATGCTAAGCAAATTTTCAAGCTTCCGCAGATCCTCTGGAAGATTCAATAGGCGTATGGTATCGTCCGCCGGGAGACCCAAACTCCGGACCTTATCCTCGTAGGTACTGCCGGCGACTACGTAGCTTCGCTCTCCCAATAGCCTGACGTCATCCGTTCCTACAGCCCGCCGCACCGGTTCGGCCATTTCGACGGGCTCCGGAGTGGCGCCCTCCGCATGGATGACTGCTCCGTCTGCAGTAGTTTCGAATGTGCTTGCACGCCTCGCAAGATCTCGCAATTGGCCCGCCTCAATAAGGCCGAGTCTATTGTCGAATTCCGCTGGGTCAAAATCCTGCAATAGTACCCGAAGCGATGGGTTATCTTTAACTTTATCGCTGAAAATCCTCACAAAATTCCCAAGATTACGGCTGCCAGCGGAGAGTTTTGCAAGCCGCCAAAATACTGTCTTGCCGTCCGGTAATGTCGCTGAGAAAAACGCCAACAGACGATCGGGATTTGGTGAAGTTCGCTGTTCTGGGAAACTAGTTCGCAAAAAATCGCTTCCACTGAGAGTATCCAGAAAATCCTTCGCACTATAGCGATCTCCCCCAGAAAATAGGCCGGAAAAGACAACCTTTACCGCTTCAAGTTTTTGCCCATTATTCCAATAGACTTTAGCCGCGTCAAAGCGATTGACATGTGCACCTTCCAAGCCGGAAGGCAGCGAAAAACACGGGGGGGAAACCATGTACAGTCATAGCAGATGGATTTTCTCGTTTTTTATGAAAAAAGACAACGTAAAAATGCCGGACGATTCCCAAATGCTATGGCACTAGTGCTTTTCCCAATGCTACTTTTAATTCCGCATTCGACCCATGTCCTCAACTCCCAGCGAACTGTCCGGCAAATGGGCTACCGCACGCGTTTCTCGGACCTCGACCGTCCAAAAACTCTTGCCAAGGGAATGGGGGGGCCTAGGCGTGGGCCGTGCTCACTTTTCTAATTGTGCTAATTTCGATCGCGCTCCTCGGAGTGAGCGCCTTCGCCATCCTGCTGGTGCTCATGCAGCGTTCGCCGGAGGGCGGCGGCTTCGGCAGCGCACTGGGCGGCAGCGCCATGGAGTCCGTCTTTGGCGGCGATGCCGGCGACGTGCTCGTCCGCAGTACCGGAAAAGTCATCGGTGTCTTTTTTCTCCTATCCTTTTTCCTATCCCTCTGCTACGTGCACCGGACCCGGAACAGTTCCCAGCCCTACCAGCTGCCGCTCCACCTGACGGCGCCAAGCCCGAAAGACAACTCGAGCGATAGGGGATAAAATGCGACTTTTCTGCCTTCTACCGCTATTTTTTGCGCTCCTACCCCTGCGCCTGTGGGCATTCCAGGGGCGGGAGCCGACCGCCCCCCACCTGCCGACCGCCGTCGCACTGGAGTACTACGCTCGGGCGGGCGACCAGATGGAACGGCTGCTATGGGATTGGTCCGACTGCCAATTCATCGCCAACGGCCGGGAGCTTTCCTGGCAGCGGCGGGGCGATCGGACAGTCATTCTCTGGGAGGGAGATGAACTGCCATTTCCGACGGATCCGCTGGACACCAAACCGCTGGCCGTCGATCTGCCCATTGCCCCCTTTGACCTCCTCTGCCCGTTTTTTTCCTGGCCCGAGCCGACCTACGACGGTCCCGGGAAAATGGTGGGGAGGCGCGTCCAGCGCTTTTCCGTGAAAAATCCCGACGGGGCGAATTCGCCGATTGCGGAGGTAAAGATCTGGCTAGATGCTAGCTACTGCTACCCACTCGCCTGGGAAGCCATCGGCCGGGATGGCCGCCCCCTGCGCCGCTTCCAGCTCCGCTCTCTGAAAAAATCCAGCGACGGCCACTGGACCGTCCGATCGCTGGAATTTTCTATGCCACAGGAGCGCAAAACCGTACGCGTGGTGGTGCCCGACGGAGCGGGAACCTGAAAACGGGGCAAAGCGGCGAAATTTTCCGGGCCCGTCCACGGCGTTTTTCACTTCCCCCCTGGAAAAATGTTCCTAGAATAGCCCCATGGCCGACAATAGCGGCACCGGTTCATCCCGGCGCGTTTGGGAAGCGCTCAATCTCACCGCGCACGCGTCCGCGCTCACCGGACCGGTAAAACGGGACTCCATGCCCCTCATCCCCAACGCCGCTTCCCTAGTGGCCACGGAGAAACCAAAAACCCCGGCCCCAAAAACGGGCCAAAACATAGACCAAGCCCTGCTGCGGAAAGAGGCGCAGCTGGCTAGCGATTTCTCCCAAATTTTGACGCCTAACGAAGGAAAGGCCTCCCTCTATTCGAATTTTTTCCAGCGGCTCCGCAGTCGCTTCCAACGGCAGCGGGATGTGTCTTTGGGCGGCAAGCGGACGGGACTCCTGCGCGAAGATCAGAGAGAGACGGCCGAAACGGAGGGAGAGGACGAATCCGTAGACACGGACTCCGAAGAAACCCCCGAGAAGGAAGTCGGAAAGAAAGGGCAAGTGCGGCTGGCAGAGCAGGAAACGGACCCGGCCGAATTTCCACCCGAACTGCGCTGGATTCTGGAGGAAGTGGCAAGGCTATCGAAGTCCGTGGCGGAACAGCACAATTTTCTCTGCTGCGCCCGTGAAATGGCAAAGGCGGGCACGGAGACCTACGGAGCCCAGGAGGCGGCGGCCAAGCAGCGACTGCAAGATCTGCAAAAACAGTTAGCAGAGGCAAGCGGGCCGCAGAAGGAACGCCTTCGGGCAACGTGCGCTCGCACGGAGGGATCCCTTGTCGCCATTCGGGCGGACCAGGAAAGGACCCAGGGCCTGCTAAATCTGATAAATTCCGTCCTGTCCGCCCTGGAAAAAAAGAGCGGAGATCGGATCCGGGACGGCTACAACATCATTCCGAAGGCCCGCTCCGTCATCGCCAGTTCGGGACTGGGCGGCGTCCTGTCCGCGCCGGATCTGGCCAGCAACTACCGCAACGAGGTGCTCTGCATGGTGAACCCCGGCCAGCTGTTTGAAAATTTCATGGTCCGCTACAAGACTATGGGATTCCCCGCCTACGTCAGAGTCATCCTCCTCCTGCTGGGTGACGACATTAAGTCGGCAAACCCGTCCCGCGGAATCGGCCAGCTGCAAGCCATCCGGGATGGGCTCTTTTTCGCGGAAATTTCTTACCAAATTTACCTTTCCGTTGGCGCAGCGAACCAGAAACTGCAGCGCATTCGCATCCTGGCCGAAAAGGAAAATAATAGCTACGAGCCTTGCCTTCTGAACGTTAGCTTTCAGCACAATCGGCTAGAGATCGCAATCGCGCGCGGGAAAGGGCAGCCCTGCTTCTGCCGGGACATCCGCCTCGCGGACGACAGCGACCATTTTTCCGAACTGACTGAAATCATTGACTCCTTCTGCGTCGACCGGATCGTCATGGCCAACTGCGAAGAGGGCGAGGCCCGCTCACTTCGCCTGAGCGTCCAGCGCCGCTACGGCCTCCCGATCCAGCGCTCAATTCCGCACCACTGGGAAGGGGGCATTCGGCGAGACATTTCGCTGGAAGAACTTTTTCCGGAAATGTCCGAAGAAACGGCGCCATCTCCCGAAGGTGGGGCGACAGTTCCGCAGGGCACCGCATCGAAACAGGAACGCGTCGTCACGGTGGACGAAGTAGTCCGATCCCTTCAAAATTTTTCCAAAGGGCCGCAAAAAATTTCGGCGCCCTAGCCTAGTCGAAGAAAAGGAGACAGCGACTGGCAAACGGCCCCGGCCAGAAGGTAGGGCGCGAAGGGCAGCGGCTGGCCCGGCCGAAGGCGGCTGCGGGTCGGGAAAGGGAGGATGAGCTGGCCACACCAGACGGCGAGGGCGAGAAGGGAGCCGAAGAAAAACACTCGCAGGGCACCGCCGAAGCCAAAGAATAGTCCCAGCACGGCGGCCAGTTGCACGTCGCCGAAGCCGAGACCCTCCCGCTGAAAGAGTGCCTCGAACGTGATGGCCACCCAGAAGAGAACTGCCGTAGTCAGAAGACCATCCGTCGCGGCCAGCCGGAGGGCATCCTGCGCGGACGGGGAAAGAAATATGTCGGAAGAAAATCGCTCGCCCCCCTTCAGCAGTGAAAAAATTAGCCCGGCGGCCAGTCCCAGATAGATCAGTTCGGCCGGGATGGAGCCGTTGGCCCCATCCGTCCGCGCACACACGAAGAGCAGGGAGAGTGCGGTGGCGACGGCGACGGACTCCACGGCCGGATGGAAATGCCAGACCAGCCCAAAGAAAATTAGCTGAATGGCGAGCCGCGGACTGCGCCAAGGCCCGCAGACTGCGCTGCGGAAATGGCCGCGGAAGATGCCGGCCGCCGGCGCGTTCCGAAAAGAACCGTGGAGGGCCCGCCGCAGAATTCGCCACTCCAGATAGTCCAGAATGATCCCCCACAGCAGGGTCACTGCCAATCCCCTCACGGAACGACGTTAGTCCCAAAGAACGGCGGCACAATCAGAAAGTGCCACCGCCACTCCGATCTGGCCAAAGATTTAAACTTTTTTCTTGTTTCTCGAGATACCTTTCCCCAGAATGGGCCATGGTCCGCACGTCAGACCTCTCCCGGAGGGTGAAAAGTTCTCCGTCCTTTCACCTCCACCCAAAAGGTCTTGCCAAGATTCTTTCCGGTGAGGCGCTATTCGAGCTGAGAAATAGGCTGGGCGAGGACGGCGCCATGGCAAAACTCGCCAAACTTTCGTCGGGCGACCGCCTCCCACTCTGGCTCGCATTGCCCTGCACAAAACTATTTCCCGGATCGTTCCTCAAAAAGACGGGGCTCTTCCTGCGGCTCTTTCTCTCCGGCGCCAGCGAGGCGGACGCGAGCCACGTACGACAGACCACCCACGACATGGCCGTCATAGGCAAAATAGAATCCCCAAAAATTCTAACGACGCTGTCGGAGCGAATCGACGTTTTGGCCGATGATGTTCCTCTGGAAGAGATTTTTAACAGCATCGAAGCCTACTACGGGACATCGGTAGGAGCGGAGAGCCGCAGGCAGATCGTGCAGTTCCTGGACACATTCCTAATCCCCTACGGCCGGAAAAGAGAAGGCGCAGCCTGGACCGTTGGGGACTTGCGGCACAAGAGCAAGGACCTGGCAATTTTTTCCGATGGGCTGGGCTGCTCGTCCCGGGAGGCGGGCGAAGAATTTCCCCTGCTCACCCTGTCGAAGGCGGAGATAGTGGCTCTGGCGACAATCGTCGGCCAGATACCCGGCGCGCTCGCAACCGTCAGCGTTTGGCCCAAGGAAAACGGCCGCTACGACGTCCGGCTAAACTTCTTTTGGGGGATCGGCGCGATGATGGCGGCGGATCGGCTCCCCTTCAGCGATCTGCTGCTGCGGCCAATCCCGTCCCTTATTATCAATTGCCTCTGCCACAACTTCGGCGCAAAAGAAGATTCGATCTTTCAGTCGGAGCGGGAGAGCCTGGAAGCGACCTGGCCGCTCATTTTGAGCGGGCAGTACGGCGACCTGGCGGCCAAGGACAGCGCAGCCCGGGGAGCAATCGCAGCGATGGAAGAAGACGTCCCCCTCTTCGTTGGAGAAGAGAGCAGCGCTGCCTCGACGATCCCGCCGGAAATCATCTTCTTCCGTCCGCCGCCGAACGGGTAAGTGGGACGGAACCGGCGCCCTCACGAGATAGCGTAGCTGAACAAGTAGACGAGAATTATTCCAACGGCAAAAACGACCAGCAGAGCCGCAAACGTCGCCAAGACGCCGGAAAACGCTCCCACGAACGACGATATGGCCACCGCGGTGCCAGAGGACAGAACGGCAAAGGAAACGTGCCGGAAGGCGGTCCAATTCTCGTTCGCCCCCACAAACCGCAGTCTATGGACGGAACCGTCCTCTCGCAGGATTGCGTAGGAGAATTCCCCCGCACCGAAAATACCCCGCATGTACTTTAAAAGTGCCGCACGGGCAACGCAATCCCTGCAGTAGAACATCGGAAGCTCGGAAATGGAGTCGCCGCGCCGAACCTGCACGACAGCCACTCGGCTCAAATCCTCTTTGGCGGCCAACCGGACAGCGCCTCCCACGGACTCGAATTCCTCCGCGTCGAGGAAGGTCACCGTACGCATGCGGTAGTCCAGCGCCACCAACGGGACGTCATCTAACGCCCTTTTGCGCCCAACTCCCTTACTCTGGCTATTCATGCAAGCAAAAGCAAAACCGCCGGCAAAAACCTTTGAGATGCGACTTTCGACCTCCGTGACCGGCGCCGCAATCCGAGGACGCACGAGCCCGATCGAAGGGAACACGCGACCTACTGCGGCGGGGGACACGGGAACGTGTCTTGAGCATCCGAAGGCAGAAGACGTTTGTTTATTTTTTTTTTGCAAAAATCAAACAAAACAAGTGAATAATTGCTAGTTTATTGCAAAAATAAAGATTAGCATTCCGCATTTTCGCTCACATCTGAGGCTGCGACCGGGAGGAAGCTATGGGGAATCCGACATGTCCGGAGTCTATAATACAGTTGGTACTTGCGCGCGATTTCGCGTCCGTCGAAAGGTGGGCTGATGTTCCCAAACCCATGAAAGAGGCAATTACTTGCGATTTTGGTGGTACAAGAGGTGAGATTTCGAAGCTCGTGAGTACGGCCTCTGGCTATCTGCGGGCCGTAAATGCAACCTCGGAACCGAAAAGGAAGGTCGCTTTGACGCTTCGTTTTACTGCGAATGCGATATCTGGATTCGATGACGAGGATGAGGTGATTAGGAATCTGCGTGAGGTACGGACGAAGATTTGCCAATTGCTTGCCGAATATTCGGCAAATTACATTTTGTTGATTTATGTCATGAGTTTCTTAGCGTGCTATGCTCGGTACTTGGACTGACAGAGGTCAGGATTCCAGGATGCGGCGGCGAATCTCCGCATAGGGGATTTCGTGGCAGGCTGCCGATAGGTGAGGACGGGCGGACGTCGCAACGGCTTCGAGGAGTTGGGCAGCGTAGCGCTCGTCCCGTACTGTCTCTGCGGGCGCCAGAAATTGGCTAATGGCCTCCGCAAAATCGGGAGGGGGATCCGTCGACAGGTAGGTGCGCAGAAATGTTTCTGCGTGAGCCCCGTCGAGCCAGCAGGGTACTTCGGTGGCGCGGTGGCGACCGGCTGGGTCAGTTTCGACCGTGAAGCCAAAGCGGCCCAGTGCGCATAGACGGGCATTTTTTCCTTCTTCGCTCCATCCCGACAGGTTGAGCTCGATTGGGGTAAGGAGTCGCTGGCGAGCCGGGCAATCCAAAGTGGACAGAAGTCGCTGGCGGGCCACGTGGAGGGCGGCCTTTTTCATTTCAAAGAAAACCAGTCCCGTGCCACTGTCGAAGAGTGCGCAGTCCCGATTGAGAAGACCGATGTAGCGCCAGCCCAGAGTTTTCGACTGCACCTCGGCGGGGGGCTCTACCCGGCGGTCCGGTCCGCTAAAAGCCTTCGGGAGCGGCTCAACGTCCATGTTGGCCGAAAAAGACGGCGGGCGCTGCTCCGATTTCGGATCCAACTTCGGGACGCAGGGTGCCTTTTGCGCCTCCGGGCACTCCATCTCCCGATCCCACCCGCAATTCTGCCGGGGCGGAAGGGCCCAACAGATCGACCTATTTTGCTCCCACAATCCCCGTTCAATCTTGCCCATCAAAAACTTGCGGAGGGCAGCCCGATCGGAAAAGCGCACTTCCCGCTTGGTGGGGTGCACGTTCACGTCCACCTGCTCCGGCGGCAGATCGAGGAAGAGAATGCTGGGCAGAGCGCGGCAGTTGGAAAAGTGGGCGCCACAGGATTCTAATAGCCACTCTTTCAATTCTTTAGAATAAATCTGTCGGCCGTTGACAAAAAAGAGCATTTCCGCTGCGACCGGCGAGAGCGAGTGGCCCGGCCGGACGACGAACCACTCCAGCCGCCTGCCGTCCTCCTCGGCTTCGATGCGGCACAGTCCGTTGGCGAAGGAATCGCCCCAGAGCTGGCGGATGCGGTCTTCCCGACTGCTGCGCGCCAATTCGAAAATAGTCCGATCTCCGTGCCGCAGGCGAAAAGTGATCTCCTGAAAAAATAGGTCGAAAGAGCGCAACGTCACGATCATGCCGTTGGCATCCGACTCGACCC
>JAITDG010000041.1 GCA_031282685.1 Puniceicoccales bacterium | reverse complement strand
GGCAGGGGCTGTCGTCGGAGGAAAAGTCTTCGCCGACGGTAATTGCAGGTACGCTGGGCCGCGACCGGGCCCGTGACCTAATTCCCTACCTGGCGTCCATTGCATCGGAACTCGTTCTCGTGCACATGGATGAAGAACGCTCCCCGCCGACGGAGGAACTGCGGGCGCTCGTGTCGTCCCCCTGCCGAGTCCGCAGCGCGGAAGAGTGGCAATTGGCCGAGCTCTTGCCGACCCTTTCCGGCCGTCCCCTCTTGGTAACCGGGTCTATTCATCTCGTCGGCAAAGCATTCGCTGCGCTTGCGATCGATCCATTCGGCGAAGAAGATGTGAATGGAATTCCCTAGCCTTGCCGTTTTTTCGAGGAAAATTAGCCCCATCGTGGGAGAATTGATATGTTTAAGCTGGAGGATTTTCCGCTGCCCTTTGCGGCCAGCGCCCTGGAGCCCTACCTGTCCCGGGAGGCGGTAGAGCTGCACCACGGCAAGCATTTGGCCGGCTACGTGGCCACTTTGAATGGGCTCATCGGCGGGACGGGCTACGAAGAGCTTTCCCTGGAGGAGATTATCCGGCGATCTGCGCGGGATGGCCAAGGACAGAGAATATTCAACGCCGCCGGCCAAGTTTACAACCATAGTTTCTTTTTCCGCTGTCTCGGGAGGGATTCGCCCGCCCCGTTTCCGCGACGCCTAGTCGACGCATTCGGTTCCTGGGAGAACTTTTGCGCCAACTTTCGCGAAATGGCCCTCGCCCTGTTCGGCAGCGGCTGGACCTGGGTCGTGGAGGATGACTCCGGCCATAGGATTCTGAATAGCGCCAACGGTGACGGCCCGGTCGCCCACGGCCAGCGGCCCATTCTCTGCCTAGACGTCTGGGAGCACGCCTATTACCTGGACTACCGGAACCGCCGCGGCGACTACGTGGACGCTTTTCTTCACCATCTGATTAGCTGGTCCGCTGTCGGGACCAATTAATCACAATTATCGCGCTATCAGAATGTTCGACCGCTTACGAAGTAGGCCTTCGGGTGGGCGCAGGCGGGGCAGATGTCCGGCGCGCCGGTGCCGCGGTGACGGTAACCGCAGTTGAGACATTCCCAGAGAACCTCCTTTTTTTTCTGAAACAGGCTCCCCTCGCGCAATTCCCTCAGCAGAGCCAAGAAGCGCTCTTCGTGGTGCCGTTCTGCGACGGCAATTGCTCCCATGGCGGCCGCGATTTTTTCAAAACCTTCGCTTTGGGCTATTTTTGCGAAGTTCGGATACATGTGCTCGTGCTCTTCCCGTTCGCCCGCGGCCGCCGTGGCCAAATTTTTTTCCGTGCTTTCTATTTTTCCTTCCGCCCCGGCCGTCGCGGCGGGCACGCTATCGCTCTCTAAAAAATATAACAGCCTCTTTGCGTGCTCCTTCTCCTGTCCGGCAGTCTCATTGAAAAGTCGGGCAATTTGCACGTACCCTTCTTTTTTTGCTTGGATTGCGAAGGACGTATAGCGCTCCTGCGCCCGCGATTCGCCGGCAAACGCGGCGAGTAAATTCGTTTCGGTTTTGCTATTTTTGATGGATGTCATTTTTTCCCCCTTGCTTTCGATTGCTGCGACCTGCCCCACGGGAACGGACCGCACCCCCATCTAGCACCTTTTGCTCTTCTGGAAAAGCATATCCGTAGGTCGGAATTTTTTCAGACGATAAGGCGTTCGCGTTCCGACTCTTCTCACTAGTATTATTTTTTTGCGATTTGGCAAACAGTGTCGTTTTTTGCAAACTTTTCACGAAAGTCAAACTGCTAGGCCTTAATAGAACATCCGCAGCGGCAGTTAGTTGCAAATAGTAAAAAAGAAACTGGTAGGGCCAAAAATAGGGCCGCGATTTTTGCATTTTTAAGAAAATTCGTACAACGGGCAAGTCGGTGCGAATCAGGGCATTAGCCTAAAATAAAATTCGCCATTCGGCAGTAAATTTAAACTTTTAAAATAACGGCTAATTTTCGGTAATCACGGAAAGAATTTTGTAAGAGCTACCCAAAATTCCATTTTAGTTGCGCCATTTGAAGGATTGGAAAAGCCCGAAGAGCGACCTATTTTTCGCCGAAAACAGTCAAATATGCCGAGCGTCGTCCCGGTCTTTTTTCTCATAGCCGCCGTCCTGGCGCATGTGATTGACTTCGTTTTTTTTGCAAAATTTTTCATAGAGATCGTCGGCGTCCATGCCCAGCGCGATGGCCATGGAAATTAGGAAGTGCAAAATGTCCACCACCTCAACGCGCGCGTTTTGTAGGTCGAAGCGCTGATATTTAGCCCACCATTTCCAAGGCAGCGAATCCACCAATTCGGCGATTTCCTGCTGCATGGCTCTGGCGTAGTCGAGGATCCAATTTTTTCGCTCCTCGTCCGTGAAAGTGTCCGGCTCGATGCCGAGCCGCCGGGAAAATTTTTTTTGCAACTCAAAGAGATGGGACAGCTTGCAGAGAGGCCGTTCCCGCTCTTGCTCTTGTTCCATGGGCCGTGGTCTAAAATTTTTCTCGACAGGGTCAATGTTTTTTCCTTTTATGGCGAGGTCGACAAGTGAAATGCCGAAGTGAGAGTGGCTTCCATGGCTGCCTTTGGCGTTTATCCTTCCCCGTGCCCTGTGGGCATGGCGGCGGGGGCAAGTTCTATGGCGACCGAATTAAAAATATAGTAAGGAGTTAGACATAATGCCTGAATTTACGGAGAATCGGGAAAGTGCGGCGGGCGAGGAACGTGGACCGGCGCCTAGCCAGCGGCGACCTCGCAGGAGGCGGAACCCGATCGTTGGCAGTCGCGGAGGACGGGACGGCAAGCGGTCCCAAACTGCCCCCATCGGCCCCTGCACGATCGATGCCCAGCCGGCGATCGTGCAAAGTAGTCCCTCGCGGCCCGTTTCTGCCACGGGACGAGGGAAATATTCAACTGAGATGGCGAGGGATGAGGCTGCGGACGGCTGCCGAAAACCGGAAGAGCGTCGATTCCGCCGCAAGACCGGCGAGCGGGATGGAGCGGGACCGCGTAGGCAGAGCGGAAATGCCGTCGCTCGCCGTTCTTCCGGTGCGGACTCTCGCCCGGCGGCTCCGGCTCCGGCGGCTCCAGCGGCCGGCCCGGTGGAGAGAATCTTCCGTGCCCTGTGGCCGTTTGGAAAGAAAAAGTCCGGGCCGAGCCGGCAGGAGCGGGGGCAAGGCTACCGCGATCGCCCCACGCCCAACCGGCGCCGCGATGCTTGAAATTTTCGCCGCCCTCCGGGCGGCGGAGGCGCCGATTTCGGGGTTCTCTTCCAGTTGCCGCGGGACGAGGGAAATTTTCCATTCCGGGCGAAAAGAGCGGTGGCTACCGCCTTTACCTTCGAGCCGATGCAGAGTAGGTCCGCCGGCCTTCCGTTTCTTTTCTCTAAATTTGGCACTGACCGATAGCGTTAAGAGATGGCGACGGCCTGTTGTTTTTCTGCGAATCGAGAGAAATGGAAATGGTTTTGCCGCTGCCATTTCGAGTTGAAATCACGGGAGAAGAAACTTCACATTTTGCGCAGTTTTGTTAATTTTACTTCCCGCAATTAGTTCGCGTCCGGCCGGCGAAAATAAAAATTCACTACGGCAGAGTGAATTAGTCATAAAGCGAAAATAAAAAACTTGCATTTGTGTGCCGGCGAAAATACGCGCACTACTCATGAGCATTACAGTTCTCGGGACGCTACCCGACTGGGCGTGCCTTAATCCCATAAGTAACGAGGCAAGGGAAGCTTTAGAATGGTGCGTTAGTTCCACCATGTTGAGCCGTTACGGCCATCCGGTTGCTACCGTCGGTCCTTTGACTATGAGAAAAGTCGTTAATTTGCTTTTATCTGTCGGCATTCCCGACGTCAACGGCACATTCGCTTTCGTTTATCCGGGAGGCGGACGTTCGTTTCCTGGCTGGATGATGAGTGAGTTTTTGTCTTGTCTCGCCAACATCTTCATTGAGTTTGCGACCGAAACACCTCAGCCGGCACTGCCGCCTGCGCATCTACAAGTCTCTCCTCCGCTTTTTCGCGGCGACTGGTCGACTTTCTTCAATGAATATGGCGTTCTTAAGTTGGAGGCAATAGAGAGCAGAAAATTGCGCGACATAATCGGCAAACATGAACGTATAACTGCACGACGAGAGCCTTTCGCGAAAGAAACGTCTTTGTTAACTATCATCAGCGACGAACGCTGGGGAGATCGCTGCGCTCATTTCTTTCCTTTATTTGTTCGTTTGTTTGTTTGCCAGCCAGTGAGCCCGTCTGGGGCGCCTCTTGTCCCACCCCTAGATGAGGCGGTTGACTCGGATGCAATTATAGAAGTGCAAGAAATTTTTTTCGCCATACTGCTGTGGAATTATACCTATGTCCCTAGCCGGGGCCGGAACCTACTTGGCCATCACGTTTTTCTAAGTGGCATGTTTTGGTTTCTCGCTCAATCGCCTGGTTGTGCGCCGTACTTTTCGTCTTCCCTGCGAGAGTTAATTGTTCGCAGTTTCCCTGAATTCCAAATGGAAAGGTATGTGGCTCTGCCGAAGAATCCGACGGAGAATGGAATTACGAAATCTTCTGTCGAACAAGCGGTAAGACATGTTTTGATGTATTGTTTCAATCTTTGTAGTGAAGGTAGGGTTTGGGAAGATGAAAACAAGGGAGATTTGTCTTTACCCACAGACTGCAGTAATGTGAGAATTAGCAAGAAATGCATAAGTAACTTTGCTAAGCAAAATTTGCAGGACTTTCAAAATGGCACGTTGGCATTTTTCCCGTTCAGTTGGCCGGAGTCCCCGCAGCAGTTCGAACTAATTTTGCGCATTTTTGATTCCGTTCTAGATAAACGGAGCCTGTGCTCTCTTCTGATTTTTAGCGAAAAGTACGGTTGGAATTTTTTAACTTTCTGTATTGGCGGTCGCCACTTTCGCCATAGGGAATTGGAATTACCTCCGCACGTACTGTTCTATCGGGAGCAATTTCTTTCGCATCTCGTACTGAGAATTAACTCTGCCGAAGACAATGGGCTTTACGACGAGTCTAGTTTAAGAGCGCATTTTATGCGTCCTCTCGATAGAATGGAGGAACTGGGCCTCGTCAAAGTGACTCGGCTTCCTGCACCCCTATCATCTATGTTTCTTGGTAGCAATTTTTTTGGAAAAACGATGGTCATCCGGGCGCTGCCAAAGGTCCTGTAGCTGCGCTGACCCTACCTGCTTCCGTCCATTTTGGTGGGTGTTGGCGGGGTGGCCTTCGTCGGGGGCGGCGGCCATCGAAGTTAAATGCGCGGGCCGTCCTGTGCCGCTTGACAGTCCGAGAAATTAGCCCACAGACGGTTCGTGCCTAGAAATGAGGATGCGCGGCGCAGTGCCATCGAACCGACTCGGGCGAAAAATTTCCCGGAGTGGTACCAGCAAGTCATTCGGGCGGCGGATCTTGCCGAGTTGAGCGCCGTCCGCGGCTGCATGGTAATCAAGCCCAACGGCTATGCCATCTGGGAGCGCATGCAGAGCATATTGGACGGAAAATTCAAAGAAACCGGCCACCGCAATGCCTATTTTCCGCTCTTCATCCCTGAGAGCTATTTTGAGCGAGAAGCTGCTCATGTGGAGGGATTTGCAAAAGAATGCGCCGTGGTAACGCATTCGCGGTTGGCCAGGGGACCGGACGGCACGCTCGTTCCAACATCACCTCTGCCGGAGCCACTTGTCGTACGACCCACCTCGGAAATGGTTATCGGAGAGTCCTTTGCCCGCTGGGTCCGCTCCTACCGGGACCTGCCCCTGCTCATCAATCAGTGGGCCAACGTGGTGCGCTGGGAGATGCGGCCACGACTATTCCTGCGAACTGTGGAATTTCTCTGGCAGGAGGGCCACACCGCCCACGAAACTGCCGAAGAGGCGCTGGAAGAGACCCTTCGCATGTTGGAAGTGTACAAAGACTTTGCCGAGAAAGACATGTGTTTGCCGGTCTTGCGGGGGAAGAAGACCGCAGCGGAACGTTTCCCGGGCGCCGAAGAAACCTATGCCATCGAGGCCATGATGCAGGACGGTAAGGCGTTACAGGCCGGGACGTCCCACTTCCTGGGGCAGAATTTTGCCCGCGCCTGCTCCATAAAATTTACGGGCCGGGACGGGCAGGAGACCTTCGCCTGGACCAGCTCCTGGGGCGTATCTACCCGACTCATCGGCGGGCTCATCATGGCCCACGGCGACGACGACGGCATCGTCCTGCCGCCCGCCATTGCCCCTCGGCAGGTGGCCATTCTGCCTCTGATTCGCGGAGATAGGGACGGAGAGCTCCTCGATTGGGCTGAAAAATTGCGGCGGGCTCTTTTGGCGAACGATCCGTCCCTGCGGGTGGAGGTGGACGGGCGGCCTCTGCGGGGCGGAGAAAAATTCTGGCAGCGAGTGAAGGAAGGGACGCCCATTGTCGTGGAATTGGGCCGGCGAGAGTTTGAGTCTGAGACAGTTAACTACCTGCGCCGGGATGGCATGGAAAGGAGGGAGTTGCCGTTCGATGACTTCGTCCGCTCCGTGCCGGACCTGCTCCGCGATTTTGGTAAGGTACTCTACGAGCGTCAATTAGCGCTGCGTCGTTCCCGAACGGTCGCCGTCAGGACGGAGAAGGAGCTGCGAGAATTTTTCACCGCCGGCGGCGGGTTCGCGGAGGCCCACTTCTGCGGCGATCGTGCTCTGGAAGAGCGATTCTGCGCCGGGCTTTCCATTTCTACCCGCTGCATTCCACTGGACAGAGAAAATGACGTGGGACCTTGCATTGCCGATCCCTCCCGGAAAGGACCGCTAACAATATGGGCTCGAGCCTATTAAATCATTAGCGGGCCATTCTCGCCATTTGCGGATTGCCCGTGAGTTCGCCCGAGGCGCTGTGCGATGTTTGGAATTGACAGAAAACGGAAAGGCTAGAGATAAGAGCCCATGTCGTACCCTGGAGCCGTCAGGGGGCAGTCTTCCGGTCCAGCCGGGGAGGACGGTTCCGTAAGTCCCCTTGGGGGAGAGGTATCGCGCCTTGGGCTGGTCCTTTGCGCTTGTAGCCTTGTCCGCCAATTGCGAGAGCACTATGGAGAAGATAAAATTTCTGAGCTGCTTGCCCGGGATGGGAGGTTCCGCTTCTGGAGTAGCGGACAACCGCCGTTCGGGAATATATTTTTAGAAGGGTGAAATCGCCACGTCAGCTATGCGGTTTGGACTCCGGAAGGAATTCGCTGGGATTTGTAATTCTTTACGACACAGGATTTAATAGTGAGCTAAAATTAATAGTGTCCAAATTTCCAAATGTTACATTTGCCAGAGTCGCATATGCCAAATGACAAGTAGTACTTTATAGTTCTTACGGTTTGTGCGTTTTCCAGTGGGGCTGCCGGAGGGTCATGAAAATAAATGGCGGGCAGGCGAGGAGCGCTACGGCCCCCGCCACCGTCCATCCGAAGGTGCTCCGGGAAAGGGTGCCCACCAGCTCCGTTGGAAGAAAAAAGGAGACGATTACGCAGAAGGCGACGTTGGTGAGGCCAACGGCGGCCAGTAGGCACAGGACGGGGAATCCGCCGGGGATGGAGAATGGGCGCGGAACGTCGGCCATCCGGCGGTGGAGGATAAGTCCGGCCAGGAATAGGCAGGCGTAGAGGATAAGGATGAGGACGGAGGAGGCGGCGTTGATAATCCAGAAGCAGAGGCTAGTGGACGGTATGCAGAGGAACAGGGCCATCAGGACCGTCACCAGCGCGGCTTGGAGCAGTAGGAGAGCCACGGGCGTCCCCAGCCGGTCCGTCCGCTGGAGAGTTGGCGGTAGAAATCCGTCCCGGCGAACGGCGTAGAGTCCGCGAACGGGGCCAGCGATCCAGGCAAAGAGGTAGGCGGCACCGCCGAAGGTAATCAGAAAGCCCATAAGGGGAGTTAGAAAGGACAGGTGGGCGGAATTTAGGAGAATGGAGAGGGCCTGGGTGGCGCCCGCTTCGATGCGCATTTCGCTCGGAGTTACGGCGACGGCGATGGCGAGGGAGCCCAGCAGGGACAGGAGCAGAATGAGCGTGGCGGAGAAGAAGATGGCACGGGGGTAGGTGCGTTTGGGGTTAGGCACGTCCCGCACGTAGTAGGAGGACATCTCGATGCCGGCGAAGGCGAACATGAGACCGGCCAGGAAGGAGACGTTGGAAAAGCGGGAGAAGTCCGGCAGGAGGGCCGAGGGCGAGAGGGACAGTTGAATCGGGCCGCCGATCAGTAGCCAACGCAGGCCCAGCAGGATCAGCAGCAGGGCCGGCAGGACCGTGCCAAGAATGGAGGCGATCGATACGATGTGGCTGGTCAGTGCGATTCCCCGGAGCGATAGGAGCGTAGCGCCCCAGAGGACTGCCATTGCCGTGCCGGCGATGAGGAAGCGGCACTGGGACAGGGCCGGGCTCAGGGAGAGGAGCAGCGATGTGGATAGGAACACGATGGTTAGGGCCAGAGATGTGACCGTGGTGGCAAAGCCGATCCATTCGCAGAGGAAGGCGGTGCGGGCGCCGATCGCCCGCCGGATCCAGACGTAGGCGCCGCCCTCTTCGGAAATCGTGGAGGCCAATTCTGCGGAAATTAGCGCCGTAGGGATAAAAAAGCAGAGAATGGCGACCAGGTAGAAAAAAACCATGGCCAGGCCATAGTTGGCCATGAGCGGCAGGTTCCGCAGGCTCATGATGGCTGCCAAATTGATCATTGTCAGCGAAAATACGCCAAGTGATTTCTTTTTCATGGTTCCTTTCGGCCGGCCGTTTCTAAAAAAGTGAGACCAGCGCTAGGGACTATCGGCCCGCTGTCAACGGCCCCTTTCCGCCGGCACCCGAAAGAAGACCCTTAGCACTTGGCCCCAATACCATCGGCCAGTTTGTCCCGCCTACCGCAACGGCGAATCGGGGCGAGTTAATAGTGCCGGTCCATTAGGCGCCGAAGATACTAGGGTCTATGGTGGAAAAAGATTGAACTGCATCATATGCTTGGTTAATAGTTCTTCGATCACATGCTTTTTTGTGTATCTCTTCCATAATAGCAATCCACTTCTCCGCTTTCCCATCACATTTTACGTCTTCAGCATCATCTAGTAAGGTAATTAGTCTAACTTTCGCTTCGTTGGCGCATAACCAGAGAGTTGTACAAATAAAACAACAGCACCAATACGGGCCATCCGTGCCGAATTCACCGCTTATATTGCTTATAAAATCCAGAATTGCTGCCTTCAGATTTCCACCATTTTCCTTTGCTTTTTCCTCGTCGGCCATCTGCTCCAATCTTGCAAGAAAGAGACATGCTGACCAACCATATCCCACGGCAGTCTGACCAGACACCATAGCATTAACTCGCTCCATAATTTCACCATAAAACACGCTAAATATGGCATAGCCAACATTACCGTCGTTTGCTGAAGATATAATGGCACGATTGAAAACCGTCTCGAACTCACCTGGTGCGTCACTGCTTCTTGGCTCTTCATAATCCCGCATGTTCAGAATCTTGTTTCTCGCATCCTTTGACAGATTGGAAAGATTAGCCATCATATTTTCAATTTTATCAAGGGTATCACAGTTTTTCAAAGCTGCGAGCGCGAGACAGGAGTAAGGATCTTCGTCGTATGGGCGCAGGAGAAACCGTTCGCAGTCCTCTTGAGACAATTGCGCAAATATTTGAGAATTCACAACGTACGCTGGTCCCATGGCTGCTGTTATTTCCGCCGCCACCAGCAGCGGCGGTGCGAAATCCCCTTTGGAACCTTCCAACTCCAACTTAGGGGCGGTCGCCTTTGGATCGGCCGTTGCCGGGTTTGGAGCTGCCTCCTCCGCCTTCTCCTTTTCCTGAACCTTTTGCGTGAAGGGATAGATGAAGCCGACACCGGCACCGCCGAAGCCGGCACCGCAAACCGCCAGGGCGGCGATTACGCCGCCGCCGGCCGGAATGGCCCCCAAACCAAAGGTGAAAACGGAAAGTAGGACCGCTACCGCAACCGTTACCACTAGAACGACGAGTGAAAGTATTTGGGGAACCGAAACGGTCACCGCTGCTCCATTTTGCGGAGGAGACGCCGGATCGCTAACGGGAGCTTCCACTATGTGCCTTCTGTCGTAACTTCGTGCTTTTTTGTCAAGTGCAATGCACTCCCGTTGGATTCTTCCGCCGGCGCATTTTTTTGGCCCTTCGGCCCCAGATCGCTACAAAAGGCGTGACGGCGCCCCCAAAATGTTTTCCCATTCTACCCAAAGGCGCTGTGGAACGGGGAACTGTCTGGTGGAAGGAAAAGTGGATCGACACGTTTGCGGCCATTGACGGGAAGAATCGGCTGAAGGGCGGCCGCGGGGACGGCGGCAGTGTGACGGCATTGGAAATCGATGGGCAAGCGATCCGGGCTCGGGTGGTGGGCCCCGGTCGGACGCCCCACCGGGTGCGGATTTCCCTGCCCCCATTCGGCGAG
>JAITDG010000006.1 GCA_031282685.1 Puniceicoccales bacterium | reverse complement strand
GGAAGAAGCCGTTTCTGTCTGATTTTCGACGTAAACTCGCGTATTGCCATCTTCCAGTTTTTCGAAGCACACTTTCTTCCCCCATCGGTTGCCAAGGGCCATTGCAATTGCCAAAGCGTTCAGGGGCAAATTAACTACGATGCCATCGTCCTTCAATCTCCCGGATTGGATCTCTAACAACAGTCGATTTAGCCTGGGAGTATCTTCTTGCGAAACGAAATTCGGCAGAGGTGTGCCGCTAAATGAGCTAAGATGTGGCCGATATCCTAAATAGCCTGGCTGATAGCTGGAAAGCACACTTTTTTCGATTACGCTGGATATCTTAGTAATGGCGTCGAGATTACCATCCCATTGTCCATTCTTATTATCTGAGTATTTTTTTATTAATTTCTCCTCTATATCCCTAAATGTATTTACCATTCTGGTGGTTGTATCTTCGGTGTTGCAGCTCCAGAGAAAGTACCATGCGCGAAGTTTTTGCATGAATGATGAGCCGCCGTAGGTGTACCGTACCCACGCAGAAACCGCTCCTCTGTAACATTTTTCGTTAGAAGTGCGAATGTTTATGGCGGACGTACTTACGGCGGAGGTTTGGCTATGGTCGGTAGGTCTTCCGGCTAGAGCCGTGCGAGTGCCCGTGCTGCCTGTGCCTGTGGGGGAAGGAAGAAAAGTTAGATAGGCGCTCATCCCAGTGTACGCATTGTATCTACTGATCGACATGGGTACATTTTGTCGGATGCACTTTCTTTTTGCAATAAAATTTCAACGGCGTGGCGGAATGCGGCCAGTGCACCTATCCGCAGCATTGACGGCCAAGGCAGATGCTACCGCGGGTGCCGTTTCCCGGGAATAAAAAACCATTGGACTGAAATTCGCCCTAACAGCCCCCAAAGGGACCGCTCGGCGGCTGAGTCGGCGAATGGGTTCGGTGAAACTCTTCTAAAAATTCCGCGAAGGCGCCATAGACCTGTGTCGCAGTGAAATGCTCCTGGAACGCCCTTCGCGCGCCGGCCCGCATGGTCTCTCGCAAATCCGGAGAAGTGAGCAGCCGTTCCATGGCCTGGCGGAGAGTCGCCACGTCGCCGGCGGGGAAGGGAAGGCCAAATTGGTAGCGCTCCATCAGCTGGCCCAGCTCGCCGCCGAGGGAGGATATGACTGGAACGGCCATGGCCAGAAAATCCATGGCCTTGTTGCGGACCGACGGCCCCTGCATGTCCCGGTAGGGTAAAAGGCCTATAGTGCTGACGGTAAGGAGTTTTTGCAATTCCGACCGGTCCAGCCAGCCAGTTACGGTCACGTTGGGCAGTCGCTGGTCCGGCCCATCGCCGGCCAGTACGAAGCGCACGTCCGTGCGGCCCTCTGCGGCGAATTGGCGTGCCAGAGCGGTGACCGCCGAGAAATCAAAGGCAGATCCCACCCGGCCGATGCAGGTGACTACGGCCGTAGCCTTTCCCGCATGCAGGGACTTGAGGTAGTCCCGTCGCTGCCGCTCCGAGCCAAAGACGGTCCCGGGCGGCTCCTCGTAGGCGAGTGGAAATACCCGGTCCCAGGGCCCCGGTGGCCGGTCCGCCTGGCGAAGTGCCCAGCGGAGGCAATTTTCCGTGATGGCACTGACCGCGTCGGCCCCGTGGAGAACCTGCCGGGCCCGGCGCCGTTCGTGGCGGAAGACCAGTCGGAAAAGTTGGTGGAGGGGAAAATGTAAAATATTCAAAAAAGAATCGGGCCAGCGGTCCCGCACGTCCAGAATGAGCGGTACGGACCGTCCCCGGGCGTACTCGGAGACGCGGCGGGCCAGCCGCAGGGGCGGAATGGAGCAGAGGATGAGATCCGGTGGCGCTTCTTCGGAGGACCAGCGGCAGAAATCTTTCGCCAATTCTCGGTCGTGGCGCGAGTGGCGAATGGAAACGCTCTTTCCGTAGGGCGTTGGCCCGTGGAGGAAGCGGTAGCGGAGCCGGGCGCCGATCGTCACCTCTCGACTTTCGCAGAAGCGGAAGGTCTTATGGAGCCGGTCGAAGGTGGAAGTCCACTGCAAAACGGAATTTCCCCGTTCCACTAGGCGATTGACCAGCATTTCCGTGCGGAACGGGCGACTGCCGCCGTCAAAAAAGGAGATCGGCTCTCCCATTTGTAGTACCCAAACGTTCACCGCGGGCGACTTACTACTCAGTTTGCGGGGTACTGTCTACCCTTTTCCCGGACGGCTGCCCTCCGCCCTCCGTCGGAATTTGCAGGTCCGGAAGAAATTCCGCCAGGGAGAGGCAGAGCAGAAGAACGACTTCCCCAAGGCCCGGCGGCTGCGGTATGTCAATGAATCCAACTGGTTGCGTACAATGATTTTGCAGATCTTCATCGGGGGCCAAATTTAGGCCGATTCCCACAATGATCTCTTCCCCACCGCCGGCGCTCTCCACGAGAATGCCGCCGACTTTTCTTTCTTTAAAAAATAAATCGTTCGGGGGCACTGACTCCAGCGGAATGGCGAATTTTTTTTGAAAACGTTCTGCGATCGACCGGGCCAGGCGGAATGCGAAGGCGGCTCGGTCGCAGTCGGGCCGCACGCGGCCAACGGCTAGGGAAAGGTAGACATTTCCCTCCTTCTGGCCGATCCACTTCCGCCCGAAGCGGCCCCGGCCGGCGCTCTGCCGCCCTGCCAGGGCGATGGCCGGCCGATTTTCCTGCCGCATGAGCTCCCGCGCGCCGTCCTGCGTGCTGGAAATCTCCGGCCAGAAGCGGAATGCGAAATTTTTCAAAGAATCATTTTGCCGGAGCGCGGACTCCAACCCCTCCATCGAATTCGCAGGTCCCATCGGAATTGACAAGCGGGGCGCCTAGGCATTCTGTGGCCCATGGCAACGGAAAAAAGCGCGCCGCGGCTGCCCCTCGGCGATCGCCTGCTACTCCTCCTCAAACGGCACGGCCGTCTGCTCATCGGCGGCTTCGTCCTAGCTGTCCTGTTCGCCCTAGCCCTCTGCTGCCGTACCATCGTCCGGCGGGGGCACCTTAGCCGGGCACAGAGCCGCTTCATAGCCGCCCGAGAAGACCCCGATGCCCTCTCCGCCTTCGCGGCCCGCTACGGATCGCTACCCCTTGGCGCCCTTGCCTCCTACGCCGTGGCCGGCGGTGCCGCGGAGCGGGGAGATTTCGCCGCCGCAGCGGCCGCCTACGGCCGCTGCGGCCCGCTGGCGGTCGCAAAGCTCGATGGCTTTGCCGCCATCGCCGGTGCCCTCGCCGCCGCCCGTTCCGGCGAGTCCCAGTCGGCGCTGGATAGGTTGGCAGCCGTCGCCGTGAATAGCGCACAGCCCTCCGTCGTCCGTGCGGGTGCCCGCTACTTCCAGGCACTGCTGTCGATGGAGAGGGGACAGCCGGCGCTGGCCCGCGAGGCCCTGGATGCCCTGTCCCGCCTGCCGGAGCGGGGCGACTGGGACGGCCGGGCGACCGTTCTGTCCCTATCCCTTCCCTAGGGAACGGATCCGATCGATGGCCACCCCCGCGATGGAGCGCGGCCGCTGGGGCGAGTCCGTCGCCGTTCGTTTCCTCCGCCGCAAGGGCTACCGGATCCTTCGGCGGAACTGGCACAGCGGGCACTGGGAAATTGACCTCATCGCCCGGGACGGAGATGTGCTAGTATTTGTGGAGGTAAAAACGCGCCGCAGCGGCGACGCCATCGGCGGCTACGGGGCAGCCATCGCAAGCGCCAAGCGCCGCTCTCTGCGGGGAGCCGTCGATGCCTACCTCCAGGGGCTAGGCGACGAACTCCCCTGCTGGCGCTTCGACATCATCGAAGTCCTCACGCCGCCCCGCCATTACGCGGCGGAGCAGATCTTCCACTTCGAAGGGGTCCCGCTCGATTGAGCAATCCCCCAGGTTGGCTAAGACAGTCTCGAACTCACCGATCACGGATTGAGCGGGGTTGGATCCACATTGCCGTCCTTACATTCGCTGCGGCACGCCCAAATTGCCATACCAGTCTTCGTGAGAATCGTCGCACCGGTAGAGACAATGGTAATTATTGCCTGCACTATGTCCACATCATTCCCCCCATTAGCGTACTTTTCCGCGTCCAGGGCACCGCCAGAAAGTGCTACGACAGACCCCAGCGCAGCCGCCCAATGGGCCCAGCATTCTATTTTTTTATAGCCCTTAGCTAAGAACTTTCCTAGGGCGCCCACCACAGTGACGCAGCCGCCCACAATTTGAGTAATTCCAGCGCTGCGGTCTATGCTGGAACTCCCGCCATTGTATTGGTATATGTTCCACGAACCGACGGCAACATCCGTGCCTCCGGAGATGAGCGTGGCCAGCAGTTCGTTCCAGTCGCTACGACCGAGGTTATCACAACAATCGCACATATTTTTTCTCCCCGCATTCGCTAGTACGGCGAAGGCGCATTGGCAGAGAAAAAGCAAAAAAAACTATTTTTTGCCCTAGTTGGATGTGGCCGTAAATTTATATGAATTTCTATGATGGCGGAGTTCGCCGCGAATTGAGATTTGCCTTGTCCTTTCCCTACTCCCGTTCTCCATTTCTGGAATGGGTTTGGCGTTGGGGGCTCTGGCCGGCGCAGTGGCGCTCTGCACCGTCGGCATGCTGTGGCTACGACTACGGCAGCGGACGGCGGAATTGGTCCAGGAGCGGAAGCGGAGGGAGGAGGCCGAGCGCTCCTTTCGGGAGTTTTCAGAGAAGTACCACGATTTGGACCGGTCCCACGCGGAGTTTTGCGGCCGCGAGGAGGAGCGTCGGCGGGCCAACGAGGAAAAGTTAGCGCTGCTGGCCAACGTTCGGGAAGAGCTCACGGCAACGTTCGGCGGAGCTGCGCTAAAGGCTTCCGAGGAAGCGCTGGAAAAGTTACGGCAGGGGAATCGGGAGGACGGTGAGCGGGAGCGGGAGCGGCTGGAGGGAATTTTGAAGCCCATGCGGGAGTGCGTGGAGCAGCTGGATGGCCGAGTCCAGCGGAACGATCGCCAGTGGAATGAGTCCATGGCCCGCTTCGAAGAGCAAATTCGGCAGCTGCTCCACAGCAGTAGGGAGTTGGATCAGGAGACGAAAAAATTAAGTAATGCATTGCACCGTCCGCATTTACGCGGTCGCTGGGGAGAATTGCACCTGCGGCGGCTGGTGGAAATGGCCGGCCTGCGGGAGCACGTGGACTTTGAAGAGCAGGTAGCCGTTGCCGCCGACGGAAATGCCCTGCGGGCCGACATGATCATCCATTTGCCGGACGGCCGCAATGTCGTCGTCGACGCAAAGGCGGTGCTGGAGGCCTTCGTGGCGGCGGAGGGGGCGGAGAGCCGGGAGCGGCGCGAAGAGCTGCTAAAACAGCACGGGCAGAACGTGTTTTTGCGAATTCAGGAGCTGGGCCGGAAGGACTATTGGAAATTTTTTGGCGCCACCTTCGAGTACGTGGTCCTGTTTCTGCCGGGAGACCACCTCTACGCTGCCGCCGTGGAGGTTCGGCCCGATCTCTTCGACGAGGCCCTCGAGCGGCACGTGCTGCTCGCTTCTCCCATGACCTTCCTGGCCCTGCTTAAAACCATCGCCTGCAGCTGGTCACAGGAGGCGACGGCCAAGGAAGCGGCGGCCGTCGTGGAGCTGGGCAAGACTCTCATGGAGCGGATGCAGATCGTTTTGGAAAAATTTTCCGATGCCGGCCGCCACCTGCGCCGCACGGTGGAAGCCTACAACGGCACGGTGGCTTCCATCGAGAGCCGGCTGCGGCCTACGCTGCAGAGTTTTTCCCGCATGCGCTCCATTCGGGCGGCCGAGCCGCCGCCGCCGGACCTCCTCGAGGTGCAACCGCGGATGCCCACTCTGGAGGGACCGCCGCTGGCTCGGGGAGACTGTTGAGCGGGAGATCTTTTTCTGCGAATGAATTTTTGAGTACGAAATTTCCATTTCCCGTTGACGGCGGGCGGAGATTGCGCTCCCTGGGGCGTCCGCTCGGGTGGTGGAACTGGCAGACACGCTGTCTTCAGGCGGCAGTGCCGAAAGGCATATGGGTTCGAATCCCTTCCCGAGCACCGTGCCTTTTGTCTTGCGTCCGTCGGGAGCCTGGGATCCAATGGGGCCGTGGGGTGGCGCGGCCGCGTTCTAGGACTTTTTTGTGCACTTTCACTGGTGGCCGGCGCCTTTGCCTTTGGGTGGGATTGGGACGCTGCCCTGCTCTGGGACGGCGAGCATGTGGCAGTCGGCTCCAAATTCGGCAAAGCAAAGGAAAGAATTTCTCTAACGGCCGTGCGACCTTTCGGCTACGGAGCCTTCTCCTGCGGCATGGATGGCCGCCTCATGGAAGGCGCGTTTGGTACCAATAGGCTTTCTCCCCGCGTCGACTACCACATAGGGATCGAGGGACTGTGCTACATTGACTTCGGCTACCAGCACAACTTTTACTTTCGCGTCGAAGAGGGGAAGCGGCACAGCAATGAGGTGCACGGGACTGCCCACTTCGGCAGTGATTTTTTGCTGGAGAGCGGAATCGTCTATAAAGTTGAAGAAAGGGATTTTAACGTTTGGTTGTTCACATCTCGGACGGGCAGCATGGCCCCATTCGGGGTGAATTTTTTGAGCCTAAGGAGCTCCATTTGCATCGGCTACGATTGCTGCTTCCACCCGAAAGGTCTGATGAATTACT
>JAITDG010000031.1 GCA_031282685.1 Puniceicoccales bacterium | reverse complement strand
CGATTGGTGGCCCAGTCCGGCGATGTGATTTTCCGGGGCAATTGCCATGAAGGTGGGCAAGCCAACGGAATGCACTTTTGTAACCAGGGTGACGGCCATGCGCTAGCCATCGGCGCGGCGGAGGGCCTCACATTTGCGAACTACGACCCGATCAGCGGAAATTCCTCCGACTGCAGTGATTTTTTCCCCAATTTTACGGTCCAAATTAATCCGGAAGTTTGGCAGACGGGCACGGTTCTATTTGACCGGTACCGGTCGGACATTTGGTTCGAGTCAACCGCCGATAGTCCCGGTGGTGGCGCAACGGTTTCCTATGGAACCGTCGTGCTTCAGAACGGGGCCTCCTTCGGCGCCGGTAGCGATAATTTCCTCGGCAAAGATCCCAATTCTGGAACTTTCACGCTGGGAGAATCGGCTACCCTGCGAATCGTTTCCAGCGAACAGGATATCGGTTACCACGCGCTCAATGGCTACACCCCTGCGGAAATGCAGGGCGCGAAAGCGGCGCTCGACCCGGCGCCGTGGAGCGAAATTGGCGCCGGGGCGACGAACCTGTTGGGGCATTTGCAATTTGTTATGCCGTCGAATTTTATAAATAATAGGCCACTGCTCAAAATTCCGCAGGGAACGGTAGCTGTCCCAGATTCGACCACGATCGGCGTTGGCGTGAGCGACTCCGGCGGCGAAACGTTCGCGCTTGCGGTGGGAGAATCGATTACGCTGCTGGACTGCCTTTCGCTGACCTGCGATCGAGAGACCTTTCCGGACTGCGACGGCTCAAGCATTCCTAACGTGCTGCCCGGCTACAAATTTCACGTCTGGCGGGAAGCGAACCGGATCCTGGCTGGCCTCTTGGGGGTGCCCGATGAAAGTTCTTCTAACGGAAGTGCACTTGCTTCGAGCAGTGGAACTTCTTCCGGCGCAAGTTCTTCTACCTTTGACGGCTCCGGCTCTTCCGGCGGGAGTGCGCCGGATTTCGATGGCTCAGGGGCCGGCTTCCTTCCGGGAGCAATTGCGGATCCCCGCTATAAGGCACTAAGCGAAGGATGGTTGGCCGGAATGGCCCTACTAAATGACTGCGGAGATCTTTGGAAAATTCCGCAGACGAAGAAAACCGTTGCCTTCTGTGACTTAAACAGCGGCCGAAAGCGCTACAAAACCGGCTCTTCTATCGAGTTGCGGGACACATCCCTCGTGTCCGGATTGGCCAGAGCGGTCGGCCCGCTGACCTGCGGCGCCTTTTTCGAGGGAGCATTTGCCAACGTTCGTACAGAGAACGAATTGGACGATGGAACGGAAATTTTCGGCGAAGGGCGAGCCAGAGTCCGCGGCGGCGGTGCGTTCTGCGTCATAGAGTCCAACCGGTCTGATCCGTGTGGGGCACGGTTGGAAATGCTACTGCGGGCCGGCAGTCTTAGAAATCGTTGGAATGGAAAAGATTCTGCCGCAGACATGGCTTTTTCCGGAACTGTGCCCTACGTCGGCGCTCGGGTTGGCCTGAGCTACCGCTGGGAGAACTTTGAAAAATATTCCGTCGAGCTCTACGGCAAATACCAGTGCGCCTACCTGATGGGCAAAAAATTTCCGGCGGACGAAATTTCTTTTCGCTCCTTTGATTCCCAGCGATTTCGACTGGGCGGCCGGCTCACATATCCAACCGATTGGAAACTGTTTCCCTGGTTTGGAGCGTACTATGAGCGGGAACTGGCCGGGACGGCCGAGGGAACCGTGGAGGGACTGGAGATTCCACGGCCGACACTGAAGGGCGGTCGCACCGCCGGCGAAGTTGGCCTCTCCTGGCGACCAATTTCAGGGGTTTCCGTGGATTTGGCCGTCCGCGGCTCCACGGGCCTGGAGAAAGGCATAGGTGCGTACGTTAGAGGTGGATATGAATTTTAGCACGTTCGGCCGTTTTCGAGTGCTGCCCGTCCCTGCAATTCGCGGACCGGCAGCGGGCCGTTGGCCGGGCGCTGCGGGCCGTTTAAAATTCCAATAAAAATCCCGTAAATGCCGCACTAAAACGACTTTTTCCTTGTCTTTTTTGCGGTTTTCCACGAAATTTCTTCGTTGTGAGCCGTTCCGCAGTTGATTCCCCAGCCCTTTTTGGTTTCCTTTTCGCCGCTCTCCTCATGGCCGGCTGTGGGACGGTGTCGCGCAAATCCGTTGCCGACAACGATACGGCTCCGTCCTACTCCCGCTCTACGCTGTTGGGCCGGGAGCCCTCCTTTTCTTTCCCGGAGGGTGTTCGTGCTAAGCCGCGCCGACTCGAGGAGCCGAGTTGCGAGTATGAGGTTTACGTGGCCGTGCGAGGGGATAGCTATTGGAGCATTGCGCGGAAGTTTAATGTATCCTTGGATGAACTCCTCCAGGCAAATGGGGCCACTAAGACGAGCGTTCTCATGGTGGGGCAGGGCGTGCAAATTCCCGTTCACCGCGGGAATGTGGGCGGCGAAATTTACACGGTGCGGCAGGGGGACTCTCTCTCCTCCATTGCCCGCGAGCGGAAGTGCAGCGTCGAAGATTTGCGTTCCCTGAACGAGCTATCCAGTGATTTGCTAATGGTGGGGCAGCGGATCCGCGTGCCGTCCCTCTCCCTGTCCCCTCGCCCGGAGCGGTTCCTGTCCGCTGCTACCCTTAGCGATGGAAAGACTTACACGGTACGCCGGGGCGATACGCTCTCCCTGATTGCCGCCGGCTGCGGCATGGAAGTGCGAGAAATCATGGAAATCAACGACATAGTCGATCCTAACCGCATTCGCGAGGGCCAGCGGCTGGTCCTGCGCCGCCTTCCGACCGATTCTGGGGTTGTAAACCACCCTAGGGCACCGGTTTCCGCCCCCGCGTCCCGGGCGCAGCCGGACGTGGATCTGCTGAAGCTCTTCGACAGCGAAGATCTGTTCGGCGTGCCCGGTGTGAAGTAGTTCTAAATGCGGATGATGCGGATCTCTTCCTTGGATTTTCCTTTTCCCAGCGCATCTGCGGCGGAGAAATGGGTCTTGCGGTGGCGGAGCTCCTGATTGGTTGTGATTGCCAAGTTTTCAATCTTCTCGTGGACTTTGCGGACCGTGGCAACGAAATTGCCGATGACGTTGACGAGCAGCTGTGGCGTGAGAAATTCCAGCGGGTAGGCGAGATGGACGACCAGCGAGTCCGCTTCCCCGTCGAGGCCGAGTGTTGTCGTATTGGTTTGCAGCCCAAACAGGTTGAGCTCTAGTAGGGCCCGCAGGAAGGCCGTGTTTTCCCGGTCCGGTCCCAGCTTTCGCAGGACCGCGTAGATGTACAAAAATGGCGATTTGGTGGGCAGTTCAATGTGGTATTGCCGGTTCTCCGTTTTATCTAAAATTATGGCACGACGTGTTTTGGGATCGAAGCGGAGGGGAAACTTCAAAAGTCCGGCCGCTTCCCGCAATAGTTCTTCGCCTGCCAAGGCCACCGCGCCATTCTAATCCATTGGCGGCCCATGGCGCAATGAAAATCGTACGCCCTAGGAGGTGCGGCGGCCGGTCCGGTCCGACTGTGGGGACCGGCGGTGGATTGTTTAACTATGTGCACTCCGGATACATGGACCTGCGAGGTTGACGGCAGCCGCCCCCGGCCCACGGTGGCTGCCGTGGATGGAACTTTGCCGAAAATTTTGGAGGAGCAGCTGGCTCGACTGCCGCGCCGGCCCAGCTGGGAGGAGTACTTTTTGTCCGTCGCTCTCCTCATCGCCGCCCGCTCTCCCTGCACCCGCCAGCGGGTGGGCTGCGTTCTGGTGACGGCCGGCGAACAGGGCAATCGCATCATCGCGTCCGGCTACAATGGCTTCCTTCCGGGCCTATCCCACACGTCCCGCCTCCGGGATGGCCATGAGCTCGGCACCGTCCATGCGGAACAGAATGCCATCGGCGATGCGGCCCGCCGGGGCGTGTCCGTATCCGGTTCCCATGCCTACGTAACCCACTACCCCTGTGTCCACTGCACGAAAATTCTCGTCGCGGCCGGCGTGCGGAAGGTCATCTACCACTGGGACTATAACAACGATCCCATTGCCACGGAACTCTTTCACGAAGCGGCCGTCCAGTTGCGGAAGCTCTAATTATTTTCGCTTTACTGGGCGATTCCGGTCCCACAGAAAATGGCCCGCCCTCGGTGGCCGCAAAAATATCCCATGGCGCACATACTTTTCGTTGACGGCCATAACATCGCGTTCCGCGCCTACTATGGCGTTGGACGACTCAACCGCCGGGACGGTTTTCCGACGGGGGCCCTCTACGGCTATGCGAGCACCGTCTTGCGGCTTGAGGAAGCTGTCCATCCGGAATTTAGCGCTGCATTTTTTGACTCCGGCCGCTCCGTCGAGCGCACGCAACTGCTCCCCGACTACAAGGCCCAGCGGAGGCCCATGCCGGAAGAGCTGCGGCTACAGCTGCCGCAGGTGCGCCGACTGGCCGGCCTCATGGCCTCCGCCGTGGTGGAGCGGCCGGGCGTGGAGGCGGATGATCTGCTCGCCTCGCAGGCCGTTACGGAGGCAAAGTTGGGGAATTCGGTTGCCATCGCCAGTTCCGACAAGGACTTTGCCCAAATCGTATCGCCGGCCATTACCCTTTGGCGGCCGCCGGCGGCCGGAAGTCATTCCTTCCACTGGGTGCCCATGGGGCCGGATGGTGTGCGGGAAAAATTCGCCGTAGAGCCCTCGCAAATAGTAGATTACCTGAGCTTGGTGGGCGATGCGGCGGACAACGTGCCGGGGGTCCCCCAGGTCGGACCGAAGACGGCGGCCAAGTGGCTTAACTCCTACGGTTCCATCGAAGAAATTCTCGCACACGGGGACGAGCTGCCCCCCAATCTCGCTAAAAATCTCCGCGAATTTGCCAGCAACCTGGAGCGTAACCGCCGCCTCATCTCCTTCGACCTCTCTCTTTGTCAGACCCCCATGGAGCGGCATTCCTTTGATTGGCCGGCCCTTTTGGAATTTTTCCGCGAATTCGAACTTTTCAGTCTCATCGAAAGGGCCACAAAGCGCTATGGCCTGCAACAGAGGGATCTATTTTCCTAGCACCGCCGTTGTCCGCAATTGATATTGCCGAGAGCCCTTTTACCGTTTCACGGGACCGGTGAGCCTTCCGCCCCTTGACGGAGAAGTCCTTGCCGCCGTCGACGAATTTTCGCCCCTCTGCGTTGCCTGCTCCGGCGGATCCGACTCGACCGCGCTGCTCCATCTGCTGCACGGCCGGGAAAATTTGCGCCCGCGCCTCGTCGTGCTGCACTACGACCATGGCCTGCGCCCGTCGTCCGAGGGAGATTGCGCATTTGTCCAGGAACTTAGTAGGCAACTGAAATTGCCCTTCCACTGGGAGCGGCGCGGAGGGGGTCGCCCTGTTGGCGAGGATGCGCTGCGCCGCGACCGCATGGCTTTTTTTCAAAAAATAATGGCCAAACTGCCGTCTCCTTACCTTCTTACTGCCCATCACCGGGACGACGGGGAGGAAACCCTACTGCTGCGCCTGGGGCGGGGGGCCGGTCTGGACGGGCTCACGGCCCTGCGGCCGATCGAACGGTTCCGAGATGGCACCGTCCACCTGCGTCCACTTTTAAAAGTTGCTAAGTCGGAACTCATTAGCTACTTGACCGCCGCCGGACTCCCCTGGCGGGAGGATGGGACCAATGGGCTGCCCCTCTACTGCCGTAATCGCGTCCGCAATGAGCTATTACCACTCTGGCGCACGATCGAGGGGCGGCGGAACTTGGGCAGCTCCCTTGCCCGCAGTCGGGAGCTGCTTCGGGAGGACGCGGAAGCACTGACTGCGCTGGCAGAGGGGCTCTATGGACAATTACAGGAAGGTGGCGCGCTTCTTTTGCCGTCCGCCCGTGCTACTCCCCGGGCACTGCTGCGTCGGCTGCTGTACTTATTTTTTCTCGATCACTGCCACGTACTTACGGGACCGCAGGCCGATGGCATTTTGAAAAAACTGGGGAAAAAATTCCAACTCACCCTCGGTCCCCGGCTCGCCTGCCACTCCGACGGCGCAAAAATCGCTGTTTTTTCGAGAGAAAACCGCGCCGACCGGAAGCACCCCAGCTAAGAGGGCAAATTTACTTTGGCGCTGCACTTCTACGCCGTCGGCTCTGGAGGAGGAGGTAGTAAGCCGAATGCCGCGCGTCGAAATGCATGTGTGTAGGCGACATCGTCGTTGTATTGAACAGTAACTTTTTCTCGGGTTGTCACATCTTTAAAAATCTTAGCATCTTCGTGGAGTTTTTCAGGTTCTCCTTTTATTTCTATTAAAGTTTCCTGATCAACTTTAAAACTAAGGGCATTTGCGGTTCCTTTGCTTGCGGAAATGACAAGAGATTTTTTGCAACCACAAAAATCGATAGGGAGATTATTGTCGTCGGAAAAATCATCAAAAGATCCATCAAGATCTATTACTTCAATTTTATTAAGAAGTCCTTTTTCGCGCAGCACTGCAATTGCTGTGATTACGCATAGAGCCCTTAGCGACGATTTAGTTGTAAGGCCATACGTAGGAACATTTGACACATCTATCTCTCTAACATCTAATTTTATTGGGCCGTCTTGAGTTCCGGCATTTCTGCGTGCAATTGCGCTGATCAGACTACTAATCATAGGCTTAACGGCTGCGGATAATTGATCTTTAGTTGGCGCACGATTTTTGTCTACACCTAAAGAATCATCACCGTTTAGTCTCATATTGTGTGTGCGTGCTACATCTCCCACTGCATTTTTAAACGCATCTAAAGCTTCAGCAATTTGCCGATTATTACTATTTCTTGCATTAACTTCATCATCTGCTCGTCGGTTTGTTGTCGCGGAAAGAATCATTCTTTGCGGCGTTATTCCAAATCCTTCCCTAGGTGACGTTACTCCTGTAAGTTTCTCAAGGGTTGCTAACCT
>JAITDG010000050.1 GCA_031282685.1 Puniceicoccales bacterium | reverse complement strand
ACAGGAAGTATCACTAATTGTAGTTTTATAAAAAATAAAATAACTACCTATAATTTTGCTTGCTACGGTGGAGCAATTTGCTGCAATGGAATATTTACCGGTGAAGTTTCCAATTCTATTTTTAGCGAAAATAGCGCAGTTCCCATACTTCCCAATAAAAAACACGGCTACGGTGGAGCTTTCCGCTGCGGGGAAAAGTTTTTGGGCGACATCACTAATTCTGTGTTTATAAAGAATTCGGCCCAAAATGGAGGAGGAATTTCCGTCGGAAACGTTTTTTCTGGAAAAAATGACGGTTTTGCCGACCTGGGTGGCACATTCTTTTTGAAAAATGAGGCAAAAAATTTCGGTGGAGCCATTTACTGCAACGGATCCGTTAAAATGGCCGCCCTGTCCGGAGATGTGGTCTTTCAGGAGAATCTGTTTAATAACGGCCAGCCGTGCGGTTGTATTTTGCTGACGCAGAAGAAGACATAAACAGTGCCCAAATTAGTAGCAGAGTCGCAATTGGTGCGGCGGAGGGATGCACGTTTTGGAACTACGATCCTATCTGCGGCAATAAAGAGAGCATCAGTGGAAAACACTTTAAATACCTCGTCTTTGACATCAACCCGGAGCAGACGCACCGGGGCACGGTACTCTTTAACCGCTATCGGTCGGACATCTGGTTCGAGTCCATGTCCGCTTCTCCCGGCGGCGCGAAGGTTCACTACGGAACCATGGTGCTGCAGAACGGAGCCAGCTTCGGCGCCGGCGATAGTAATTTTCTAAACGGTCCGGCAAATAGGGGCCAATTTACGCTGGAGGAGGCGGCCACTCTGCGGATCGCCTATGGGCAAAATATTATGCGTTACACCTTCGACGACGGCACGTTCAGAATTGAATCCACTATGGAGTCGATGCCCTATGTACAGGACATGCTGAGCGAAATCGGAGCCGGAACGACAATCCTGCGGGGAAAATTGCAGTTTGTTTTACCGCCAAATGTTACAGAAGGCAGCACCATGCTCTCGATTCCTCGGGGAACGGTTTTCATTGGCCAGCTGGCTACCATCGATGTTGGCGTGAACGCTTGCACAGATGATGCATCTGGACTGTCTGTGGGCCAGTCGGTGCTGCTACTAGATTGCACAGCGTTGACCTGTGAGGTGACAAACTTCCCGGACTGCAGAGGTGAGACGATTCCCGGCGTGCAGCCCGGCTACCAATTTCACGTTTGGAAAAATGCCAACCGAATTTTGGCCAACTTCCTGGGGGAAATCGAAGAAAGTTCCAGCGCGGCCAGCTCCAGCGGCTCCGGTTCGAACATAGCCAGTTCGAGTGGCGGAAGTTCCAGCGGAGGTTCCTCAAGTTCCAGCGTGGCTAGCTCCAGTGGAAATTCCCCCAGCTCCAGCAATTCCGGTTCCAGCGCAGCCAGTTCGAATGGCGGGAGTTCTTCCGGTTCGGGGAATCAGTCCCTCCCGGAGGTAGGCGTCGAGTTGCCCCATAAGGCCCTAAGTGAAGGGTGGTTGGCCGGAACTACGCTAGTGAACGGCTGCGGAGACCGGCTAGAGATCCCACAGCCGGGAGAGCTCAGCGTCTTCGGCAGCGCTGGCGCCGGCGGAGAGCGCCACAAAACCGGTTCCACCGTCGAGCTGAGGAGCGCATCCCTGGCTGCCGGGCTAGCCGACGGAATCGGCCCACTGACCTACGGCACCTTCTTTGAGGGAGCATTTGCCAAAACAAGAACGGAGGACGAGTCGAATAAGGAGACGGAGCTCACCGGCAAGGGACGGGCTTTGGCCTGCGGCGGCGGCGTTTTCTGCGCCATAGCTTCCGAACAGGTCAATTGGGGTCAGCCGCGTCTGGAAGTGGCACTGCGGGCCGGCAGTTTGAAAAATAAATGGGATGGAGAAGGTTCTGCCGCAGGCCTGACCTTCTCCCGGGCCGTTCCCTACTTCGGCGTTCGGACCGCCTTCGGCGGTCACTGGGAGAATCGGCACAAATATTCCATCGGATTCTACGGCAAGTACTCCTGGTCCCACCTGAATCGCAAAAAAATTCCAAACGGCGAGGTTTCCTTCCGGTCCATCGATTCCCATCGGGTCCGGCTGGGTGGCCGACTCGCCTACCCGTCCGATTGGAAGTTAGCTCCTTGGTTCGGAGCCTACTACGAACGAGAGCTGGCCGGGACGGCCAAGGGCACGGTCGGTGGGCAGGAAATTCCGCGACCTTCCCTAAGAGGCGGGCGTACGGCCGGCGAACTTGGCCTGTCCTTCCGACCTAGGCCAACCGTCGCCGTAGATCTGGCCTTGCAGGGCTCTGCGGATTCGGAAAAAAGCATAAGTGCGTCCTTAAAAGGGAAATACGAATTTTGAAAGTGCGAATGGGAGCTGGCGGGCTCTCCGCGCCGCGTGAATGCGGCGCGGAGAGCCCAAACGGCACCGAGAGCGTTGACGGGACCGGCGGCGGTCCTAGGATTTTCCCATGGGAAAATTGCGACTTCCAGATGCGGAAGTGGGCTCGGTGGATTTACTAGTGATCGCCGCGGAGTGCTCTGGCGATGAGCTGGGGGCAGAGCTGATCCGCGACTGCCGACGCCTGCGCCCCGCCGAGCGAATTTGCGGGATCGGCGGCCAGAACATGGCCCGGGAGACGCCCAATTTCCTCTATAATCTGGTCGACCACGCCGCCATGGGCATCTGGGACGTTTTGGCGCACTTGCCTTTTTTTCTGCATTTTTTGCGAGAAATTGTCCGCTGGATCGCCGCCGTCCGCCCCCGCCGGGTCTGCCTCATCGACTCCCCCGCCCTCAATCTCCGCATTGCCAAGGAACTTCTCGCGCGGGCCATCTCTCGCCGGGGGGGAGGGACCGTTTCCCTCTACTACTATGTGGCCCCGCAGGTCTGGGCCTGGAAGCCGGAGCGCCGATTTGTCCTCGCCCGCTCCGTGGACTCCCTCGCCGTCCTTTTCCCCTTCGAACGGGCCATCTTCGCCGAAACGGGACTGCCCACCGTCTGCGTAGGCCACCCTTTCCTGCGGAGCCGGAGTCCCGTCCACTACGCCGAGGACGGCACATTTTTGCTCCTCCCCGGCAGTCGTCGGGACGCCGTTCGCCGCATTTTCCCCACGATGCTCTCCTGCGCGGCCGATCCTGCGCTAGACCGGCTGCCCTCGATCACCTGCATCTACCCCACGGAGGAAATCCGCCAGCTGCTCGTTGACCAAATTGTCGCCGGAGGAGCGTCCCTCACGGCACGGATCCGACTACTTTCCTCCGAGGAGGCGCAGAAAAATTCCGTCGGTGCCCGGCTCGTCCTCGTCGGCGCCGGGTCCATGTCCCTCCGCTGTGCCTTCGCCGGCATCCCGGGCGCCATCGTCTATCGAACTCACCCGCTCACCTACTGGATGGGACGCCGACTCCTGCGCATCCCCCGGATCGGCATTGCCAGCATTCTTTTGGGCTACGAGTGCTACCCGGAATTCATCCAGGACGAGGCCAAGGTTCCCCTGATCGTCGCGAAACTAGTGCAAATGTTCAACGGGGGCAATGACTTTGCCGCCATCGCGGAGGAGCTGCGGGCCCGCATGGCCTGCCACGGTCTCCTGCCGGCCGAGTGGATTGCGGGTCCCTAGGACCGCAGTCGGGGCAACGGATCGGACCGTTCCAACGGAACAAACGGGGTGATGTGCGGCCCGCAAATTCAGTAAATTTTCAGCAAAATTAATTTCTATCCTATGCGATCCTCGGTTTTGGGACAAAGCCGATGGCCGTACGGGTACGTCGGCCGGATCTGCCGCAGAGGGGCAGTGGGCTGGGCCTTTTGGGAGAGATTTTTTATGAAAACTAGTGCCGAAGAGGGAGGGGAAAATGCCTTCGAAGGAGAGCGCCGCTGGGAGTGGCTCAAATTAGTGGACTACGGCGAGTACGCCCATCGGCTCGGCGTACAGGTGGTGGACCGGGAGGGGGCAGTGGCCATGGCGGACCGCTTCCACTCCCTCTGGGCTCGGCTCGCCCGCCGGTTCCGGGGCGTGCCGGTCTACGTGGGACATCCGGACGACAGCGAATTTCGCGGCCAGGTGGGGCACAGCGATACGCGGGCCTACGGCTGGGTTCAGCGCCTGGATGCCCGGGAGAACGGCCTCTGGATTCGGGTCCGCTGGTCGCCGGCCGGCCGCCAGCTGCTGGAGGGCGCCCACTACAAATTTCTCTCGCCCCGCTGGGAAATGGAACGGCGGGACGGTGACCGGCTCCACCCAAGGGTCCTCCTGTCGGTCGGGCTCACCAACAGCCCCAACATGGCCCTGGAAGCCATTGCCAACGGCGACTATTTTCCGGCGGAAATGCCTAGGGAAGAGGAAATTCCGGATCCTGCCGCGGTCCAGGCGGACCGCGGCGGCGGACTGCTGGACCCACGCCCCGTCTATTCCGCCGATTTGCACCTAAGGAAGAACGGCCGGTTCAATCACTGCTCCAGCGCCGGTCGGCAATTGCTCACGCTCGTGAATGAGCGGATGGCGAAGGCCGGCGAAAGCTATGGAGAGGCTTGGCGGGCAGTCCGCGAAGAGCGGCCGGATCTCTTCGACGGTTCGTCCGACCTCTAAAATTCGATTCCAGGGGCGCTCAGCCCCGTCGGGGGCTTCAACTGCTCAAATTTCATTGGAATGGCCCATTCCAACTAGTCGAAGAACACTCCAAAAACGTCGAAATGTATTTCCGTATAAGTTCGCGTACAAATCTAAATGAGAGTTCGAATTAGTGAAAGAGAATAATTCTATGTTTCACACGCAGTAGGCAAATAGACCACTCGCCGTCACTAGCATAGCTGTTGAAATCTCTAAATCATTAGCCAATCAAGCGACACAAATCTCCTTTATTTGCAATTTTTTTATAGGGTGTCTGGTGCTTTCTCTTTGACAAATTCGGCTTTTCCGTTTGTTAGAAGACCGAGTTTAGCATGTGTAGCGCGACGGCATCGACAATTTCTCTAGAAAATCTTAATGAACATCTTCGAAAGTTCGCAACGGAAGAGACCGTTGGGGGGATGTTGTGTGAAATTTGCAAAACAAGCATCGGCCGCTGGAGCGCCATAGCGCTGTTTAGCGTGACTGCGTCCTTCGCCCTGAGTTTCTTTGTCCCCTTTCTGGGAGCCATCCCCGCCATAGGAGGGACCCTAATTTGGGTTTTTTCCTTCGCCCTCGGCAGCGTACAATTCGCCGGAATTACCTTCCTTGGCGTCAATATTTTTGCGCTCAATCGCCTCCGGGCAAGAAAGGATCCAATTCCGTTCCCGTCCGTCCTCATAACTGCGCAGGTTTACCTGCGGCGCATAATGATCGCAAAAGAGCGGCTGCAGGGCTACGACTGGGGCAAGCTGCAGCTCTCCGACGGGGTCCAAAAAATGAAAAAAATGGTCGAGGATTTTCTGCATGCCGTCCGCCTAGATTCCAACGATGAGCAGACATTTGATTTAGGAAATAATTTTTTTGTAGGTATACTCAAGGAATTTGCACAGAAACGTGTCGGTTTAGGTGAGTGCGAGCTTGCCCACACCATGGGGCTCGTGAATCGGATAATGCTTACGGTTTTTGACCTGCAAAACAGTGGCACTTTGGACATCGCACTCGTTAAGTATCTCTATGAAGTGCTCGGGCTCGTTTTTGAGGTCGGGAACGGAGTGCTGGGCCGCTTCGACGATGAGTTTGGAGAGGCAGAAAACCCGTTCGCGAATCTACCTCCGTACTACTGCGGGGTTTTGGACGCGTATTTCCACTGGTGGGATCCGGATCCCCAGGAAAAAATTCGATCGGCGGAGGAAATGCAGCGGCGAGTTCGGACGCTTTTCGATCGGCAACGGCGGGATATCTGCCGCCACGAGGCCAAGGAGAAGCTTTTTCCCACTTTCTCGATCGCTCCCTTCGTCCTCCCGGCCGGCGGAGGGATTTCACCCCAAAAGAAGGAAGAGTACGAAAAAAGCCTCAGTGAATGGGAAAAGGAAATCGAGAGTGATGTCGAAACTATCGTGCAGGGAAAAACGGTAAAAATCGGCAACGGCAACGTTTCTTTTAAATGCTTCAATGGAGAAAAAGTTGTTTTAATTGAAGACAAAGATTTAAGTCTAGTGACTGGAGATCTCAAATCCTTTACCCCAAAAGGAACAACGCCGAGAAAAGTCAAGGAAAAACAGCCTCGTGATTCCAGTTTGTTCGAATACAGACAGCCGTGCCCCGGCAAGGGGGGATGGGGGTACTTTACGATAGAAAACAGCGATTTCGACCCTGTTAGTTCCAGTGTCCAGACCCTAGCAGTCCCAGTGTATTGGAGGTCCGTTAAATTTTCGGTCGGCGTTGTCAAGGCGGGAAGTGTGAGAAATGGAATTTACGACGTCGAAGTCACCGTGCTCTTCTTTCGGGATTCCGACGGGTATTTGCAGATGGCCAGGGGGGAAGTGGCCGCCGACGGGACGGCGAAGAGGACTCATCCCTGGTTCCGCGCCTCCATAGACACGATGCAGGAGGATGAGCTTCAAATTGAGGTGCTGGCCAGGTCCCTTCTTTTGGCCGGCGATAATTTGGAAACTCGAGCGGAAAGTGCCCGCCTCGAGCAGGAAAAAAAGGCGAAGAGGCGAAATGTCATGCGGAATCTTTCGGCCCACGTAGTTACTCCCTAGTGCGTGCCTTGGCCTCCGATCGATGAGATTTTCTTGCCCGCCGGCCGCCGCTGCGCTTTGAGGATCCCGTGAATGACGGGGAAAGCGCGCTGCGGAGTTTGCTTCGGGACCTCGGTGAGGATCCGGAGCGGCCGGGGTTGGTTCCAACGCCCGGCCGGGCACTGGCCGCGTTCCGGGAAATCGGCGCCGCTGCGGAAGAGGAGGGCGACCCGCTCGGCGAAACTTTCCCGGCCATGGGCTACGATGGATGGATCCGCCTGGACCGCATAGCGTTCGGCTCTTTCTGCGAGCATCATCTGCTGCCCTTCGCCGGCACAGTTTCCATCGCCTACTGGCCCGCCGAAGACCGGGTCGCTGGGCTCAGTAAGCTGGTTCGGCTGGTTGGACAGTTGTCAAAAAAGGTACAGCTGCAGGAGCATTTGACCGTTCGCCTGGCCCGGACGGTCTACAAAAAATTGCGGCCCCGGGCGGTGGCCGTCCGAGTAGAAGCGGAACATAGTTGCATGGCGCTGCGGGGGGTTCGCTCGCCGGGAATTCTCACCAGCACCTGCCACCGCTGCGGCGAGGCACCGCACTGGCCCTTCTAGCCTAAAGCGATGGCCACCGACCGCTTTTACATCTGGGGGATTTTAAACTGCACCCCCGATTCCTTCTCGGACGGCGACCCCACCGCCGCTGCGGAAGATTTCGTCCGGCGCGGCCTAGAGCTCGTTGCCGACGGTGCCGACGTGCTGGATGTGGGAGGCGCATCCAGTCGGGCCGGCGCGGCCCCGGTCACCGTGGAGGAGGAGCTGGCCCGAGTTCTGCCCGTGATCGGAGCCCTCCGGAGCCGCTGCGGGGTGCCCATCTCCATCGACAGCTACCGGCCGGAAATCGTGGATCGGGCCCTCGCCGCCGGAGCAAACATCGCCAACGACATCCATGGACTGCGGGACGGTGGAGCCATGGCGGAAGTGGTGGCCCGCCACGGCGCAAGGGTCGTGGCCATGCACTGGCGGCCAGAAGCACTACGGACCGGAGATATTTTGGAAGATATCCAAAAGCTCTGGGGACAGTCCATTGCCATTGCTCGGGCGGCCGGCATCGGCCCGGAGCGCGTAATTCTAGATCCGGGCTTTGGAGAGGGCTTTCACAAGCCGTTGGAGCAAAATCTGCGCATTTTGCAGCACTTGCCGCAGCTCTCGTCCGCCTTCCCGGACTGCGCAGTGCTCTTTGCCCTCTCGCGAAAGTCTTTCCTGGGCACCGTCGCCGGCGAACCACATCCCAAAAATCGGGACTGCCTCGGCGCCGCCGCCACCTACGGCGCCTATCGGGACGGCCTGCGCCACTTTCGCGTCCACAACGTGTCGCTCACTAGAAAAATTCTCCGCCTGGGGGAAGCTGTCCATGGAGCCCGCTGATATCATCTCTTCCCTACGGACCGGCGGTCGGGTTGGACACATTTGCGTGGAACACCTTCCCCTGCGCTGCGTCTGCGGCGTTCGGGAGGAGGAGCGGCGCGGACCGACGACCCTCTACGGCCACATCGCCGTAGGCTATGATATGGGGCAATGCATTGGCAGCGATGAGATTAGCGATGCTGTGGACTATTCCGCCCTCGCGTCCTGTGCCGTGGCCTTTGCGGGAAAAACCCGATTTTACTTGCTAGAAAAATTCGCCGACGCGCTCTGCCGGCACTTGCTGGTCCACTTTCCCCGGGCCCTGTCCATCGATCTGCGACTTCAAAAAAATCCCGCCCGTTGGCGGGGCGGCGGCACCTCATTCCTCTGCTCCCTGTCCCGCCGCCGGTCCTTGGCGATCCTCGGGCTGGGCAGCAATTTGGGGGACCGGAGCCGGGCGCTAGCGGAAGCGGTGGAACGGCTTGTTCCCTACTGCCGGCCGCTGCGCAGCTCTTCCCTGCACCGCACGGCGCCGCTCCTACGGACGGACCAGCCGGAATTTTTGAACCGTTCCCTGCTAATAGAAACACTTCTTTCTCCAATGGAATTACTTGCGGCGACGCAGTCCACCGAGCGGGCCATGGGCCGTGTGCGGAGTGAGCGCTACGGCCCCCGGACCATCGACATCGACCTACTGCTTTTTGAAGGATTCGTTTCCTCGTTAACTGCGCTGGCGGTTCCGCACCCGGGACTGCGGTCCCGCCGCTTCTGGATCGAAGAGCTGGCCGACCTGGGCCTTTCCATCGTTCCAGAGAATGAAACCGTTTGGGATCAGGAATGCGAGCAGGTCGCTAGGGGTGAAGAATTTCACTCAGAAGACGGGGTTTCGGATTTCTCCACCGCCTGCTCCTCCAGGTGACGGCGGATGCGGTCCAGCAGGCCGTTGACGATGCGCTTCGAGTCGGGCCCGCCGTAGAGCTTCGTCAGCTCGATGGCCTCGTTGATGACCACCGCCTTGGGAATGTTTTTCCCGTAGAGGAGCTCATAGACGGCAACGCGCAGGATCGCCAGGCTCACCCTCTGGACCCGATCCAGGGACCAGTTATCGAGAAATTTTGCCAGAAGGCCGTTAATTTCAAAAAGATTGGCGACCGTTCCTTCCACCAGCTGCCGCGCGTAGGATAGGGAACGTTCGGGCAGATCCAGCGCTTCCAGCTGGCCGGCCCAGTGCTCTTCCCAGCGGATCAGCGGAGAAATGTCGTATGAGTAAAGGCACTGCACCGCGAAGGTGCGATTTTCTCGCCGTCCGATGGTGATCGGCCCGGCGCCACTCTCTCCGTTCCCCATGGCGAGGCGCCAGGCAAGTGTCCGACTCGGACTCTGTCAACGGGGAACGGAAGAAGTATAGCACCCCCCGACCTAGAATGTGTTACAGAGACCGAGGGAGAGCTGTACTACGCCCGACGGGGCTACAGTGGCAATAGTGGTTCCACCGCTAGATGCGGTGAGTCTCTTTTCCCTTTTCTCCTTCGAGAGGTGGATTGCAACGAATTCCGCTTCGAGTGTCGTTGAGCGATTCAAAGCAAAGGAAAATCCAGCGGTCCCCTTTATTGCCATCCTGTGATTTGTAGCGCTGTTAAAGGCATAGGTCTCGTCGGAAAAAAAGCAAGCTTCTCCCTTTAGATTGCTAGTCCCGCAACCGACCCCAAAATAGGGTTGGAATGCGTTAGCCACATTTAATTGGTAGTACAGATTAAGCAATATAAAGTCGGAAGTGAGTCGCATGTAGGATTCATGTACGGAAACCGGACCGAAGTGTTCGGTTTTTGCCGTTCTTCCCGTTTGGTACTCCACCTCGCCGAATATGCAGCCAGATTTCGGTGCCGGCAGCCATAGTCCCGCCGCAAAGCGGAAGCCTATGTAGGGATTCCATTTTATGTCGTAGCTTTCCGGTTCGGCGATGGGTCTTTCGGAAAGTCTGTCGACGGACAGCTTGCAGGCACTGAGATAATTATACGTAAAGCCACTCGCGCAGTATGGTCGCAATTGCGAAGGCCATTTTGCTGCACTTCCAATGCAGGGAGCCATGGACAAACCAAGTGCGGCCATAGCGAACAAAGCGTTTTTCCTCTTCATAGTTGAAACCTCAGACATTTTTTTGACCCGCTCTGGGCAGGCCGTTTGCCGGATATTACATGATACGACTCTTTTGTAAAGATTTTTTTAAAAATTTTTTTTAACTTCTTCTTTTGTTCCCATAAGTCACAGCTCGGCATACTCTTAACATATTTTCCTTTTCTTTGACGTCACACTTACCTCATTCCGATCAAGGGAAGATAGCGGCCCTTCTTTCGCCAGCGGCTGTCCGATGAAGTTTGGAGCTATTTGGGCAAATGTTCGCCAATTTTAGGGACGGTCCGGCCGGCAATCTGTCCGTTTCGTCTCCGAGAGCGGTATTTTTCTCGCGGTTGCGCTGGAAGGGGCTACATTAGGAGGATGGACCGGACCGAAGGCTCTTTTTCTGCCATTCCGGACTTTGATTTGCACCTCTTTGGCGAAGGCAAGGCCCTACGGATCCACGAATTCTTGGGTGCCCACCTGCACTCCCGGAACGGCGTGGAGGGTGTGAGCTTCGCCGTCTGGGCGCCGAATGCACAAAAAGTCTCAGTTGTTGGAGACTTTAACGGCTGGAACGGCCTTTCCCATCCCATGGAACCGCTCGGCAACTCCGGCGTATGGGGCACCTTCCTGACGGGCCTTTCGCCGGGCCACCTGTATAAGTTTGAACTTATTGATAGTCAAGGAAACCGGCAACTGCGGACCGATCCCTACGCCCTCGCCTACGAGCGGGCCGTGGAGCCGGCGGCCATTGTCTGGCGGGAGGACGGCTATGCTTGGCAAGATGGCGGCTGGATGGGGCGGCGCAGGGCACTGCGCCCCTTCCGCGAATGCATTTCCATCTACGAAGTGCACCTGGATTCCTGGCGGCGGGTGCCGGAGGAGAATTGCCGCCCGCTGACCTACCGGGAAATTGCACCGCAGCTGGCCGACTACTGCAACGAGATGGGTTTCACGCACGTGGAATTCCTTCCCCTGGCGGAATTTCCCTTCGACGGCTCCTGGGGCTACCAGAGCACCGGCTACTTCGCCCCGACGGCCCGCTACGGGAGTCCGGACGACTTCAAATTTCTCGTAGATACCCTTCACAGAGCTTCCATAGGAGTCATAGTGGACTGGGTGCCGGCCCATTTCCCGCGGGACCGCTTCGCCCTGGCCCAATTCGACGGCACCTGCCTCTACGAGTACGCCGACAGCCGCATCGGGGAGCACAGCCAGTGGGGTACGCTGGTCTTTAATTACCGCCGCCACGAGGTGGCCAATTTCCTCCTCTGCAGCGCGCTGTCCTGGTGCGATCGCTATCACGTGGACGGCTTTCGGGTGGATGCGGTTGCCGCGATGATCTACCGCAGCTACGGCCGGGAGAGCGGCGAATGGGAACCGAATGTCCACGGCGGGCCCGAGAATTTGGAAGCCATCGATTTTTTAAAAAATTTCAATGTCGCCGTCCATCGGGAATTTCCCGGCGTTTTGACCATCGCCGAGGAGTCCACCACCTTCGCGGGCGTGACACGTCCCGTGGATTTGGGCGGACTGGGCTTCGATTTCAAGTGGGGCATGGGCTGGATGCACGACACCTTGGACTATTTCTCCCAAAATCCCGTTTTCCGCAGACACTGCCACAATCGCCTCACCTTCGCCATGCTGTACCAGTACTCGGAACACTTCATCCTAGCCCTATCCCACGACGAGGTGGTGCACGGAAAGGGCTCCCTCCTCGCCCGCATGCCGTCGGACCGGATGGACTGGAAGTGTGCCATGCTGCGATCGCTATACGGCTACATGTGGGCCTGGCCGGGAAAAAAATCTCTATTTATGGGCGGCGAATTCGGACAGCACGACGAATGGTGTCACTTCCGCAGTCTGGACTGGCATCTGCTAAAATACATGAATCACAGCGGTTTGCGCCGCTGGGTCCGGGACTTGAATCGCCTCTACCGTTCCCTCCCCTGGCTGGGGCTCTACGACGACGACCCGCGCGGCTTCCGCTGGATCGATCCGGATGACGGGGATGGCGGCGTGCTCACATTTCTACGGCAAGGAGATAGCCCCGGACAGCTCCTGCTAGCCGCCTGCAATTTTTCCGGCACCCCCCACCGCTCCTACCCGGTTGCCGTACCGGTCGCCGGCTTCTGGGAGGAAGCGCTCAACGGCGACTCTCTCCACTACGGCGGCTGCGGCATGGGCAATTGCGGTGGCCAATGGACGGAGCCGGTCCCCTCGCGAGGGATGGAGCAGCGGCTGCTCCTCCACCTGCCACCCCACTGCTGCATTCTCCTGCGGCCGAGGAAATCGTCGAAGAGCCTTTAGGCTTTCCTTTCGCTGTAGAAACCAATGCATTTGCGATTAAAAAGATGTCCAATTGCCAAAAACGCTAAGGCATTAGTATGACTAGCAAAAACATTCTTGCCCTATCGATCTAAAAAGTTAATGAGGCTTAACTTGCGATTAATTGCGCACGCAGCGAAGGAAAAATTGGATTGCCCATTAAATTTTAATTCTTCATACGAGAAGGCTTTAAGAATAGTTTTAAAAAAATTCTCGCCACGGAGATCATTTTTATCAGTCTGTTTGGCCACGGAACTATGGCGAAGGGAATGAAAAGTGATGCCCTAATAACACCGCTCTTTGTCGGTCTTTTCTTTGTGCAATTTTTGTCCTTTTTTAGCTTTCAAATGCTGCACTATACGCTCCCCCTCTACGTGGCCCGGATCGGCGGCGGCAATCGTTCCGTCGGCCTGGCGGCGGGCTGTTTGACCTTTGCCATGATGTGCACCCGCCCTCTGGCCGGCATGCTGTTGGACAGGGGAGACCGGCGTCGGGTGCTGCTCATTTCCCAGTGCTGTCTCGTCGGAGCAAACCTCCTCTACTTCGGAGCTCGGACGATCCCCCTATTGGTGGCCTTTCGCTTCCTGCACGGCTTCTTTTGGGCCTTTGCCGCCACCTCCGTCACAACCGTCGTGGCCGACATCATCCCCCGCAGTCGCATGGGCGAGGGCATGGGCCTCTTCACCATGGCCATCGGCGTCGCCATGGCCATCGCACCCGGTGTCGGCTTTTTTGCGGTTTCCCTGGGGGGATTTCCTAACCTCTTTAAACTTTGCGCTATATCTTCCGCTGCTGCCCTGACCCTCTCCTTCTTTCTCTACGGCAAAACTCACCGCGGCGGCCGAGGAGAAGAGCGGTCGGAGGGAAAGGCCCGCCCCTTTCTGGGGGCCGCCGTTCCGGCGGCCCTCCTCATCGGATCCGTGGCAATCGTATCTTCTTCCTTATCTTCATTTTTGCCGCTCTACGCGCCGCAGGTGGGTGCCTCCTCTGCAATTCCCTTCTTCTCCCTCTCTGCCGGTTTGCAGCTCCTCTTCCGCCCCGTCGCCGGGAAACTAACGGACCACTGCTCGACCCGGGTGATCCTGGGGCCGGCTCTGCTGCTGCTCTCCTCCGCATTTATTTTTTTAGCCGTCGCGCCCTTCCCCGGCTGGATGTTCCTTGCCGCCGCGGCCCACGGTATCTCTTTCGGAACCCTCATGGGAGGTCTTCAAACTGCCGCCCTCCTGAGCGCTAAGGGTAGCCAGTACGGAGCCGCCACGGCCACCTTTTTCCTCGGCTTCGACGTTGGCAATGGCCTGGGGCCGCTGGTGGCGGGCACTCTTGCGGACGCCGTCGGCTACCGCGGAGTCTACGGCTTCCTGTCGACCATTCCGATCCTGTCCCTATGCCTGTTCGGCGTCGGCAGATCCCTGTGGGGACGGCGACTGCGGACCCGCTAGGGGGCCACCCGCGCCGGCGGATAATTTCGCCAAAAATTTATAAAAATAAAGAAAGGCGGAGTTGAAATATTTTTAAACACTTGCCCCGCAATGGAATATCATTTTTTGCTTGCCCCGAATGGCTCCAGAACTTCGCTGCCCCCGTGGGCTGTAAGTCGGCGCTGAAAAAGGGAACGGACCCATCGCAGATCGATCGGGCCTACCGCCGCTGGCGCATTCGTCTCCTCTACACGCTCATAGTCGGCTACGCGGCGTTCTACCTGGTTCGGCAGAACATGCAGATCGCTGTCCCGCTTATGCTAAAAGATTTCGGCTGTACGCGCACCCAAGTCGGCTGGGTATTTAGCGTCTTCCCGCTAGTCTATGGAGTGGGGAAATTTGTCAGCGGGGCCGTCTGTGACCGGGTAAACGTGCGCTACTACATGTCCATCGGACTTTTCCTGGCGGCGCTCTGCAGCGTGCTCATCGGCCTTGCGCCCCCCATTGCCAGCGGCTGCGGCGCCCTATTCCGCACGGCTCTCAGTCCCCTTCCACTCATCGCCGTGCTCTACTCTCTCAATGGCCTTTTCCAGTCCACCGGCTGGCCCCCCATCGCCCGGCTGATGACTAATTGGTTCTCTCCGAAGCAGTTAGGGATGTACTGGGGGGTCGTCAACATGTCCCACCAGATCGGCAGCGGCATAATCCTGATCGGCGGCGCCTGGCTGGGGCAGCACTTCGGCTGGCGCTCCATCTTTTTTGTGCCGGCCGCCGTCTGTGTCCTGATCTCCCTCTTTCTTTTAAAGAACCTCTGCGATACGCCGGAATCGGAAGGCCTTCCGCCCTTGGCACTCTACGAAAACTCTGGCCAAGGCCGGGAGCTCAAGGGGGAGGAAGCGGTTCGCATCTCCTTGAAGGAAATTTTTTTACGGCACATTTTGCCCAATAGGGCCCTCTGGCTGGTCTGCATGGCGAATTTTTTCCTCTATGTGGTTCGGATGGGCTTCTTTAACTGGGCGCCCACATTCCTGCAGGAGGCCCGCGGCTCGACCCCCATAGCCTCCAGCTTCCAGTCGGCTTTTTTTGAAATTTCCGGCATTTTCGCCGGCATTTTCGCCGGCTACATCTCCGACCGCTGGGCCGGCGGACGCCGCAACGCCGTCTGCACGGTCTTCATGGCCCTGCTAATTCTGTCTCTCTTCATTTTTTGGCTAGCCCCCTGCGGTCAACAGCTGGTCGACAGCATTCTCCTGATCGTAATCGGGTTTTTCGTCTACGGCCCACAGAGTCTGGCCGGCATCGCGGGAGCCGAGTTCGGTTCCGGCCGGGCCGCGGCCACGGCCAATGGCCTCACCGGCTTTTTTGGCTACATGGGGGCCATCTTTTCCGGCTTCGGCGTCGGACTCATCATCGACAACTTCGGCTGGAATCAGGCCATTTTTTTCTACATCTGCTGCGCCGCGGCCAGCCTCTTCTTCTTCTCCCTAAATTGGTCCCGCACCGCCCAGTCCGGCAGCCGGAAATAGGCCGCCCGCCCGCTTCCGCAGGAACTGCTCCATTCCGTCGACGGCCCAGTCCGGCGCCGACGTGGCCGACGCGATGAGCAGTCGACCGCCAACGCCCCAAGGGATGCAATTCGGCAGCTCTTCCGGCCGTTCCGCCACCGCCACCGCCACTCCGGCCCGCCGGGCGATGGCCGCCAACGCCCGACCGTTGGCCGACCGTTCCCCGGCCACGACGACGACCCAACCGTAGGAGCCGTCCGCCAGCGCCTGGTACAGTTCCTTGCGGCGCAGGAGAACTTCCCGGCAGAGGGACGGCACGGCCTTCAAATTGGGGAACCGGTCCCGGACGACCGCCGCGAAGTGGGCCAGCTCCTCCCCGTCGGCCGTCGTTTGAGAAAATAGGGCAGTCCGTCTCCCATCCGGCCGAGGGAGATCCGACTCCGACTCGCAGATGGCCACCGGCCCTTGGCCGGCGAGTCCGACCACTTCCGGGTGATTTTTTTTGCCGAAGAGCAATATGCGAAAACCTTCCGCGGACAGCCGGCGAATCCGCTCTCCGTTCCGTCGGACGATGGGACAGGTGCCGTCGAACTGGTCGGGGCCTTCGGAGCGGAGCCGTTCCCTCCGAGCAGGAGAAATTCCATGGGTCGGAATTAGTAGGCAGTCCCGCCGCTCCCAGTGGCGTTCTTCGCCGGTCCAAACGGAGATCCCCCCTTCCCGCAGAAAATTTTGTAATAGGGTGCTGTGGGCCAGCTCGCCGCAGCAGTGGACCCGCCGGCCCTCGGCCGCGAGCCGCTCCGCCAAATTTAGGGCTCTCCGCACGCCTCCGCAGAGTCCGCAGTGCCGGCAGCGGTCGATTTCCATTCGCGAGTTCCTCGAACCCACGGAGAAGAATTTTTGTCGGCAGGGAAAGGCGGAATCTTTCGAATTCGGAGCGGTCGTCGCCCTATTTTTTATTTTATTTACTGCGCCACCACACCATAGAGCGTGCCACCTTTCGGCCCCCTGCGCCGCCGGCCGGTGGCAATGCGAGCGGGCGGGAGAATTTTATTGAAATTGCCGGTACCCTAGCTTGACATCAGGGGGCCTTGATCTAGGTGGGATGCGGCCGCGGGCTATGAGTCAGCAAATTTTGACAGTTTTAGAGTACATGGAGAAGGAGAAGGGAATCCCGCGCACGGAAATGGCGCGGACAATTTCCGAGGCCATCGTTTTTGCCGCCCAGAAAAGTGTAAATGCGGGCCAAAGCCTAGAGGTGTCCATTAATCCCAAGACGGGAGCTCTAAAGGCCTATGCCCTGCTAACCGCCGTCGATTCGGTGGGAGACACGGGGCGAGAGATCCATATCCAGCGGGCCCAGGAAGAGGACCCAAAAATCAAATTGGGAGACACTGTTCGGCGGGAAATCGACCCGGTGGTGCTGGGCCGAATTGCGGCCCAGGCCGCCCGCTATGCCATCTCCCAGGGCGTTCGAGAGCACGAGCGGACTCGCGTAACGGGACAGTACGAGCGGCACGTGGGTAAAATTGTCAGTGGAACAGTCATTCGCAAAGAGATCCACGAGAGCCGTTTTTCCGGAAAGCCGCCCATGACGGATTTTGTGGTCAGCGTGGACGGCACGGAGGGCATACTGGCCCAGCGGGACGTGATTCCGGGCGAAGAATTTCGCGTGGGCCATGGCGTCCGGGCCCTGCTGGTTGGACTCAGCAGCGGCGGATTTGGCCCCATGCTGACCCTCTCCCGCACGTCTCCCCGCTTCGTGGCAGCCCTCTTGCAATTGGAGATCTCCGAACTGGCCGACGGCACCGTCGAGGTGGTGCGCATGGTCCGGGACGCCGGCTACCGCACGAAGATCGCCGTGCGGAGTCGGGACCCGCGGGTGGATCCGGTGGGCGCCTGCGTGGGATCCCACGGCATTCGCATAAAAAATGTCATTAAGGAGCTTAGCGGAGAAAAAATCGACGTCATGGCCTACTCGGACGATTTGCCAAAATTTTTCCAGGAAGCCCTCCGTCCCGCCGTTCCCCAAAATGTTCAAGTCGACAATGCGAACCAGCGCATTCGCTTCGAAGTGCCAGAGAGCGACTTGGCCCTCGTCATTGGCCGCGGCGGGAAAAATGCCCGGCTCACCTCTCGCCTCTTGAATTGGCGCTTGGACATTGCGACGGCCAGCTCCGGCCAGGTGAAATTCGACATCAGCCTCCAGCGGGCGGTAGAGACACTCAGCGAACGCATTGGCCTGCCGGTGGACTGCGCTGCCCGGCTCACTGCCATTGGAATTACGACTCCGGATGCGCTGGATGGCGTAACGGTTTCGGACCTCGTCGACGCGGGCCTGGAGATGAAGGACGCAGTCGCCGCCCTGGACGCCTACAAAAACTACAAAAAGAGTCGGGAAAAGGGTGCGGGGGACGAAGGAGCCGAGGAAGGGCAGGGGGCAGCCTAGGGCGCGATCTGGCAATGAGTACGCGTATTTATTTACTATCTAAAAAATTAGGCATGTCGAGCAAGGAGTTGGTTACCCTGCTCCGGTCCCGCGGCTTTGACGTCAGCAGCGCTTCCAGTTCCGTTGCGGACCTCTCTGCCGAGGACCTGCTCCGTGAATTCGGTGCTGCGGACCGGAAAGAGGATTTGCCGAAAAAGGAAAATGAGGAGGTCGGCGAACCGGCTCTCGAGCCGGCCGCAGGGCCCGCTGAGCAGAAAGACGGCCTCCATTCCCGGCCCGCGGAGCGTGTCGACCGGCGAGCGATCGCCCCCAGGCCGCCCGTCCCCACTACCCAGGAAGAGGTGGCCATGCCCAAACTCGTCCGCCAGGAGACCGCACGGCCGGCGGAGCAGGGCCAACGGCGGATGGTCCCACTGGATCGCCTGCAGGGCTCGAATAGATTTTCCGGCGGCCGTTCCGGGCCGAGGTGGAACGAGCGGCGGGATTTTTCCGGTTCTCCGGAGCGGCGGGGGGGCGGAAATTTTTCGGCGGGCGGCCGCTTCGGCGACGGCCGGCCACCCGCCGCCGGCGGAGCGAGGCAGGGTGGCCGGCCGCCCAATTCCGGCGCCTTTGGCCGCCGCGGCGACGAGCAGCGGCGGGGGGATTTCCGCGCCCCGCCCCGCGCGCCGGAACGGTCCGCCCATTCATTTGCCCCATCCCCGTTTGCCGCACCTTCCCGTCCGGCGGCCGATCCGCGGAGCATCGATGCCATTCGCCAGGATGGAAAAGCGGTGCGATTGAAATTCCCCATCTGCGTGCGGGAGCTTGCCCCGGAGATTGGTCTCAAACCGTTCCAGCTCATCTCCGAGCTCATGCAGATGGGCATCTTCGCCTCCATGAACTACCTGGTGGACGAGGCGCTAGCCAAGCGGATCGGCGAAAGATTTTCCCTTTCGATCGAGGCCAAGCAGGACCACACCCCCGCCGGACCGGTCCAAAAAATTCAGCGGAAGCAGGTCCGGAGCACCGCTTTAGAGTCCCGGCCACCAGTCGTTTGCGTGCTGGGTCACGTGGATCACGGCAAAACTACGCTCCTGGACCGCATCCGCCAGGCCAACGTGGCGGCCGCCGAGGCGGGGGGAATTACGCAACATATTGGCGCCTATGAGGTAGATACGCCGGGAGGCCGCATCACCTTTATCGACACGCCGGGCCACGCTGCTTTTTCTAAGATGCGGGAGCGGGGCGCCAATCTCACCGACCTGGCCGTACTGGTCGTCGCCGCCGACGACGGCTTCATGCCACAGACCGACGAGGCGCTGAAGTTTGCGCGAAATGCCGGCGTGCCAGTGGTCGTAGCCATAAACAAAATGGACGCCAAGGGGGCCAACGTCGGCCGCGTTCGCCAGCAGATGCAGCAGCGGGGCATCGCACCGGAGGACTGGGGCGGCGAAACCCTCTGCGCGGAAGTTTCCGCTCTGAACGGCGATGGCCTTCCAAAATTGCTTGAACTGATTCTGGTGCAGGCAGAAATGATGGCTCTGCGGGCCGATTGGAAGGCGGCCGTGCAAGGTACGGTGCTGGAGGCCCAGGTCGAAGTGGGCCGGGGACCGACGGCTTCCGTGATCGTGCAGGAGGGAACGCTGAAGATCGGCGATGCCCTAGTCTGTGGATTGCAGTACTGTAAGGTGCGAGCCCTGCTGGATGACCGGGGCAGAACGATCAAGGAGGCGCCCCCATCGAAGCCGGTTAAGGTGGTCGGCTGGAGCGGAGTGCCGGAGAGCGGTGCCGTCTTTACGTTCGTGGAGAGCGAAAAGATCGCCCGGGAGCAGGCGGAAGAGGCGCGCGTGGAGGAGATGCGCGGCGTCGATGAGCAGGCGACGCTGGCCCGGCGGCGTCCCGAAGGCGGCGCGGCCGACGTGGAGGCGCTCTTTGCGGCCATCTCGGCGAAGCAGAAGCGCACTCTGCGAGTTATCATTAAGGGGGACGTGCAGGGGAGCGTCGAAGCCCTCGTGGCCTGTCTGGCCGCTCTGCCGCAGGATAAGATTGGCCTGGAGATCCTCCGGGCGGCCGTGGGACCGGTATCGCCCTCCGATGTGGAGTTTGCCCGCCCCGTCGGCGCCGTGCTGGTGGCCTTCAATGTGCGGGCCGAAAGTGGCGTTCAGGCTGCACTTAAACAACATGGCATTAGCATGTTGCACCACGACATCATCTACATGCTGATCGACCAAGTTCGGGAAGCCATGGCGGACTTGCTTGATCCGGAGTTGCAGGAGGAGAAGTTCGGTGCGGCCCAGGTGCGGCAGGTGTTCCAGCTTTCCAGAGGCACCATCGCCGGCTGCATGGTCACGGAGGGAAAAGTTTTGCGGGACGGCCAGGCGCGCATTTGGCGGGACGGCAAGCAGGTCTTCGACGGCAAGGTGGGCTCCCTGCGGCGAGAAAAAGAGGACGTGGCCGAGGTGCGAGCGGGCTACGAATGCGGCCTATCCCTCGCCGGCTATGAGCTCTACCGGGAGGGAGACCTGGTCGAGTGCTACAAGGTGAACCGCATTCGGCCCAGTCTCTAGGCTATGGCAGACAAAGGTATACGCCTGGGAGTGGTCCTGCAGAGAGAGTTGAGTGCTCTGCTGCACAGCCGCTACTGCCACGAATGCACCCTGTTGACCGTCACGCGGGTATCGGTAGGGGAAGACATGACCCACGCATGCGTGTACTTTTCCGCCCCCGACGGATCGGCGGCCCAGGACGGGCTGGCGTTCTTTCTAAAGAGACAAAAAGAGTTAAAGCGCCTGCTGACCAAGAAGATCGCCCTGCGTCGCTTTCCGGAGCTGCATTTTCGATTGGACGAAGGCCAAGGGAAGGAACTGCGGGTGCAGAAAATTTTGGATCAGCTTTCGCAGGAGGAATTTACGCCTTGACATACGGCCGTAAATGGCTACGGGCCAGACACATGGAAATTGCGACGGAACTAGATCTGTGGAATGCCTTCTGGTTTTTTAACGAGGTGCTAATTCAGTTTGATTTGGGCCCCGACGAGCCGGAAAATGTTGTCTTAGAAATACTTTTTAACATTAGCTGCGGTGGCCATTCGCTGTTTCTCCAGTCCGAAGGGACAGAGGCCTGGATTTGTGCGCGAGATTTGGTCAGCACCATCCGATTCGGGAATTCTTTCTTTCCTAGCCAAGCGGAGGCAGAGATATTTGTGAGTTCTCTAAACCCGGCCTGTTTTGCCGAACGGGAAAGAGGGCAGCCGATTACTGTTGCGGACCAGATGACTCCTTTGCCTTCGCAGGCGCAGCTCCCAAGAGGGGAGCGTCCATTGCACACTTTTGCAACCGAAAGAGTGGGACCAACGGATCCACCGTCCAGAAGAAATCGAACGCTGATCAGAATTTGTCGCGCCTTAGAGGGATTTAGACGCCATTGCCACAACTTTTCCCGAGCGTTTCTCTGCTGCCTGGCAGCTTAGGCAAGCGATTTTGGCCAAAAATGTTTCGCTCCGTGCCATTTCCCTAGACAGGCGGGCGATTTTTTCCTAGGACTAGCGGTGAACATTATGCGCCGCAGGAGGCTATACGTCCTAGCGGGAGGTTTTCTCCTGCTTTTGTCCGCTGTCCTTTTTTTCTTCCTTTGGCTCCGCAAGCCGCTGGTGTCCATCCTGGTGCCGGTCTATAACGGCGAAGCCGGCCTAGCGCGCGCTCTAGACAGCGCTCTGGGACAGACCTTGGGTCGGATCGAGGTGCTCTGCGTGGACGACGGCTCGACGGATAGAACCGGACAAATTCTCTCCGACTACGCAAAAAAAGATCGGCGAATCAAAGTGTTACAAAATGGACGGAACCGGGGCACCTTCTATTCCCGGCTACGTGCCATGGCCGCTGCAAAGGGCCGTCACGTGCTCTGGCTGGATGCCGACGACGAACTTTTCCCGGACATCGCCCGCCGGGCCAGGGCCGTCGCCCGCGAGCAGAACGCCGACTGCGTCCATTTTTGCACGGAATGCGCCCAGGGCGATAGGCGGCTACTGGCGGGCAAGCCGCTCGATCCACCCGATGATGATACGCTCGAAGAGGACGAGCTGCTGCCTTCGCTGGTGGAGAAGCACAGCGTCTGGTACTTATGGAATAAAATGTACAGCGGGAAAGTTTTGCGCAATGCCGCCCAGCGACTTCGGCCCCACGCCGAAGAGGAGCACATCGCCTACGTGGAAGACCTTCCCATCCTCTGGAACGCCTGGCGGGAATCGAATCGCTGCGCGCGGATCCGGGACGTCGGCTACCGCCACTACATCGGGACCGGCATTTGCTCCCAAGTGAACGAAGACAGCTCTCACTGCCGGCACTACGTTTTGAACTCCGCCCGAGTAGCTGGCATTATTTTGGAACAGGAGTGGGATACGAAAAACCGCGAGCTGGCGCAAAAATTGCGCTCTCTGGCGGCAAGGCGTTTTCTGCGGCCCATCACGAATTTGCCCTTTGCCAGTGGGGTTGACCTGTTCCGTTCCTATCTCGCCCAATTTCCCGACGAGATGCAATTTGAAATATTTTCCGCCATGCTGGAGCAGAACCCGCCCTGGACAACGGCCGCCGCGAACCGGATGGAGTTTCCCCGGCGGGCGAAGCGGAGCGAGGATGGGAAAATCTCCATCGTTCTCCGCATTCCGACTCTGGCCGTCGGCGGCGTAGAGCGGGTGGTATCTCTCTTGGCCAACCACTGGGCTAAGGACCCCCGCTACCGGGTCACCCTCGTCATAGATAGCGATTCCCCGGTGACCTATCCGGTCGATCCGAATGTGCAATTTTTGCGGGTTTCTCCGCCCGCCAGCGGTCACCCCTACAACGAGGACTGGTACCGGCTGGCCCAGAAAATCCCCATGGACGTCTGCATCTGCATCAACTACGGGAACTGGTTCAACTATCCACTATTCAAATTTCTCGGAGTGCCGATTTTACTCCAAGAGCATAATTTCTACTGCCGTTCCTGTTTCCTGGACCCCGGAACACTTCTCTGGCGCAAGCTGTCCTACGCCGGCTGCGCGGCGATGAGCTGCCTTTCCCAGGTGGACCTCTACCAGTGGCGCAAGGACGGCATTTCCCGCAGTCTCGTCCTAAATAATCCGCTCACCTTCGACCCGGCCGACATTGTGCCGTCGGACCAGAGCAGCAAAAATGTGCTCTGGATTGGCCGCTGGACCGAGGATGCCAAGCGGCCGCACCTGGCCATTGAGGCATTCAGTAAGGTGCTACTGCGGGTGCCGGACGCGAAATTGCTCCTGGTGGGCATGGCCATTGGAAAAGACCAGCAGTACCAGAAGCGCTGCATCGATCGGATTCGCGACCTGGGCATTGAAGATTCCGTGGAAGTGCTCAGCTTCCGGGACGTGGCCCCCTATTACCGGGACGGCGCCCTGCTCATGATGACCTCCTCCATCGAGGGCGCTCCCATGGTCATCACCGAGGCCAAGGCCCACGGACTTCCGGTCGTGCTCATGCGGCTGGGCTACCTGGACGGCGCGCAGGTGGGCTGTATTCAGACGCCGAAAAATGACGTGGATGCGCTGGCCAATGCGGTGGCGAATCTTTTGGAAGATCGAGAGTTACGCCTGACTTTGGGCCGAAAGGGCAGGGCAGATATCATTTGGAACTACTCCGACGGAGCCGCGTTCCAGAAGTACGAGGATCTCATCGACGCCATGATCGCCGGACCGGAAGCGGTAGAACGCATGTGCGCCCGGGAGCCGCTGCCCGATCCGATCGAAGCGGAAAATATTCTGGCAGAGGAAGAAGCTTCCATATTTGCGGTTATCCGTTCTCTGCAAAAGTCCGAGGGGAAAGGTGACGGCGGTGAGCGCTGAATCGATTGCCTCACGGGATTGGAACGCTTAGGGTTCCCGTCCCGGCGGAGAGCTACGTACCCTAGCGGTGGAGGGCTGAATCGGGAACGGTTTCCCCTTCTTGGGTCTTGCGCCGTAGAAATTTTTCGCCAACCCTGGCGATGCCGTGGCCATTCACTTGAATCTCCAGCGGGGAAAGCTCGTCGAACGGCCCAATCGCTTTGTATTCTGGGCCCAATCCGGCGATGAGCGGCTCCGACTCCATTGCCCCGTAACGGGCAGCATCGGCGGAGTGAAGGACTTCCAGGACATCCCCTGCCTATTTACCCGGTCGACGGCGGCCGGCCGCACGACGGCCGGCACGGTAGAGGCCATCTCCCTCGACCGGGGCCACTCGTGGATTGGCATCAATCAGAATCGCATAAACGGCTGGGTAGAAGAACTCCTGCGGGCCGACGCCCTGAAAGAAATGCTCCCCTGCGGAGGGGCGGAAATCCTGCACGAGGTGCGGGAAGGGAGTTCACGCCTGGACCTCTGCATTCGGAGGGGGGAACAGCGCACCTACCTGGAGCTAAAGACTCCCATGCGGGACCTATTCCTCAATTCCGGCACGAATCTCTCCCGTCCACCGGATCCTAACTATTTCGAGCGGGGCATTAAGCACTTCTACGAGCTCGCCCGTCTGGCCGGCGAGGGGAACCGGACCATAGTGGCTGTCTGCTTCATGTACGACGCCCAGGACTTCCATCCGCAGGAGCAATCCGAGTGGAATCGAAATATCCGGGAGGCCGTGGACTACTCCCGACGGCAGGGGGTGGAAAGTTGGCAGATCAATCTAAAAATTACGGACAGGCGGCTCTCCGTCAGACGGCTCCTGCGGCTCTGGTAGACTTCCCCGCGGCAATCACCGGCGGCTCGGCGGGAGCGGCGACAGCACCGGCCGGAAGAAATCCCCCATAGGCAAGGCAGGGCCATACGATTGCTCCGCGGCCCAGGACTGTTCCGGGCTGCAGAACGGCATTGCAGCCCACCTGGGCCCCATCGGCGAGGAAAGCTCCCAACTTTCGCATTCCCGTGTCCCGGGGACCTGCGGGCAGCTGGATCCGTACGGATTGGCCGTCTAGCCGCAGATTGGACAGCACTGCGCCCGCCCCCAAGTGGGCGCCGACCCCCAGGACGGAATCGCCCACGTAGTTCAGATGGGCCACGGTGGCTCCGTCCAGAAGGATAGAATTTTTTACCTCGCAGCAGTTGCCGACAGTGCAGCGGGCCCCCAGGAGCAGGGGAGGCCGGAGAAAGGCAGAAGAACTTACTCTGGCGCTGCAGTGAGCGACTACCCCTTCAGCCAAAAGAACAAAGTCCCCGCGGACCTCCGCAACTTCGAGCACTTCGCCGAGAAGGGATGGCCACCGCCAGAAGGGCTCTCCGGGAAAGAGCTCTAGCCAGTAGGCGAGAGAGCCCAGCGATACGAACGGGCAACTCCCTTCCATGGCCTAGTAGGAGATCTCTAGCCAGCCGGCTCCGGAATTTTTAGGACAAACGGTCTCTCCCCCCTCCCGCTTGATAGTCAGGGCACTACCTTCCGAATAGGACACTTGCACGTCATCCCGAATGGCGATGTCTTCGCTGGTCCCCTTCTTCAAAATTCCAGAAAAAATCTTCTGCTTCGAATTTTTCTCCCGCACGAGCACCCTGACCTCATCCTGCGCGCTGAGCGTCAATCTCCGGACCGCATTCGGAGCCACATAAACCACGTCGGCGCCATCTCCGCCGAGCAGCTCCTCCCACTCCAGGTCCCGACTTGGGGAGGGGCGCAGCAGAAAAAAACCTACCAGGAGAAGGATAAAAATCCCACCCCCATAGGCCAGCCAGCGCCGATTCCGCAGCTTTTCCCGCAGAAACGTCCGCCAGTCCTTCCCGGGCGAAACCCCACTCTCCGCCGCGCTCTCCCCCTCCCCTTCTTCCTCATCCGATTGCGAAGCATCCGTTTCCGCCGTCGACTCCTTTCGGCCGGCCGTGCGGGACTTCCCTTCTCCGTCTATCTGTGCGAGAAATTTTGCCGGATCCAATTCCAGAAATTGGGTATAGATTTTCAAAAAACCGCGCCGGTAGATGGCCGGTAGGTCGAAGTCGTAGCAATTGTCCTCGAAACGCCGAAGGCAGTCCTCCGGGATCTTCGTCTCACCCTCCACTTGCTTCAATGTGAGTTGTTTTTTTTCGCGCGCCTGCCGCAGCCGCTCCCCTAAATCCGCCGTCGCCATTGCGCCATCAGGCTAGTAGCATTCGTTGGGCTGGCGATTTTTTTTTGCAGTTCGCCATTTTTGAGAAAGTATTTTTTACAGTCCCAAAAGGGAGCGTTCGAAATTCCTTGACGGGACTGGGCGCCGGAGCAGTCAGGACCGCGGGGGCTGTAGCTCAGTCGGTAGAGCGCGTCGTTCGCAACGACGAGGTCGTCGGTTCGATCCCGATCAGCTCCACCAGGCCGGCAATGGGCTATGAAGGTTGGTTTTTACGAGAGAGATTCGGCTACCCTTGGTTGCGAAATAGGGTTTGGGTGCCCTGGGAAATCTTGTCTGCCGTCTTTGCGGAGACGTCGTTCATGTAGGAGAGCTGGGTCAATTGGAATTGAATTTGAAAAAGGTCCTGCATACTGACGTGCCCGCGGGAAACGATGTCAGAAATGTCCGTGACGATCTTATCGTAGCCCTTTCGGAATTCGCTCAATGGCTTTAGAACCTTTTGAATGGCCGAGGATGCGGCCTCGCTCGCCGACTGCGTCCGGCTGGCCCGATCCGTGCCGGCCGGCCTGTCCATTGCGGAAAGAAATTGGTTCAGATCGCCGGGGCTGACGCTGCCGAAGGATACCCCTCCGGCCAAGGGCTCCAGCGAACTAATTGCCGATACTGGTGCATTAGACATGGTGCTTCCTCTATTTTTTTCTTATTTTTAGGTACCGAAAATCCTCTCCCTTTAGGGAGCGGGCGAACTCCGTCGCGCAGCTGTCCGAACCGTTCGCAATGACCTCATCCAGGAGTAAATCGCTGGCCTCCATTGCCCCACTCATGCGAAAGACCATGGCAGCCACCGTCTTCACCAGCTGATTGTCCGGGTTCAGCCTAGCCGCCCGCTCGACCAATGTCTCGCAGGCGAGGGTCAACTTTCCCAAATTGATCTGGGCAATGGCCAGACCGATCAGCGGCAGCTCCGAATTGGGGCGCACGGCGGCAATGCCATCAAAAATGGTGGCGGCCTGGGAGGGCCGTCCCTGGCCGCAAGCAACGTATCCCATGGCCATTAGCAGCTGCAGCCACTCCGCCTTCGCATCGGCGAATTCTTCGGGAATGGCGCAGTCCTCTTTCTGCCGATCCGCGGCCATTTCCGCTAGCGCATGTTAGATGTGGTACGGGATAGGGCATCGCCGGCCGCACGGAGCGTACCGGTGGCCAGACCAGATGTCACACCCCACGACTGCACCATGCCCTGCACCCTCAGCAGCGCGCCCTGGTCAATGTTGCTGCCGCTGTTTGCCATATCCTCAATGGCCTTGTTCAGGTCACTCTCCTGGTCGTGGACCACCTGCCCTAGCAATTTGTAGAGCCTCTCCAGCGTGTAGACTCCGCCGCCGCTGGCATTGGGGAAAAGCTCCCCCGAAAAATCCGGGATGTCCCCGCTGCTACTACCACTTCCCGCCATAGCATCCTCCTCAATCGCATTCTGTACGTGACTGCACTTCCCAGTCAACCCCTAAAATTTTTTATGACGCCAACGGCCGCAAGAAAACTTTTTTTCAGCGCGCCATAGGCGACAAAGCGTTCCCGATCCAGGCCGCCCATCAGAATCCGATTCACTTGGCCCAGGCCATCCATGAGCTGATTGAGCACTTCGCGGCGGCGAACGGGATCCCGCAATTCCCGTTCCAGCGGAACGAGAGTCGGCTTTTCTGGGGCCCACCTATTCCCCATTCCGTTCATCGGAGCGCTTCCAGCTTCATGTTAATGCGACGGCCCTCTCGACTAAGGGAAAGTCCCTCCGCGCTAATCTCTTCCACGCGCCAGCCGCTCGGCAAAAAGGCGCCAATGAAATATTTCCGCCCATCTCCGGTCGCAATCCAACTCAGCCCGCCGGAACCGACCGTAATGGACCGTATGGGCTCCGGGAAAAATGAATTCACTGAGGTCTCGGTCTGGGCAGAAAGGGGCTGCACGTCAAATTCGAGGGGAACCAGGTCGGCGAAGGTCTGGATGAAATCCTCCGCCGCCGATTTCCACTGCTCCATTTGAAGTGCGCTGATTTTTCCCTGGAAGAGCACCTGGGTCTCCATTGGAAGGGCGGTGATTTGTCGCACAAGTCCGTGGCGCGTAAGTACGTCGTGCGCTTGCGTGAGCACCTGGTCCGGCGTTAGCACGTCATTTTGGATTTTTCGGACGCCGGGAACCTCCGCAACGATGCGTGAGCGGACCTTCTGCCAGGAATCTTCGTCGTAGACGTAGCCCTCGATCGCGTAGGCCCCCGGCTGCAGTTGGATGGCCCGCAGCCGACCGTCCGCACCCCGGAGAAGATCTTCCACGGCCGAAGTGATGCGCTCCTGGCTGCGAACGGCGTAGTGGATTGTCGGGTGCGCTGCCTGGAGAACCGCGCGCAAATCTCGCAAATCGATATTAGTGGGCACATAGCCATCCACCACCACCTGACCCCGTTCCACGCGAACGGTCACGGCCGGAAACTGTTCGATGGAGGCCAGGTGCGCTCGAACGGCCTTCTCTGTATCCGCCGCCGTTATCTGCTTCTTCTTGGGCCAAAATAGGACCGTCAGCAGGACCAGCAAAACTACCCCGCCGTACAGGGCTAGCAGGCGCAGGCGCCTCTTCCGCCGGCGAACTCGCTCCACCTCCCTGCGGGCGGCCCGCAGTGCGGCCGGCTCGGCGCTGAGATCCGTCCTAGCGAGAATCTCATTCGGCACTTCACTCTCTTCAATTTCCAGATTCGGCACGTCGGCGGGGCCATACTTGGACCACTCGCCATCGGTTGGCCCGATGAGGATATGCGTGGCCCCCACGGTGACGAATTGAAAGTCGCCCACGACCGTCGGATTTTCCCCTTGAATCAATTTGCCATTCAAGAACGTTTTCCCGCCGAGCGATTTTATAAAAATTTGCCCCCGGTCGTAGGTGAGTTCCGCGTGGAGTGGCTGGACTAGCGCGTCCGACAGGAGCAGATCCGCCCCGTCGCCGCTGCCCAGGATGAGGCGCGCGTCATTGCTGTCCATCTCCACTTCCGCGCCGCCATTGGGCCCGGTAAGCAACTTAATTCGATAGGACGCACCACCTTCCGCCATCTATTGGAAAATTCTGGCCCACACCACGGTCCCTGTCAAACAAAATAAACGGAACTCCTCGTTTTTTTAGCGGCTTTCCCACAAGTTCGCCATTGACTCGCCCTATCCCGCCCCTTGGAAATGCGACCGTCGGTTGGGGGGTTAGCTCAGTCGGTTAGAGCGCCGGTATCACACACCGGAGGCCGACGGTTCGAGCCCGTCACCTCCCACCATGCCTCCAAAGCGGAATTGCGAAAGCTCGGGGCGAGTGGAAGAAATTTCCCTGGCAGGTTTCTGTTACGTGTTCTTTGTCCGAAAAGCGGGTTGGTCTAGCGGAGTGAATCGGCCTGAAAAGTTCTGCACGGATGCGCCCACATAATTTCCGGCGGAGCCGGGAAAATTTCAAAAAAACAGCGGGAGAGGACTTTGTACCGCTTCCCTCGAAGATCTTTGGGCTCCCTCCCATCGTCCTAATCGCTAAAAGGTTTGCAGTAGCCGCAGGGCTCGCTCCAGAGGCCTGGAAACAAAAAACCTTGGCGGTCCAAATATAATGCGAAAGTCTTAGCAGATTTCCGTATCATAGTGAAAGAGGCACCAAGATGCGGGCTCCCAATCTCGTCACAGCCAAACGAGTTTGGGCTGTCGGGTCCATTCGTTCGACGCGCGGACTGTGGCCGACAATTTTTCATCGTCCGCCCACGCCAACTTCACGGAAGGCGGCGCCAGCGGCACCAAATCCGGTAGAGACTGGACCAAATTCTATCTTTCGTAAGTGAGCCCCATCAGCGGCCTCTCGCGTAGCTCATAATAGTAAAAATTCATAAAGTAGAGCAACTTAAACAATACAATTTTCCCTGCATTTGGCTGTCTTGGCTCCTCGCATACTTTGTACCCGCCGAGAAGCCCAGCCATAAGAACGCGCACAAACTGCTTTAATATCGATTTTTATCTTAGCTGCCATTTCCACCGCACGAATGCCACACCTGACAGTAGTAGCAAATTTTTTGGATCTTCATGGTGAAAATTTCCACACCCACTAAGTGGAGGATATACTTCGCTACGTCAAAGATGCAAACCTTCGCCGTTTCCTGGGATCCTTTTAAATGATCCGTGCCTCCATTGTCGAATTTGCGAACGTTTTGGTCCTATCTTCGAGAAAAGTGGCCCCCCTCTGCCGGAGGGAATACATGAACTGGTCCTCCGCCCGAAGGATGGCGCTACCGCCATAGGGAAGAATCAAAAAAAGCTTACCTAAAGCGAAATTTTTTGTAAACTTTAGAACTATGAGTTCCACCCGGGTCGGAGGACCCCAAACTTCCCAGATCTCCTTTACCTACCCCTATGGCGGAGCGCACGGCATGTCGGATATCGAGCGAAGGTATGCCGCTGATGCGCTACGTGAACGCGCACAGAGCCTCGCCCCAACGGAAAAAGCCATAGTAGAAGCAGTGATTAATCCCATTGCAGACCTGTGTGCGAAGCTGAGTAAGAAGAAGTTTCTTGCGGTAAACATTGGCGATGCCATCGAGCTTGTTGCTAAAGAACATAAAGGTGTGCACCTGTTCGCCCCACAGGACGGACACCCCCCAACTGGCAATCCCGGGCTATCCGGACCGACGAGACTTGACCTTTCGAGACTGACAGAGCCTACTGCACGCTTCCCTGGCAATGGCATTCCCTCCGTAGGGGTCGGCGAAGAAATCCCTAATCTTGTCGACGTAAAGGGTACCTCTGTACGCAACTCCGAGACGCATAGTGAAATATTGAAGGCCGGCGCATTTGATTCATTTTCCGGGAAAGTGACTTACGGCACCATCCTTCCCGGTACGGTTCTCTGCCGCTATGCTCAGCAGGCAGACCAAAATGCTACCTACCCAACGGAACCAGGTCGTTTTTGGGTCGACCTAGCCGACCTCTCTTTGAATGAGAAGGAACTTCGTACCAACCTAGCTCTGCCACCGAGCTGGAATCAGGACGGTATTCTTGAGGCCGCTGTCATTCGGGAGGGAGGTGTATCAGGCTACTGGGGAACTTGCGCATCCCAGCCCGCCGACCCTGCGAATCTTGGGAGTGGATATCTACCAGGAGGGGTGAAGCAGTACATCATCCCGCGGGCAAACCTCCCCCAATTAGATGGCTGTATAATGGTCATCCCGGATACGAAAATGCCTATCGCGGACGCCAGCCATGCACAACAGTCACGGAAAACTTCACAAAATACCCATTCCGTTCGACACCTTTTCCCGCCACGCCATAAAGAAACCCTTCAAGGAACCCGCCTTCACAGAGCCCAACCCACGTGGGGCGAAATCGATGGCTAGGCCCGAAAGGGGAAAATTTTTAGGAAATCGTTCTGCCGCATAAAGGATAAAGCCCAGCTGCCTATAGGTGGATCTATATTCGGCAGGGGGATTTCCCACTCGTCGGGCCATTTCGGCGCAGAGGGCACTGTCCTTGCCCGCTACGAGCTGGGGAGGATTAGCCGTGATCTCGCTCAAAATCTGGTCCAGTCGGTCCGGCCCAATGTAACTTTCTAGCCTTTCCCGCATGTCTCTCCCGTTCCGATTCCCAAAAAGCAGGGACACGAAAAACACCTTGACAGCTGTAGGGAGTTGACTCCCTAGCACATCCACTGCGTAGCAATTGGGCTCCATGTACAAGACAAACTCCCGGAAGCCAGAGCCCAAAGTTTTTCCATACTCTCGCGTCCGCCGCAAATTTTCTTCGCACAGATCTCGCATGCGCCGCACTTCTCCTTCGCCGCAAGAAAACCGCCTGAGATCCGCATCCAATTCAGGCCTAGGCGTAGGCAGCCGTTCGCCAATGTCAATCTCCTTTTTGACTATGAACTTTGAGCTACCTTAAAACTGTTGGAACAGCCTTGGACGACATATGTTCCCGTCATCTTTAGCGAAAACCAGAGAAAAGTAGCAAGCCCTAGCGCTTCGCCTTGGCTGTTGGCTTTTTGTGCTTTTTCACTTTCCTAGTGTCGCGGAGCATATCGATATGGTGCCGGATGAGTGCGGCCTCCTCGTAGCGCTCCTCGGTTACGGCCAGAGAGAGAAGCAGTTCCAGCTCGCGCGGATCCCGAGAAAGGCGCTTCTGCAGATCCTCCCCTACCCGCGCCGATGAGCGGTCCCACTCGACCGCCGCCGTACGTAGAAATATGGTGCGAGACTGCGGCTTCTTCCCGCGGTGCTCCTTCCCCCGCTGAATGCGCCGCAGGAGAGAGTCCAGCAGCGAGGAAAACGTTTCGTAGCAACGTTCACAGCCGAAGGTCTTCCGCTTCAACAGTTCAGTGCCCGTAAGGCCACAGCCGGCGCAGGTGCTATGGACGACCGCCTCCGGATCCCGCCGATCTTGAAAGAGGTCGGAGCCGAGCAGCATTTCGGTCGGAGAGCCCGCCTCGTCCACCACGCCCTTAGCCCTTGCGCAAGCCGCACAAAAGTTTATCCGAGAAGTAGTTCCGTCACATATCCGCACGAGGTGGACAGTCGCCGGCGCTCCGCAGCAATCGCACTTCAGCAGTCGCGCCATTTCAGAGTTAGAGTAAACCATAAAATCTCCCAAAAGCGAGTCAAATTGCCGACAAACCTCCGAAGACACTTATCTCCAGGTCACTATTTCCGTCAAGCTCCGGAAGTGGCCGATCGCCCTCCACGGCACTCCCGGGGGTCGCAGCGTCCGTGTCTTCTGCCGGGGAACGCCTTTTCCCCTTTCCCGCGCGCGGCGATACCATGGCGCTGATAGTGCGTCCGGCCAGCCGTGGACTAGCGTCCGTGGATCCGAATTCCCGGAGATCGCTGACGGCTCGCTCGATCACCTGGAACCCCAGCTCCTGGTGGGCCATTTCTCTGCCGCGGAACATCAGCGTGAGCTTCAGCTTGAACCCCTGGGAGAGAAACTCCTGGCCATGGCGAATCTTGGTGTTGTAGTCGCCTATGTCCACGGATGGGCGGAATTTCACCTCTTTGATCTTAGATGCGTTGGATTTTTGCTGTCCTCTGGATTTTTTCTCCTCGTCGTACTTGAACTTGCCGTAGTCCAAAATGCGGCAGACCGGCGGATTGACCGTGGCGGCCACTTCGATGAGGTCGAGGCCAAGCGCCCGGGCGCGCGCAAGGGCATCTCGCGTGGCCATAACGCCAAGCTGTGCCCCGTCCGGACCGATCACTCGCACTTCCGGAACCCTAATGCGCTCGTTGCGCCGCGGTCCCTTATCGAAGCGACTGCGGCCAAAATCCTTCTTTTTTCCGGTATTTTTTTTCGGAAATGCGTTAACCATGTACTCCCACCATTCTTCTCGGCGAACTTCCGTGCCGCCGGGACCCCATCTAGGGACTCGCGCGGAACCATCAAGATTTTTCCGTTCCCTTTCCCTCGAGTGAGGATTTTTTTGTTGCGCGGATGGGCGAAGTTTCCGTTAGCTGCGGGCCCTATGGCGTCGCCGACAGAGATCCGCAAGGGGCGCGTGCTTTTGCACGACGGCGTGCCCCACCTAGTCACCGAAATGCAGCACCGCACGCAGGGCCGTCAGGCCGGGTTCGTGCAGGTGGTGATGCGGAATTTGCGTACGGGTACTGCCACCAACACGAAGATCCGCACGACGGAAAACGTGGAATTTTGCTTTTTGAAACGGAAAAAGTTAGAATTTTCCTACCGGGACGGCGATGAGTTTCATTTTGTTCACCCGGAAACATTTGAAGACACCTCCATCGGCCGTGGGCTGGTGGCCGAGATGGAGCCATACCTGGTGGAAAACGCCGGCTACGACGTACTTTTCATCGATGGCCGGCCCATAGGCGTGGAACTGCCGGCCGCCGTGGAGATGGTCGTCCGCGAATCGCCGGACGGCGTGCGGGGCGATTCCGCCTCTAACGTGATGAAGCCGGCCACAATGGAAACCGGACTGATCGTGCAGGTCCCCCTATTCGTCAAGGTGGGAGATCGCATCCGCGTCGGCACGGAAAGCGGAAACTACTTGGGGCGCGCCTGATGGCCGCGCTAGGAAAGTGCCGGTCGGGGAGTCGCGGTAAAAAAAGAGCCGGGAAATGGGGGAAAAAGCTTTACTTCCCACTTTTGCCCCAGAGGTTGGGTCAGTTGGTAACGCATTAGGTTCACGTCCATGGGAAATTTGAAAAAGCAGCGGCGGTTGAAGATGAACAAACATAAGCGCCGCAAGAGGTCTCGTCTCATTCGCCACAAGAAGCGCACCTGGGGATCCTGATTAGGCCCGGATGAATTGCCCTATGTGATTTGTTGGTCGGCTGTTCCGGCCAGCATGGGAAATTTGGGGTTTTCTAGAGGAAAGCGGAGAGTTACCCGGGTTCCGTGCGGGTTCAGGCTCTGAAAGGCGATGGTGGCTCTGTGAGCGCGAAGGATGCTGCGGACGACCAGGAGGCCGAAGCCGTTTCCGTCCTGCTTTGTGGTCCACTGGGGGCGAAACAGATTCGGCAGGGCGGATGGGTCGATGCCTACGCCGTCGTCCTCCACTTCCACTCGAGCGAAGGCTCCCTCGTCGGCACTGCGGACGACTATCCGGCCTGATCCCTCCAGCGCGTCCAAGCCATTGCGCAGTAAGTTTTCAAAAACCTGTCGGAGCTGCTCCGGGTCGCCGAGGACTAGGAGCGGCTCGGCGGAAAACTCTTCCCCCACGGTGCCGTTGCGCCGTTCCAACTCCATCGCTAGCGGCGGAAGACAATCCCGCAAGGGTCCGTTGAGATCGATGCGCCGCAGAACTGGCTTGGTTGGCCGGATAGAACCGAGGAAATTGCCGATCATTCGGCACAGGCGATCCACTTCATCCCGACAAACTTCCACCGTCCTCTGGAGCGCCGCCGATCCCGCCGTGGACCGCAATTGACGCAGCAGCAGTTGCAGGTGAATCTGTATGCCATTGAGCGGGTTACCCAGTTCGTGGGCTAGAGCGCCGGCCAGCAGTCCGGCGGTGACGCAGGCGTCCTCCTCCCGCCGCAACTCCCCCAATTCCTCCTCGGCGGTGCGGTCCGCAAGGACGAGGGCACTAAGGGCGAGGCCCTCCCTCCGGGCCAGCGGGAAGCGGCTGACCCGCAGCAGGCGCCGCTCCGGGTAGGTTACGGACACTTCAAAGAGCTGTTGGCCAGGAGAATCGAGGCTGTCCCGGCTGTGGAAGTAGATCTCCGGCGCATAGCGGCGCAGCAGGAGCGGCGGCTCTTCGCCGTCCGGGATGCCCATTAGTTCTCTGGCCCGCCGATTTACGTAGAGCACCGCCCCATGGCCGTCGACGACGGCCAGACCGTCCCGCAGAACGGACAGCACGGATTCCCAAAAATTCGACCACGGCAGGCCGTCCTGTTTTTCGAAAAATGTCTCCGCCATGGGAACGAATGCGCAAAAAAAAGAAAGAAATGCAGCGAAAAACTCCGCACTCCCGGCCGGCTAGGGCCGGAGAAAGTGCGCCAGCCGATCCCGCACCCGATCCCGGCCGATGACCGCCAGCATGCCGTAGAATCCCGGACCAACTGTTTCCCCCGAAACGGCATAGCGCACGGAGTGGATGTACTCGCTGACTTTCCGTCCCGCCCCTTCGGCGAAAGATTTCAGCGCCCGTTCTAGGCCATCCGCCGTCCATGGGCCGTCCCAGTCGGTGACCAGCGTCAAAAATTCCACCACGGGAGCGGTCGAAGTTTCCCCGTCCGGGAAGGTCGGTTCGCGAAAAAAGTAGGCGCAGAAGTGGGGCAATTCCTCCAGGCCGCGCAATTTTTCCTGGCACAGGGCCAGCACGGATCGGACGTAGCCGTCCGTCGGGTTCCCCTCCAGCAGATCGGCCTCCCGCAGTATCGGCAGGGCTCGGCTGTAAAATTCCGCCGCCGGAAGAGCTCGCACGTATTCACCGTTCATGTGGGCTAGCTTTTTTTCATCGAAGCGGGCATTGTTTTTGTTGATGGCGGGCAGGTCGAAGAGGGCGATAATCTCCTCGATGGGTAGAATTTCTCGGTCATTTTTTGGGGACCAGCCGAGGAGGCAGAGGTAGTTGCGGAGTGCTTCGGGCAGGTAGTGGCGCCGCCGGTACTCCTCGACCAGGGCACCGCTGTCCCGCTTGCTCATTTTACCGGGGCCGTTCGTCTTCAGTATGAGCGGGATATGCGCGTAGACGGGCGGAATTCGGCCAAAGGCCCGAAAGAGTTCCACGTGCTTACTGCTGTTAGAGAGATGGTCCTCCCCCCGGATCACGTGAGTAATGTCCATCGCGATGTCGTCCACCACGTTCACGAAATGGAAGACTGGGGAGCCATCGGAGCGCACGATTACGAAATCTTTCTCCTCGAGCCGCTGGACCCTGCCCCGAATTTGGTCCTCGATGGTCGCCGGCTCACCGGAAACGCGGAACCAGACGGCGCCCTCTCTATCGTAGGCGCGGCCGGCGGAGCGCAATTTTTGCAAGTATTCGCCATAAATCTGCCCTCTCTTGCTCTGGAAGTAGGGTTCGTAGGGTCCCCCAACGGTCGGCCCCTCGTCCCAGTCCAGGCCCAGCCAGCGCAGGCCTTCGAGCAGGACCTGGAGATACTCGTCCGTATCCCGCTGCCGATCCGTATCTTCGATGCGCAGCACGAACGTGCCGCCCCGGTGGCGGGCGTAAAGCCAGTTGAAGAGGGCCGTGCGGGCACTGCCGATGTGAAAAAACCCGGTCGGACTGGGGGCAAAACGCACTCGCGGGGCAGAATTCGAAAGCAACGCGCTCATGGCATTTCCCGAACGATATCCAGCTCGAAGGAAATGGCAAAGCGGTAGCTGCGGCCGGGCTGCAGAAGGATCGGCAGCAGGCGCACATAGCAGAGCGGCCGATCCTCTTCACTCTGGGCGCCGGGATGCTGCGGCTGCCAGTCACCGCAGAAGTCGTCCTGTAAAATCCGCGGATTCCAGCCGCCCTCGCCAAGCCACAGCGGAGCGGGCGACGGGCACGTTTCCCGCCGGCGGGGGGCGGGGACGGCGAAGTAGAAGCGCTCCAGGCGGACAACTTTTTTAGGCGTGCAGTTGAACTCCGTCCGGATCCTGTTCCCTTGGAAGTTCCACTGCACCTTGCAGGAAGCGAGTCCAGGCACTGCTTCCCCGTCCAGCGCGAATAAATCCGGCTGCTCGTAGCGGAACTGGAATTCCTTGGAAATCCCCAAACTCGTGGCGATGGATTTTCCGCCAAATGAGGGGGCTATGGATTTTCCCTCCATTGTCAAAATCGGCAGGAGAGGGGGGAGGTCCCCGACCGCGCGAACGATCCCGGAACAGCGGGGAAAGGCGGCGCTGGACAAGGTCGGGACCGTCCGGGGCGGCGACACTAGCGGCAATTGGAAGGAAAGGCCGCTTTCGCCATCGCCGTAAACCATCAGGCCGTGGTCCCACTTGCCGCCGCTCGAGAAGGAAAAGTACCTCCCGCCCGAGGCGATCTGTGCAACCGCCGGTCCCGGAAAAGGATCTTTTACATTCTTCCCAAAGGAATACCAGAGAGCCAGTTGTCGAACAATCGCAAACGCCGTTTCCGCTCGGCCGAAGCCCGACGGAATTTCTCCGCCCTCCTCCCAAAGCAGGTCGCCGCTCTCCCGGTCTAAGTGGCGGAAGAAAAAATTTTGAAAATAGCGGCACAGGAGGGCGACGTACCGCTCCCGCTGGTCACCGTCCAGCCAGCCGTCCGCCAGGGCGCAGACGATCGCCGTGCAATTGCCCACCGTGCCCAGGCAGCCGGCCGGGTCGCCGTAGGTCCAGCCGCTGCCGTCCCCCTGCAGGAGGAACGGCGCCATGCGCAGGTAGTGCATCATGCAGGAGCGGAGGGCCGGCAGCCGTCGCTCGCGCACGTTGGCGTTGGCGTGGCGCTGCAGCGTTTCCCGAAGGAGAAGTAGGCGGAATAGGCCGGAGGCGTCGTAGCGGCCCGGGGTGGAATTCGGCTCGGCGGTGTCTAGGAACCCGCCCGTCGGAGAGGCCAGCAGTTCACGGAAAAATTCGCCAATAAGCTTCTCGGAACTGTCCGACGAAACGAAGCCCATGCCGGCCGCCACCGTCGCTCGCACGATCTCATAGGGCCGCAGCGCAAGGGGAACGTCCGCCCGACTCCGCATCCAGCGGCCTATGGTCTCGCGGATGGACTCGGGGAACTGGGCCCAGCAGCCGTTGTGGGCGCTGTTGACTCCCAAAATCATCAGGGCGAGTGCGCCGTGGGCGCAGCCGGCCAAGCAATCGGGCCGGCAGTGGTGAAAAAACTGCCCGGCAATGCAGCGAGCCGCGGCGTCCACGAGGGGGCCCTGGGGAGTGCCCGGCCGGCCAATTGCGGCGCAAAGGGCCAGAGCGTGAGCCACTCTGCCCGGCTGGAGGTCCTTCGAGGGGTCGGCATGCCCCCGCTCTCGAACGTGGCCATCTTCTCCGATCTGCTCTAGCCACCGGCTGGCGATGTGCTCAGCGATGTCCCGACTCTGTTCTGCAAAGTTCTGCATCAATTTCCGAACGGCCCGCATCCTCTGGAGCTGCCTTCCGGGTAGTCAAGGGCTTTTTCCGCTCCGACGGCGGGGAGAAATGGCCGGTCGGTCCAAACTTTTTTTCCTTGCCCCAGCTCCAGTGAACGATAAAATTCGCCGACCGTGTTTAGCAAGTTTCCACTGATCGTGCTAGCGCTCCATTGCTTTTGGGGATTGGCCTTTGCCGCGGAGGTCTCCATCTGCATCCCTGTCTACAACGTGGAACCTTGGCTGCCGGCGGCCCTGGACAGCGCCTGCAATCAGACTTTGAGGGACATCGAAATCATTTGCGTGGACGACGGCTCCACGGACGGCTCCCTCGCCATTTTGAAATCCTACGCCGCAAGGGACCCGCGCATTAGAGTTTTGGAAAATGGGGAAAATCGGGGGACTCTCTACTCTCGTGCGCGGGCCGCGATCGTAAGTGCCGGCAATTACGTTCTTTGGCTCGATCCCGACGATGAACTTTCCCCGGACATCGCCGAAAAAACCCTCACCGCAGCGCAAATGACCGGTGCCGACATTGTTTATTTTCATGCGGAAGAAATTAGGAAAAATAAAACGCTGTCCCCGTCCCGCCGGCTACTCAACGTGCCACCGACGAAGACGGCCAGAAATGCCGCAGAAATTTTTCCTCTGCTCGCCCATGGACTAATAAATTGGAACCTTTGGGCACGGCTCTGGCGCGGCGAACTGATGCGCGCCGTCGTACACAGCCAATTGGATTTTGCTTCTCAAAATCATATCACCTGGAATGAGGACCTACTACTATTCTACTTCCTTGTGAAGGAAGCAAAAACCTATGCGGTTCTTCCGGACATCGGCTACCGCTACTATGGGACCCATGGGGGGATTTGCACTAGAAATGACAGTAAAAAAGCGAAATGCGACACCCTCGTGCGCAGGGCCATCCTTGCCGACGATGGGCCCGGCGTAGCGTACCTCAGGCAGAGATTCCACTGGTAAAAAACTGCGATTCCCAAGAATTGCCGTCGATCCTTCCCGGGCCTAGCGGAGTGAAATAGCCAGCTCCCGCAGCTGCTTTTCCGTGGCCGGAGAAGGCGATTGCACCATCAAATCCGTGCCCCGCTGTGTCTTCGGAAATGCGATGACGTCCCGGATGGAATTTGTTCCGCAGAGCATGGCAGCCAGCCGGTCCAGGCCGATGGCGATGCCGCCGTGGGGCGGTACGCCGTAGCGGAAAGCGCGGACCATGTAGCCGAAGAGCCGCTCGACGGCGTCGGCGGGAATTTTCAGGAGATTCTCAAAAATATCCCGCTGCAGGTCGGGAGAATGGATCCGGATGCTGCCGCCGCCCAGCTCTACGCCGTTCATCACCAGATCATAGTGCTGCCCCCGCACCCGTTCCGGGGCGGAATGGAGCAGGGGCCGGTCCTCTTCGATTGGAGCGGTAAATGGGTGATGGGTAGATACATAACGGCCCTGCTCTCCGTCGAAGGTAAGCAGCGGAAAGTCCACCACCCAAAACAGATCGAAGAGATCTTCCGGGAGGGAAAGTAGACCCTTTTCCCTCTGCAAGGCAGCGCAATCCAGTCGCACGCGACCCAAGATGGCGCAGGCCTGCTCCCGGGGGCCGGCGGAGAACAGAATCAGGTCCCCCTCCTCCGGCGCGAGTGCCTCTTGCAGGGCAACGCGCATCTCTTCCGTCAAAAATTTTCCGATGGGGGACTTCCACTGGCCATTCTCTACCTTAATGTAGGCCAACCCCTTCGCACCCATTGCACGGGCGCCATCCTCCAGTGTGCGCATTTCCCCTTGGCTCAGTGAAGCTAATCCTTTGCCATTTATAGCTTTAACCACTCCACCGGCCGCCACCGGTCCGGCGAAGAGTGCAAAGGAGGACCCGGCAAAAAGAGAGGAAAGGTCCACCAGCTCCATAGGAAACCGGCGGTCCGGCTTGTCGCTGCCGTAGCGGTCCATGGCGTCCCGGAAGGCCATGCGGGGGAGTGGCAGGGACAGCTCCCGGCCGAGCACGTCCTTCCAGATGTGGGCCATGAGTCCCTCGACGAGGGCGTAGATGTCCTCCCGGCCGACGAAGGACATTTCCAGATCGATTTGGGTAAATTCCGGCTGCCGGTCCGCCCGCAGGTCCTCGTCCCGGAAGCAGCGGGCCAGGGAATAGTAGCGCTCCACACCGGCCACCATCAGCATCTGCTTGTACTGCTGGGGCGACTGGGCCAGGGCGTAGAATTGCCCCCGATTTATTCGGCTCGGCACGAGGAACTCGCGGGCACCCTCGGGCGTAGTCTTAAAGAGGGTGGGCAGCTCGATTTCTAAAAAATCATTCCCATTGAGATAGCTGCGCGTGGCGGCGCCGATCCGGTGGCGCCGGAGGAGTCTGCCGTAGCATTTGGGCCGCCGCAGGTCCAAGTAGCGGTAGGTGAGTCGCATTTCTTCGTTCACCTTTTCCGCACTGCCGTCGTCCAGGGCAAAGGGGAGTGGATCGGCGGTGCTGTGGACGGTAGCTCGCTCTACGGCCACCTCCACTTCTCCCGTCGCCAGCCGGCCATTTACCGTCTCCTTCGGCCGCAGACGCAAAATTCCTTCCACACCGATGACGGACTCGCAGCGGAGGGCGGACAGCGATTCCAACTCCGGATGCCGCTGCACGTCGATGAGCAGCTGAACGATCCCGGTCCGATCTCCCAGGTCGAGAAAAAATAGCCCGCCGTGGTCCCGCCGGGCCCGGATCCAGCCCACCAGTCGGACCGACTTCCCTCCGTCGCCAATTCCCAATTCCCCACAGCAGTGCGTTCGTTCCACGGTGCCCAGTTCCTAGGTGACACCCCAACTGTGGCAATGGGAAAGTACGGAAAATACGCCGGCAACCCGCGGCCGAGGGCAGATTTAGCCATCCCGGGCAGAGGAGCCCAAAAATTCGGCGGGGGCCAAGTGACCCCCACAAACACGCGAGAAGCTACTTTACCGCCTCTTGCAGTTTCGCCATTTCCCTCTCGAGTTCCTCGCGGCCCTCCAGCACCTTGCCGGCGTCGATGAGCTGCAATCCCCGCTCGATAGCATTGCGCGCTTCCGGGTTGCGACCGGCCTTAACGAAGCAGTCGGCGGCATAGTAACAGAGCAGCGGATCTTCGAACATTTGGAGATAGAGTTCGTAGACTTTCGTCGCCGCCTCGATGCCATTCAGTTGCCACTCGCAGAGGGCCAACATGATAAATGGTTGGATTTGAATCTCTTCGATGAAGAGCCGCACGATAACGGAGAACATGGCGCTCGCGGATTTGTACTCCTTCTCCTCGTAGGCCTTCATTGCGATCCCATTGAGAACGGTGTAATCTTCTTGATTCAAAACACCTTTCAGCGATTGCTTGTCCGCTGGCGACTTCATCAGCTTGGGCAGAGCGTCGCGGACTTTTCCGAAGATGGCTTTCGCCTGGTCTTCTTCGTCCCGCGCCAGGAAAAATTCCACACCCTCCATGGCGATGATCTCGCCCTCCTTGAGAACATTAAGGATCTCGTGCTTGCGCCGCTCCTTACGTGCCTCTGGACTCTCAAGTGACGACTCCTCGCCCTCCCCCTTTGTGACCTCTTCGGCCACCTTCTCGGCGATTTCTTCCAGCATCGCCTTTTGTTCATCTGTTAGTTCAGCCATAGTATAACCTTATTCTTCGGTGGACAGAATGAATCCCCCATAGGCAATTCAAACGCATTTTTGCCCTGGCGCAAAATTTTGCCTTTGGCAATCATCTTTAATGTTCTTGACCATGGGATCTTGCCTCCAAGAAAAAAATTATTTGCCCCGCCGCTCTTTGCAGACGAAGTCCAGCCGTAGAGGGCAACCGCCCAGGGAAAATTGCTCCGTGAGTTTCCGCCGCAAATTGGCCAGCTGAGCGGAGCCTAGTCGTCGTTTGTCGTTGCAATAGAGTCGGATAGTCACCGGCGCGAAGGCGGTCTGGAGGGCATAGAAAAGTTTGAAGGGCTTCCCCCCCCCGGCGGCCGGCAGACCTTTTTCGCAGAACTCTCCCAGGAACCGATTTAGTGGACCGGTGGCGATCCGCTGGCTATCCCGCCGGCGCAGGTCCAGCGCGCAGGAGCAAATTTCCCGAACTCTATCGCCGGTGGCCGCGGAAATGAAGAGCAGGGGCAGCTCGGGCCAGCCGTAGAGCTCCCGGCGGAGGGCGGCGACGAATTCCTGCCGAAAGTGGCTGGCGTCCTCGTAGGCCGGAAGGGCATCGCGCCGCAGGGCATCGAGGGCCAAATCCCACTTGTTCACCGCTACGGCAAAGCACTTGCCCGCCTCCCGCACCTCCGCGGAGATCGCCTTGTCGAAGGCCGTGAGTCCCCGGGCCGCGTCCAGCACCAAAAAAACAACGTCCGCGTCGGCCAGTGCTCCCCGAGAACGGAGGGCGGCGAAATATTCTACCGGCGAAGAAATTTTTTTATCCGCCCGCAGTCCCGCCGTGTCCAGTAGCCGCATGGGCTGTGATTGGCCATCGCTCGCGAAGGAAAAATCGCCCGGGACCGTATCCCGGGTCGTGCCGGCGATGGGACTGACAATCATGCGCTCTGCGCCGAGCAGCGCATTGGCGATGGAGGACTTGCCCACGTTCGGCGCCCCCAGGAGCGCAATGGTGAGGGGCTGAATTTTTTCCTTTTGCCGCTCTTCCGCCGGGGGCAAATCCCGGTAGATGCGGGCCTCCAGCACTTCGATGCCGAGGTTGTGCTCGGCGGAGATGGCGAAGGGCTCCTCGGCAAAGCCCAGTGCGGCACACTCGCCGAGAGCACTCTCCTGGCCCGGTCCGTCGATTTTATTTACGGCCGAAATAACCCGCTTCCCAGTCCGCCGGAGCCGTTCCGCGATTTCCAGATCCTGGGGCAAGAGTCCTTCGCGGCCGTCCAGCACGAAAATGATCAGGTCCGCCAGGGCGAGTGCAAACTCCACCTGCCTCTCCACGGCCGCCACCAGCTCCGCCGGCGTCTCTCCGCCCACCAGTCCTAGCCCGCCCGTATCCAGAAGCGTCGCGCCGTTGGGCAGATCCGCCGACAGCACGTCCCTGGTTACGCCCGGCCGGCCGTGGACAATCGAACGGCGGCTGTGGGTTAGGCGATTGAAAAGTCTACTCTTGCCCACATTGGGCCTTCCCACCAGCGCAATGCAGAACCGCTCTCCCACGGCCCCATGGTCACTGCCCCGTCGACGGCGGGGCAAGCCCAAAAAAATCCGATCGGGGAATTCCTTTGGGCCAAAATGTTTTTGGCGGAAGGCCTCGCCCTAGAAGCCTTCCGCACGCCCCCTAGTCCTGCAACTCCGCGCGGAACCAGTGGCCGTTCTGGTGGTAGAAACAGGCACAGCCCCTTTCCCGGCAGCAGAATTGCAGAAATTCTGCGTATTTGGCGCGCAATTGCCCTTGAACGTTCACTAAAAAGCCATTCATAGACTCAATATCACCAAAAAGCCCTAGAATATAGCTATAGGTTGACGGCACTCGCCTTCCTTCTTCATCATATTCAAACAAAACACCAGGTTCCAGCACTTCCTTGAAATCATTTTCAATTTCGAAGTCCACGATTTTGCAAGCTTCATCTAAGATGGAGAACAGTTCGGGATTCCAGGGATAATTGGACAAATCTTCATTGGGCACCACTGGGATCATCATCTCCGAGCTGAAGGAGACTGTCAGCACCTGCGAAGAATCTAAAAGTGGTATGGCGAGACACCACCCGTTCTGCTCGTCCCGAGACATGAAAAGTACCGGAATTCCAAAAGTCCTGGCGGTGCTAGCGAGCTCGAGATCGCCTCCCCAGCCGGTGTCGTTGAGAATGGTATCGGTAACGTGGAGCACGGTTCTACCCAGACGCATGCGCGAGTCATTGCGCCAGCCACTTCCTTGAAAAGTTCTAGAGATAACCGAAAAGGATACGGGCGCATCGCGACCAAACAGTACGCTGTCAAGACTATTATGAAATTCGTCATCGCTAAAGCCATACCACGGCAATGGAATATTCATTTCTCTCGCTATCTTCCTAAGTTCCGAAGATCGATCTTCCGGCGAGAATGAATCTGGGTAGGACTTTATGCGACTCACCCTCGCCATGAGCTCACGCTTCTTTCCATCGTCCGGGCAGGATTGAAGTACTGCTTCGACCACTGCAAGATTCAAGCGGTAGCCACTCGAGCAGGTGGACGCGATATTTTCCGGAGTCGGACTTGCTATCGCACTGCCAATTTGCCTATAGAATGGATTATTATTTAGATCTTTTTTTTGATCTGCATGAAGGGAGTCCTCTATGAATCTATCCGAAAAATGAATGTCCTTCGCCTTCCCTCTAAATGCAAAAAAGGAGAGATTAGCTCTAGCCACGTACAACGCCAGCAAATTTCTTTTATGCACAACTCCGCCATAGGCGACATCGTCCACATTTTCAGCATTCAGTTTCGTGATACAATTGGCAAGATCGGAAAATGCTTGCTTCACGGCATTGGTAGTGATTACCGGAAGTTCATTTCGTGTAATCTCAAACCAATGAATTAGTTCGGCCGAACGGATTATGTTACGTTTCAGACGGCCAGCAACCGCTTGATCTATGGTTGGCTGACTCAGCGCAAAATCCAACTCAGAGATCATAAAGTTGATGAAAGAGAGGATGACCTGTTGGCCATGGAACTTTTCCTGTGACCACCTAAGGGCAAGGCCGATATCTTTGAGCCATCCCTTGGCAAGAAATTGCCGGCATTCTGCCTGCTTGCGTGGGTCGAACTTAGTATGCGGCAGCCAGGAAGCAAGAACGTGGAAAAAGCAACTTCCGGCACCACCGCAATTCACTACCTTGAATGAAAGTCCGCCACAACTCTCGATGTGAGCTGGCGTTTCACCCGCTGCGACAGCCGACTTCGGTACCGCCGCAGAGAGGAGTGGAGTAGAAGGAGTCGATGGCGCGCAGCCGGCCCGCGAATCGCCCATGAGCACATACGGATACGGCGGCGGATTAGTGTCACTAATATCCTGCGAGTTCGGTCTTAAGATTTCTTCAAGCAGCGCCACTTGGGTGAATTGGAACACTGGGATTTCGGGAAACTGTTTGCTAACGGTTGCTTCCGCGCGACAGTGGAACAATATGAAGGTGCCGAGGACAACTTTAACTGCGGTCGTTGTTTCGCGGATACTTTCCTGTCCCATGGGACCAAAATACAAAAATTTAGGATCAACTGTCTTACTACAAAGCGCTTTGTACGCTTGATCGAATAGGCTGCCATCCGGGACTATGAAAGTTTCCTTGAGGAAGGAGACTTTGCCCTCTTCGAATAATCCTGACATTGTCCCGGCCAAGAAAGTTTCACGTGTTACCACTATCTGGCTCCCTGGCACGCAAAACCAGCGGTCCAGACTAGAAATTTGGGGCCAGGCAGACACATCAGGACGGGGAATGCTAGATATGATTTCGTTTAACAGTTGAAAAAGAGCTGGAAAGAGCACTTCAAAGCAGGGGTAGCGCGGCGATCGGATGATGTTGCTAAATCTCTCCACAATAATTGCTTGACAAATTTGTAGGAACCCATTTTCTTCCGCTCCGACATTGCTGAGACCGAAATTTAAAACGTTTACGGCGTAAAAAAATGACATTTCTCTAGCAAGGACATTCGATCCACTCTGGCTGGGATTTAGCCCTACTCTAAGCGCAAATTGAAAGAATGCTTCGCAGAAGATCTGAGTGAGATCACCGACTGACCCTTGAAATCTCCATTGCGGAATTGTTTGGATGCTAAACAAGCCACTAAATCCATCGTATGCCACCTCTACGTAAGGGAGTCTGCCGCGGACGGAAAGGAAATCGTCCGCCACACTGTATGGGCCACTCTCTAGGGCGTGTTCAAGTCTAAGCAGAGGGCCAGCCTCGAAAATAAAGCGAGCCTCCCTGAGTTCCGGCACCCTATCATATATCTCCCTCCAGCATATGCGGAGCAGGAATAGGGCTGACGCCGCTAGGGCGGCATTATTCAATTCCTCGTCGACACTTCGGCGGTTCCTTCGACAGACATTGAGTAGTGCCGCCACATGTATCATGCAGTAGGTAGTACTAGCGATGTTTGCCAGGTTCCGCTGCGTAACGCAGCAAAATCCGCGAAATCCTGGCTGTTCCGGCCTATGCAACAGGAGAAATAGGGATGACGGATCTACGTCTTTGCCGAAACTTTTTTCCATAGTAAGCGGCAGATTGCAGCTAATAAGACTACCGTAGAAAATATTTGTAAGTTTGCTTAGATGGGGAAGCTCATGGGGAACATCTAGGTTCATCATTTCGCAACCATTGAGCAGTGCGGGGAAAAAAGCAAGCAAATTATGATGGTCGCAAAATACAGCTTGCTTGGAGACATTTTCCCCTCTCACGGGCTCGGAGAGCGGTTCGGATGGCAATCTTAGTTGGCATTTTACTGCTAAATTTCAAGGCAAAGTTTTACTAATTATTAGTCGCCATATGCGGCGCCTCTAGGAAGATAAATGCAGCAGTTCTCGGCGCAGTTTCAACCGCAGATTGGAAGCCTCTTCGCTGTCATCATTGGCAAAAGCTGCCAGTCGGCGAGTTACATGCCGGCGGTGGAGATTTGCTAGGCACTGCTCCAGGCGGACGGAGACATCTTCTCCCTCACCTTCGGCCGGCAGAAGGAGCAGCCCGCAGACGTGAGCGCGGTCACTTTCTTCGAGCGTTTCCCGCACCTCTTCGGGCCCCACGCCATTTTCAAATTCCCCCAGGAAGTGGTTCAGCAGCCGATCGCCGATCTCGTCGCCGTCCAGCCACTCGGGGAGAACGCGCTCCGCCAAAATCGGCCGCAAATCGGGTCGATAGAGAAAAAGCCAAAGGAGGTAATCGCCGGATCGGACGGGAGGACCGAAGGGACGGAGCCCACTCTCTGCGATCTTTTCCGCCGGAGACCAGCGGAGGTGGTCGGCCCGCAGGGCGTCCAGGGGAATGGCCGTTTTTTGAGAAAGTTCTTCGAGCAGTTCCAATTCCATCGTGCGCGATTGGGCCGCGGCGACGGTTGCCAGGATCTCCCGGAGCGCCGCCTGCCGCTTCCCCGCCGACAGGTTCGCACCGGCCGCCAGGTGGGCCCCGATGAGAAGTTCCACCGGCGACAGAGCCTTCTCCCGCAACGACCGGATCCCTTCTCCACCCTCCCGCAGGAAGTATTCGTCCGGATCCGCGCCGTCCGGCAGCGGGAGGAAGCGAATGCCCAGACCGGCCCGGAGGGCGTGGGGAATGAGCCGCAGTGCCGCGGCCCGTCCGGCTGCGTCTCCGTCCAGGAGGCACTCTACTTCGAGGCCGTGGCGGCGAAGTGTGGCCATGTGCTGGGCCGTTACGGCGGTTCCCTGGGCCGCCACGGCCGTCGCTAGACCGCATTCCCAGCAGCGGATACAGTCCAAAGGGCCCTCCGTGAGAAGGAAAGGCGCTCCCTCCCGCAGCGCCGGCCGGGCCCGAGCGAGGCCGAATAGGACGGAGTGCTTGTGAAAAATGGGCGTTTCCGGAGAATTGAGGTACTTCGCCTCCGCCTCGGACGGGTGCGTGATACCTTCTAACGCGCGACCGGAAAAGGCGATGGTGCGGCCAAGTCCGTCCTCGATGGGAAACGTGAGACGGCCCCGAAAGCGGGGAAGAATGCTGCCCGGCCGCGCCTTGGGCGTCACGAAGAGACCCGACTGCAGGAGCGCCTGCTCCGGGTAGGCGCGAAGGAATTTTTCGAGAATTTCGCCCCTCCAATCGCTCGGTGCGAGTCCAATGCCATAGCGCTCGGCGCAGTCTAGGGAAAATTTGCGCCTCTGGGTCCAATAGAGCCGGGCGCCGTGGGCCTGCGCCGTTGGTCCGAAGAACGTTTCCCGAAAGAGGGCGGCCGCCCGCTCGTGGATGGCCAGAAGGAGGCCGCGCGGGCTTTCTTCCGAGTTGGAACCCTCTTCCCGTTCGAGCGGAAAGTCATACTTTCTTGCGAGGAACTCCACCGCATCGCCAAATGTCATGCCCTCCTTCAGGCGAAGAAAGTCGATGGCATCGCCGCCATGCCCACTGCTGTAGCATTTAAAAACGTTCCGAGTCGGATTCACGAAGAAGGAGGGCGTCCGCTCTTCCTGGAATGGGCTCAATCCCCGCAATAGACTTCCGCAGGGACGCAGAGACACATAGGCGCCGGCCACATCCGCCAAGCTCACCCGCTCCATCAGGTTCCGCAGGGAAGCTCTACTGATCCGGGCCACGGAGTCTCCCTAGGGAAGTTTCACCGCCTTTCAACCGCAAATCCCTTCTCCGGCGGCCAGTGATTTCGAAATTGGCGGACTGCTCTGGGCGACAGACGAACGTCGCAAACATTCTCTAAAAACATCCTAAAATGTTTGGCGGTTCGTAAATTTTTCTAGGGGCCACAGCCGATCGGCGAAAAATCGAAGTGGCGGAAAGGGAGCCGGCTCGGCTCCGGCCGGCAATCTGTCACCGGCGCGGGAGAGCAGCGCATAGAGCGGAGAATTTTCATTGGAATCCGGTCTCTCGCAGTGGTATAGCTCTTCCACCGATCCGTCCCGGACTGGAAGCATGGCACAGCGGCGACCGCCGGTGGGCACCACCAGGCGGAAGGACCGGGGGCCTCCAGATTCTAAGATCCAGTGGGCGATCCACTTTGCCCCACAGAAGGAGTGAACGGGCACATTCTGGCCCAGCGCGCCGGCCACGTCGATCAGCATCTTCGTGGCGTAGCTGCCGGTCCGATTGCCGGGACCGCCGTCGGCGAGAATGCCGGACAGTCCACTCCAGGCGACTCCTGCCCGCTTCAAAACGCTCCCTATCGCCGTAAAAAATTCGCCCAAATTGAATCCCGACAAGGCTGAAGGAGCCTCCGACCTTCGACTTCCGGGCCAAAGGATAGCTGTCCTGAATGGCACTTGCGCGCCAGCCAAAAGCAAAACGGCATCCCACTTCATTCTATTCTAGATTTTTTGCGCGCCAAGCAGTGGCAATCCTAAAATTCATACTCTTCATCAACTGTCCCCTCCGTACCGAATACGCGAATCCATAGATTGTTATACCCTTTAAGTGCTTCTTTGAATGCTCCTATAAAATCATTGTCAGCCCCCATTTCTTGGCACAGGGAATAAGCGATCGCCCCTATCGTTGCAGCTTTCACACCTTCTCCCCCTCCGCCGAGAACGCCGCCAAGGAAATGGGCAAGAGCACTGGCAACTTTACATTTCACCTCCGACGTAAAATCACTAAAACATGAAACTGTTTTTGTGACATCGCATTTTGCGAGGTTTAATGCGTCATCCAATTCGACCTCTTTGTCACAAAACCAATTTTGGATGGATTTCTCGGACACTGACGCGAGAAATTCGACCTGAAAATCACTATTTGTGGCTGTGGTGCTTTTCACAGCTGCCATAGCTTCGCCAATTGCTTGCAGCCTCATTGATGAATTCATATGGGTAACAACTTTTTGGATTTTTTCCTTATCCTCGCGAGGGACATACTTACCCGCGAGAGAAAGGAGAACCGCAGTTGCAACCGATTCATCCCGTGGTGCATCTTCTCTATCCAAAGAATAGAAGCATCGCGGTTCTGTAACTACCAACTCATCAAGTGTTTGAGAATTGCCAATTTCTGCAGTTAAACTATTTCTTTGATGGTCGCTGCCATATTCAATAAGAACCTCTAGTTTACTACTTACCACATCGCCTTTTCCATCCAGAACACATTTGCCTGATAGGAATTTGAAAAAATCTTGAGAATCCCTCGCAAAACCTTTGAATTTGTCCGGCTGTAGTTTCTTAAATTTTTCCACTTGCCCATCATCATGGAAGGCGGCATATAGCGCATTACCTGGATCATCATAGCTTTCCTCGGTAATTAATCCTGTGTCAAATAGATATTTAGAGACATTACCGTCTAGGCTAAGTATATTTTCTATTTCTCCATTAGCGCATATTTCTTTGACAGTCCGATGAATAACCTGTTTGTACCTATCAAGTTCTCCTTTAATTCTAATTTCTTCTGCAGATTCAGTTTTAGTCTTATTTCTTGATTTCCAGTCATTCAATTTACCGCCAAGATTATTTGCTCTTTCAACCCATCCACTTATCACTTCACCATCCAAACATCTTAACCTCCTAACGACCGAAATCATACCTGCATCTCCAACACCATTGCCTACTGCTGCAATGCATTCCGCAACCGCATTTATGTCGATTGCCAGTTTAACTTCTTTATGCCCTTTGTGTAGTACCTCGGAAACGAGTGGTAGTGGTTCTTTTACCCCCTTTAGAGAATCGACATTATTTCCAATGGCAGGCACTTTGGCGCAGATTCCGCTATCTTCTAGTTGTATAATTCTACTAAAAATATTTTCCACCTGTTCTTTCGTTCCCTTGTTAATGAGGAGATCTATTCTACTTGTCTCTAGGTCGTTGGATTTACTTCTTTTGATAAATGCTTCCGCCGGAATTTTTGGAAATAATTCTGGTTCCAGATTAGATATTTGCTTTAACACATCTTCCGAAACTTCATTCAATACGGTTTTGGGCAGAAGTTGCGCAAAATTTGCAAAGACGGCATAGTCCATATTCTGCGGAAATGTCACATTCGAAAAAAAGCTCGCCAGTTCACTCGTAACGGCTCCCGCATTTTCCCGCACCGCTACGTTGAGCACACCACCTTGCGCCCACTCTTTCAGTAGGGAAAGCGCTATTCGACATTTTGACTCTTTTCCGGGCGAATCAAGGCACTCGACGTAGATTTCCAATGCCGCACAGCACAAATTACCGCAGCAAGCTAGTTTCGTTTTCTTTTTCAATCCTTCTATATTCGCTTCTAAGTTCTCAGGCCGTTCTGCACATCCTTCTATCACCTTAAAAAGAACTTTACGTATCGTGTCGATTTTAAGTTTCCCAAAAAATGATTTAGCGGCAGCGATTTGTTCTGGTGTACCATTTGTCATGAGTAGGGACAGCCATTTTTCCGAATTGGCATCGTTAGGCAAATTGCTAATCACTTCCGGGGGGATTTGAGCAATGGCCTCCGGATTTTCCATTATTCCCGACAAAAGGTAGGCGCTGACGATATGATCTCCCACCATGCCCTTATCCGTTGCCTTCAGTAATCTTATTTGATTTACCCCATATTCAGAGTTTACTTCTCTGCCAACATTTGCACCGGTTTTCAGACTGTGTAATTTGGCTTGAAGGGAAGCGAAGCGAATTGCGAAATCAACACCGGTAATTGTACTTTTAATTAGTTGTAGCTCATCAATTTTTTTCTGCAGCACTTCTAGTGCGTCATTTCCGCCCTCCACTTGCAAACGAGCTATCTTTCTGGCTGACCTACTCAGAGAGATAAGTAACGTTTCTCTTGCATTTTCAGCAGACAGTGCAGTCATTACGTCTTCTGTAGGGAAGGTCGTTAGCGGTATTCCATTGGCGATAGCAGATATCAGTATAGACGAATACAGTCCTAAATGATATTTCTTTATATGCTGCAAAATATCCAAATCCCAAACTTCTCGAAAGCAAATTTCTGGCGGCGAGAAAGAATGTTCTTCATCGACAAATTCTGAAGGAAATTTAGCATCATTAAATTGATTAAAGCCGATACTACTAATACAATTAGCTAGATCTATCATTTCCGCATTATTTATGATCGCATTCAAATTTGCTTCCATTGTTATAGCCCGATCTCCTAGAGCACCAATCGCTTGAATGAAGCCAGGTATCTGCCCTCGAGTTAATTGAATTCCATTTTCCGATAGAAAAGTCGACATTTCGGATTCACTGCGGGCCTGTTCTCTTAGCGGAGTTAATGCTTTGGAACCGAATTTTCCTAGTGCTCCTTCGCCGACGAAATCAATAATTTGCTCTAAGTTAATATGACCATTTTCATAGGCTACCATCAGCAATCTTGCTCCTTCATCTCCGCCCTCTGCCAATGCATTGTTAAGATTAGCAATATTATCAAAATATAATTTAACATTGACTACTCCACCAAGAGCGCGTTTCATGGCTGTTTCATCCATCGCACGTCCATTCACTAACTGGGCAGTTATCACGGGATTTTTAATGTAATCAACTACACTCGCGTTTTCAGTAAATACAGAAACTAGCCTACTCATCTCACCAGCTTTTTTGCAGCCTGCTGCAGCCTGCTTCCAAAAATCAAAATTACGCAGTATAGAATCTTTACTATTCATAGCAAGTAACCGGTATATGGGCAACCCATTAAATTCGTCTATGCCGGAATTTTCACTTAGCGGAAAGCTTCCCGCATGACCCGCTGCAATTCCTCTGAGTGTTTTGGGATCATTTTGATTTGCGAGAGGGCCGGAAAGAAATTGGGTGGCCACACTTTTCGCCGCCATATCCACGGCGATTCCACCTTTAACCTTTTCAATTTCCGCACGCAGTCGAAAAAGCGGAACTTCGACATCCCCCGCACCAAAAGTTAGTCGTCGATAATCTTCTAGAGTTAGCAGGAGGGCATTTGCTTTTGATTCGCCAGAAGAGGCATAAAAGACATAATTATTTGCTAAAATATCGACATACAAAGAAAACTGCGCGATAATATCCGGAGCGCTTTCCGCAACACCTTCCAGCATAGCTCTTTTTACACTTACCAACAGTTGAGGCCCCTCATTAGCAGCTTCCGCCACCGATATGGCATTCAATTTATTTTCGATATTACCTTTAGCATCTAACACTTGGTCGGCTGCCGCTACGGGAATAGGATCGGCTTTAAAGAGTTTAGAGATGCTATCTCTGCCATTATTTGTAATGTCATTGATTACTTCACTAATTCTCGCATCTATAGCACCGCCAGCTCTCAAATCATTAATAATTGCACGTAATGCAGTCCTCC
>JAITDG010000026.1 GCA_031282685.1 Puniceicoccales bacterium | reverse complement strand
AGTCCCGAACGTGAAGTTGAAGTTCATCTCCCGCTCCCGGTTGGGATCGCCGCGGAGGGGCCAGCCGAAGATGAGTCGGAGCGGCGAGCCCATGACGAAGAGTCGCAATTCCACGCCCGCATCGACGTAGAGGGGGTCGTCCAGGCGACAAAAACGGGAACCGGTGTAGGCGCCGTCCGCAAAGAGCACCAGCCGAAATTGGTCCATCAGCCGGAAGCAGTACTCGGCGCAGCCGTAGGCGTAGGACAGCGAGCCGGTGGGCACGCCGCGGCTATCGCGAGGGCCAACCGCCTGAATGTCGAAGCCCCTCATGTCGGCCGGTCCGCCCAGGAAGATCCGGTTAAAGTAGGGCACCTGGTGACCGTTTAGGCCCTTCACGGCGCCGGTTTTCCCGATCAGGCAGATGGTTTGGCAGAGGAAATTGCGCCAAACGGGGATCCACTGGCCGGCCTGCAGGCTCATGTGCACGTAGTGCACGTCACCGCCGAGGCCCGCGTAGTCCACTTCGCAAAACATCCGATTGCCGACGGTGGGGTAGAGCAAACTGTCGCGGGAGTCCCTCTCCAGCAAAAATCCTACCTTGGAAACCCACTGCCGCCCGCCATTTTCCAGCTCCTCCCTCCGGAGCTCGTAGGGCGCATAGGGCTCCACGTCGTGGATGCGGGCCCGGTCCAGCCGGTAGTAGAACTTCCCCTCCAATAGTCCCCATATGCGCTTGCGGACGTAAGTCTCGAAGCCGCCGTGCTCCTCCCTGTAGCTGGCGCCGCTGTAGTTGTAGTCCCCCTTTTTGTAGCCCCGCCGCACCAGGAACAGCTCCGTGCCGAAGGCCAGTTCCCGATCGAAGAGCCAGGGTTCTTCGAAGTTCACGTTGAACTGGGAAGAGCGCGTGCCGATGTCCAGCCGGGCGCGGAATTTCTGGCCGGCCCCCTGAAATTTGGTGCGGGCGCCACCAATGTCGAAGTTGTTCTGGGCAAACTCCGCAAATGCACTGATGTCGTCGAAGGAGCTCAGTCCGCCGCCGATGAAAAAACGGCCCGTGTGACCCTCCTCCAAATTGACGAGCACGTCCCGCATGTCCTGCTCGCCGGTGGGCTCCGGAATTAGCAGCACCTGCTGGAAGAGCCGGGTCTCCCGCAGACGATTTTCGCTATTGCGCAGTTTTACGAGGTCGAACTTGTCGCCGGGGAAGAGGGAGAGCTCCCGCAAAATGACCTTATTTTTACTCTTCGTATTGCCTTGGATCTGAACCACGCCCACGCGGCAGGGTCCCGATTCCCGAATGGCGAACTCCAAGTCGATGGCGTCCTCCGCCACGTTGGCCCGCCGCTGGGCCCGGATGGCCGTGTCGATGTAGCCATCCCGGCCGTACGAGTACTGGATGGCCTCCACGCTCCGGTCAACTAACTCGGGAGAAAAGGGATCGCCCTTCGCAACCTTGAGCAGCTTCTGCAGCGCCCTTGTGGAGCGAATCTCATTGCCGCTAAAGGTGATATCCCCAACCCGAGAGCGCTGCCCCTCCAGAATGGGAATGGACAGCCGGAGCCGCTTTCCTCCCTCCCGCTCCAGAACGACGTCTTCCGAGCGGATTTGCACGTCGAGGAAGCCCCGGTTCCGGTAGTACTCGCAGAGCGTCTCCAGGTCGCTGTCCATCTGGTCCTCCTTGTAGTAGCCGGTGCCGGCAAGAACGGAGAGCAGCGTGCGACGGCGAGTGCTCATTTTTTTGGCCAATTCCCGAGAAGAGATGGATTTATTTCCCGAAAAAACGATCCGGCCAATCGGAAACCGCTGGCCCTCGTCGATCTCGAAGGTGAGGTCCACGGGCGTCCCGTCCCGCCGCTCCTCTCCGCCGACCGCCCGAACCGCTATGTCCACGTAGCCCTTCTCCCGGTATAGTACCCGGATCGCCTCCAGATCCTTCCGCACTTGGGCCCAATCCAGCGCAGCTCCGTCGGCTATGGAAACGACCTTCCGAATTTTTTTGGTGGAAATACTCCGATTCCCGTGGAACGTCACCTGCCCAATGCGAGCCTTCGGGTGCAGCACGAAAATGAGGGAAACTTTGCCGTCCTGCACATCCTTATCCGTTTCCAGCTCAACCAAATCGAACAGCTTAGTGCCGTACAGGGCCCGGATGGAGTCGTCGTTTTTTTCCTGGAAAAATGGCTCCCCCTCCCGCACCTTAATGAGTGCGGAGAGCGCCGCGCCGTTGATGGGCATTGGACCGCCCTCGGCCCGCACTTGCACGCTCTCGACGATCAAGTTGGCCGCGCCGCTGGCCGTCCCCGCCGCCAGAGCGCAGAGCGCAACGGAAAATAGCCGCACGGAAATCCTTCTAACTCTCTCGACCAACCCTGCAATTTGCATTTTCTCGCTCCCCATCCGTTCCATCATCCCGGTAATTTCCAAATTTCGTAATACTGCGATCAAAAAGTAGTGGCACGACGCCAACGGGCCCATTCCGCTGCTTCGCGATGATCAGCTCCCGAACTAACTCACTCGTCTGCAGGGACATTTCCGTTTCCTCGTCCGTTTCCCGGGGCCGCGAGAGCAGCAGGACCACGTCCGCGTCCTGCTCGATGGCGCCCGACTCCCGCAGGTCCGACAGCTTTGGCTGCCGCCTCTCCCGCTCCGACTCCCGATTCAGCTGACTCAGCACGAGGACCGGCAGGTGCAACTCCTTCGCCATGGCCTTCACGCCCCGGGAAATTTCCGCAATCTGCTGCTCCCGGTGGGCCCGACTGTCCGTTCCGGCGATCAGCTGCAGGTAGTCAATGATCACCAGCCCCAGCTTCTGGCGGCAGTGCACGCGCCGGGCCCGGGCCCGCAGCTCCAAAATCGTCAAATTGGAGGACTCGTCGATCCAGAGGGGCGCCCCGCGGAACTCCTGGGCCACGCGCAGCAGCTCATTTTGGAAGCCGCGGGGGATGGCGCCCTCCCGCAGGCGGGAAATTTTTACGCCGGCCCGGCCGCAGAGGAGCCGCATGGCCAGCTGGTCCGCGCTCATCTCCAAACTGAAAAATAACGTGGCCACGGGCTGCGCATTTTTCGCCGTAGGCAGGATGACATTTTCCGCAAGATTAAGTGCGAGACTGGTCTTTCCCATTGAGGGGCGGGCCGCCAGGACGATCATCTCTGCCGGGTGGAAGCCGCCCGTGATCCGGTCCAGGTCCGCAAATCCGCTCCCGATTCCGGAAATTTCTCCCTTCCGCTGCAGCAGCGATTGGACATTCTGGATCGCCTGCCGCAGGGGCCCGTCGATGGGTTGGGCCGTCTCCTGGATCAGATCCTTGCTGATGCTGAAAATTTTCTCCTCCGCCTCGGCGAGGAATCGGGCCACGTCCTCCTGGCCGTCGAAGGCCTTGGCAATGAGAGTTTCGGACGACGAAATGACCCGCCGGAGCAGCTCGTAGTCCCGGACCCGGTCGATGAAGTAGGGCAGATGGGCGCTAACGTCTACCCGACTGCAGATTTGAGCCAAATAGGCGCCGCCACCGGCCGCCGCCAGCCGCTCCTTGGCCAGGAGCGCATCCCGCAAAGTAATTTCGCTCAGCGGCCTGTTCCGCTGGTAGAGCTCGTACATTTCCCCGAAAAGAACCCGGTGGGCAGGGAAATAGAAAGAGTCGGCGCTGAGCCGCTTCTGGATGCAAAGGGACAAACTCTCCTGGCCGCCCTCCACGACACAGCAGCCCAGGAGCGCCTGCTCCAGCTCAATGCTGTGCGGCGGAGTGCGCAGGACCCCGCTCTGGACCTGCGTCGCCATCGCCCGTCCCGCGCCCGATCACTGGCCTTTGTTCGACGTCAGAATGGGATTTTCGGAGACAATTTCCACTGCAAGAGTGGTTCGCACGCCCTGCCGCAGGCGAATGTCCACGCCGTGCTGGCCCAACTCCCGCAGGGGCTGCTCCAGCTGGATGTGCTCCCGCGCCACGGCCAAACCTTTTTCCGCCAACTCTTTTTCCAAATCCATGGCCGTCACGGAGCCAAACATTTTCCCATTCTCGCCCGTGCGGACGGCCACGACGATGCGCAGTCCGTCGAACTGGCGGGCGAGCGCCTCCGCCTCCTCCCGCTCCCGCCGCTGGCGCTCTTCCCTCCGGCGGACGATGGCACCGATCCGGTTCCGATTGGCGGCGCTGAAGACCAGTGCCTTTTTGCGGGGAACCAGAAAATTTCGAGCATAGCCGGCCCGCACGCGAACGCACTCGCCCTCCTCGCCCAGGCCCGCAATGGGCTCCAAAAGCAAAATTTCACTCATCGCCATGGCAATATCTCTCCTGTGTACACGATTTTAAAACGGAATCTCCTCGTCGCCCTCTTCTTCCTCCTCGGCGCTCTCCTCCCCCTCCGGCCGGGGTCGGCCGCTCCGCCGCTGCTGCTGTTGCTGCTGGGACCAGCGCTGGCCGCCGTCCTCGCGGACGTAGTTGCCCTCCCCGCCCTCCTGCTGGCGGTTCGGAGCCGTCAAAAATTGGAAATTCTCAGCCACCACCATGATGCGGCTCCGCTTCTCGCCGTTCTGGCTCTCCCACTGGTCCAGCCGCAGCCTTCCCTCGATGAGTATGGGCCGCCCCTTGGTCACGTAGCGGGCGATGGTCTCCGCCTGGCGGCCAAAGCTATCCACCTCGATGAATAGGACTTCCTCCCGGCTCGAGCCGTCCGCATTGCGGAATTGGCGCGTGACCGCGAGGCCCAGTCGACAGATGCAGGTGCCGCTCGGGGTGGTGCGCACCTCCGGATCGCGGGTCAAATTCCCAATGAGGTAAACTCGATTCAGTGTGGCCATGGCGCTAGAGTCTCTCGATGAACGTGCGGTTGACGGTCCTGTCCAGCCCCAGCCGGGACAGCAGTCCCTTGCCGAAGGTCGGCCCGGCGGCGACCCGGAATTTGGCATAGAATCCCTCCCGGAACTGCCGACGGCGACAGCGGGCAAATTCTTTGGCGCCTAGGCTTTCCGCCAATTTCAGTTCGCCGCCGAGCGCCTTCACCAGTTCGCCAACCCGGTCTCGCATCTCGTCCGGCGACTCCCGCTGCCCGCGGGTGTCGAAAATCACCGTAATTTGATAGTCCGTTTTTTTAGAGTCCCCATTTGCCATTTCATCCTCCGCGGCGCAGCCAACGGAAGCGGACAGTGACTCACCGATCGCCGTTGTCAAGTGGCCTTTGTGGGGGTGTCCCGACCGGCCGCCGGCGCAAATTTTAAAGTTCCTGGGCGGAAAGAAAAATAGCAACTTCCAGTCCGTCGACGGCCCGACGAAAATGCCTTGCCCCGGACCGGCAGCTCGCCGCAGAATGGCGCGTGTTTCAGCTCTCCCGGAACGTCGTCCCGACCCTATTTTTCTTCGCCGCCATCGGCCACACCTTCTGCGCCGGCGCCATCGCCCGCCGGGCACGGCGCATTGTCCAGCGGCGGGACCGCACGGCGCACATTTTCCGCATGCGCCGCTTTTTTTTAGGATTCTGCGGCCGCCTCTGTCATCTTTTGGGCGAAGTGGAACTGCCCTTTATTCTTTGGGCCATCCCGTCCCTCTCCGCGGTCGCCGGGATGGGCGGCGCCGGCGCCCTCCGCCGCTACCTTTTTGAAGAGATCTCCTTCGCCGAACCGGTCTTCATCGTCGTCATCATGGCCATGGCCGCCACGCGCCCCGTCCTCTCGCTGGCGAAAAAAATCATTGGCGCGCTGGCCGGCCTGGGCCACGGGACCGTGGCCGCCTGGTGGTTCGCCATCCTTCTCGCCGCTCCGCCGCTCGGCTCCTTCCTCACGGAGCCGGCCGCCGTCACCATCGCCGCCCTACTGCTGGGAGAAAAGTTCTACGGCCGGCGGCCCTCGGCGAAATTGGCCTACGGGACACTGGGGCTTCTTTTTACGAATATTTCCGTCGGCGGTGCCCTGACGAACTTTGCCGCTCCGCCCATTTTGATGGTGGCCCACCGCTGGCACTGGACAACTTCCCACGTTTTTTTCTGCCTAGGCCTGCGGGCGCTCTGCGGGATCATCCTGGCCACCTGCGCCTACGGCCTTTTCTTTCGCAAGGAATTGGCCGCGCTGGGATCCAATTCCCCCGCCCACTCGGCCCGGGACGCGGACGTCCCCTGCCCCATCTGGCTCTCCATCAGCCACGTTGTCCTCATGGCCTGGACCATAGGAAGCATCCACAGTCCGATCGCCATGGCCGGCGGACTGGTCGCATTTCTCGCCCTCGTTCGACTGACTTTTCGTCATCAGAGTAAGTTGCGATGGAAAGAATCTTTCTTCGTGGGAGTTTTTTTAGCTGGCCTCGCTCTGCACGGCGGCCTACAGGGCTGGTGGATCGAGCCGCTGCTAAGTGACCTCGGCCCCTTCGCCCTCTTTGGGATGGCGGCGTTTCTTTCCTCCTTTAATGATAACGCCGCCGTCACTTATCTGACCGCACTTGTGCCCAGCGTGGGGGCGAACGGCATGCTCCAGCGGGCCGTCCTGGCCGGCGCCATCAGCAGCGGCGGTCTGACCGTCATCGCCAACGCGCCCAACCCGGCCGGCCAGTCCCTCCTCCAAAAATTTTTCCCCGGCGGCATCTCGCCGCTAAAACTTCTCCTGGCGGCCGCACTGCCCACGTCCATCGTGTCCCTCTGCTTCCTGGCGGGCCTCCGGACGGCGAATTTTTCCTAGTCGCGGCATTTTTTTGGCCCGCATAGCAATTTTTTCCCAAAAAATTCCTGGACGGGCAGACGGAGGTGATCACTATGGGTAGTGGTCGATCAGTTTCGACCAACTAGGAGTAGTATTATGAGCAGCCACCTTTTCTTCCCCCCCCACCGCGCCGCGAAATTCATCTGTTCCGAGGAGCAGCTGCTGGCGCAGGTCCAAGAGATCTTCGTCCGCTGTGGCGCCCTCACCGGCGAATTCGGATCCCGAGAGGCCTGGGAGCTATCCCGCTCCGTCATCGCCGACCTCTGGCGCCAGGGCAAGGCGGAGTATGCCCCCGTGGAGGAGGTGGAGCGGCTCATCGAGGCCGTCCTGCTGCGCTCACCCTACGTTTCCACGGCTAAGGCGTTTATCCTCGAAGTGGAGCGGACGTCGAACGAGCGGAAGGTGGCCATCGCCGCCGACATTTCCCGCATCGAGGAGTACCTCTCCCGGGCCGATTGGAAAGTGCGCGAAAACAGCAACATGACCTATTCGCTGCAGGGCCTCAACCACTACCTGGCCGGCGCCCAGAGCCAAACCTACTGGCTCCACAAAGTTTACGGCCAGCGGATCCGGGAAGCGCACGAGTCCGGCGACTTCCACATCCACGACCTGAGTCTCATATCCGTCTACTGCGTGGGCTGGGACCTGGCCGATCTGCTGCGGAAGGGCTTCTGCGGCGTGGCGGGCAAATTGGAAGCGCGGCCGCCAAAGCACTTTCGCACGGCGCTGGGCCAAATTGTGAATTTTTTCTACA
>JAITDG010000033.1 GCA_031282685.1 Puniceicoccales bacterium | reverse complement strand
CAAGGCGTTGCGTGCGGAGCTGCCAGAAACAAAGTTGCACTATCGACGTATGGCGATTGCCCGCGTGCGGGACCAGGAGGCGATAAAAGCGCTTTTTGACGTTCAAGCAGAGGCGTTTCGCGATCGTCCCGGTGGCTATACGCGCATCTATAAGCTTGTTCCGCGGCAAGGAGATGCTGCGAAAATGGCCGTTATCGGACTTATTTCGGCCGACGATCGTGGCTATCGAAGGCGCCAGCGGAAGGCTTCCCGTTCGCCAGAGCAGCAGCTGGAAGCTGTTGTTGTGGAAGATGTTAATCAAACTTCGGCGTCCTAGGAAGTTCTTGGGAAGGGATTGTTGCGAGAAGTTTTCCCCAGTGAAGAATAGCGGCGCGGGGGCACAGTTGGCTTATGGCGTTGGTATCGTGAGAAATAAATAAAATACCGGTCCCGTTAGTTTTTCGCAGAAATTCCAGTAGGTTAAAAATTTCTTTTTTTGTGTCTGAGTCGAGGGCACTTACCACCTCGTCGCAGATTAGAAAGTTTGGACCAACGGCCAGTGCGCGTGCGATGGCGACCCGTTGCCGTTGACCGCCGCTAAGTGCTAAAGGTTTGCTGTTTAATAATTTCTGACTGAGTCGCACAAGGTCCAGCAGCTCAAAGATGCGCCGTTTTCTTTCCCGGCGGCCCAGCCCAGGAAAGTGAATGCGAAGAGGCTCTGCCAGAATGGAATAAATCGTTTGACTAGGATCAAGGGCTTCGGCTGGAGATTGAAAAATCATCTGGACCTTCCTGTGGAAACTTTTTGCTGAAAATGAGCAGCTGGGATGGCCATTGAGTAGGATTTCTCCCGCGGTAAGTTTTTGCAGTCGAGCGAAACATCGGCCGAGCGTGCTCTTTCCGCCGCCGCTTTCGCCAATCAGACCGAAACATTCTCCGGGAGAAATTGAAAGGGAGACATCTTTTAGGGCTGCAAGATATTCCGTTTTTTCGAAACTGCGACTGGCCCGGTAAAGGACGGTGCCGTTTCGGATCGTAAGTTCTTGGCTGTGGCCGACGCATTCCCTCATGGCAAAAAAGTCTTTTGTGAAATTGCCGGCCGGAGGGACCAAATTGTTCCTTTCGCCAATTGTGCAATTTCGTCGGCAAAATATTCTGCTAGAGGTATATCGTGCGTGATAAAAAGCATGGAAAACGAAAATTCCGAGCGGAGGCGCAGGAGTTGTTCAACGGCGGCCCGGCAAGACTTTCCATCGAGGGCACTAGTTGGCTCATCGGCGATTAGCAGCTTGGGGCCGTTGCAGAGGGCCATGGCCAGCATAACGCGCTGCAACATTCCTCCACTCAATTCGTTAGGATAGCTTCGATAGCTTCTAATGGGATCGGGCAGTTGCAATTTTTCCAACCAATCTAGTGCCACTTGCCGCGCCTGAAATTTTCTCAAGTTTTTTTGGTGCAGCAAGATACATTCTAATAGCTGTGCTCCTACGGTGAGGGAGGGATTGAAGCAGGCCATCGGCTCTTGGAAAACGTATGCAATTTCACGGCCTCGCAGTCGATACAGCTCCGATTTTTTTAAGTTTTGTATCTCTTTCCCGCAGAATGTAATTTTCCCGCACAGTCTGGCTTCCGGCGGCAGGAGGCGGCCGATGGCGAGTGCCAGCGTGGATTTTCCGCTCCCGCTGGTGCCGGTGAGGGCCAATGTTCGGCCGAAAGAAATGCTAAAATGCACATTGGAAAGAACATCGAAAAAATTTCCGCGCTGATGGAAGGAAACAGACAATCCTTCGACGGTGAGGAGCGTTGGCGAATCCTCCATCACAAGAAAACTTTGCACTGTCCGCCAATGCACTGCAAACCTATTCGCGATGGTTGAAAAAAAAATTTTCGGCACGGACGGCATTCGGGGGAAATTTGGCAGCGGGATGATTTGTCCTAAAAGTTTTCGGGCCATTGGTTTAGCGCTTGGAAAAATTTTTCTGCGGCAGGGAAAGACGAAATTTCTCCTCGGGATGGACGGTCGCTCCACGGGGGAAATGCTAAAAACGGCTCTTTTGGAAGGACTTCCCGAGAAAATTTCCGTTCTGTGGGTCGGCGTTCTCCCCACGCCGGCCATCGCCCATGCGGCCAAATTTTTTTCCGCCGATGGGGCCGCTGCCATCACCGCGTCCCATAACCCTCCAGATGCCAACGGAATCAAATTTTTTAGCGGTGATGGGCGGAAATGGTCCGATCGCGAGGAGTCCGAATTGGAGGAACTACTCTTTTGCGGTGGAGAGGAATCGGAATTTGGACGGCCGTCGGCCGTTGTGGATTGCTGCGAGACGGCGCTGGTTGCCTACCGAAAACATTTTTGCGAAGTTTTGCCGGCTAACTGTCTTCGCGGAAAAAAAGTAGTTCTGGACACGGCAAACGGGGCCGCTTCCGCCGTTGGCGCGGGCCTGCTGGCATCGCTGGGTGCGGAGGTGCTGCCCATGGGGAATGCTCCGGATGGACATAATATCAACGTGAGTTGTGGGTCGGAACATCCCCGTGCCCTCTGCGAGTCCGTTCGCCGCTCCGCTGCGGATTGGGGTCTGGCCGTGGATGGCGACGGTGACCGGGCTCTGGTCTGTGACCGGACGGGAACCGCACTGGCCGGTGAGCAGCTGTTCGCACGTATTGCTTTGCACTTCAAAAAATTAGGGTATTCGTCGCCGGTGGTTGGGACAGTCCTCGCCAACGGTGCGCTGGATCGGCAGCTGGCTCACTTTTCCATTCCCTTTCTACGTGTGCCGGTGGGCGATCGGAACGTGGCGGAAGCTATGAAATTGCACGGGAGCACGTTTGGCGGCGAACCGTCCGGCCACTTTCTCTGGACCGGTGCGGGACCGATGGCCGATGGACTTTTGACCGGCGCACTCTTTTTTTCCACATTCGACGGGAGTGGAAGGGACAGCGATTGGCAATTTCCTCTACGGCCAACTGCTGCGGAAAACATTTCAGTAGAACATGTTCTACCGTTAGGGCGGGCACGACGTTTTTCGAAAATGCATAGAAAAGCGGAATCTGCGCTGGGGGCCGACGGTCGCGTTTTGGCGCGCTACTCCGGTACGGAAAACAAGTTACGTCTTATCGTGGAAGCGCGGGACGAAGCGACTGCCCGCCGTTGGCTGAGGATACTTTGCCGTGCGTTTTTGCTGGACGTGGCCGACGGAGATGACTGAAAGAATTTGATGAAGAGGGCGATGAGGGGTCCTTGCAACTGGCGGGAGTTAGCGCGCAAGGCCATAGTGGCCGAGTCAGACGCGCTGCGCCGTACAGCAACCGTTCTCTCGGAAGACTTTGACCGGGTCGTGTCTCTCATTTTGCAGCGGAACGGGAAGGTCCTCCTTACGGCCGTCGGAAAATCTAGCTTTATCGCACAAAAGATTGCTGCGACGCTTACTAGCACAGGGACCCAGTCCCTATTCGTTCATCCGACGGAGGCCCTCCACGGTGATTTGGGTATTCTCTCGCCCGGTGACCCGACTATTCTACTCTCCCGCAGCGGATCCAGCGATGAACTGCTCTCTCTCGTCCCTCTCCTGCGGCACCTGGGATCCACGCCCATAGCTCTGGTAGGCAAGGGCGATTCGCCGCTCGCTCGCCGCTGTGACTATGTGCTGGAAGCCTTTGCCGGCCGGGAGGCGGATCCGCTGGGTCTGGTTCCGACGAGCAGCGCCGTAAGTGCTCTCGCTGTGGGAGATGCCCTCGTTTGCGCACTGATGGCGGCCCGCAATTTTCGGCCGGATCAGTTTTCTTTGCTGCACCCGGGCGGGCAATTGGGGCGCAACCTCCTGCTCCGCGTCGCGGACGTGCTCCATCCACTTGACGGCGTGGCCTGCCTGGCGCCCGCCGCTCCCGTCCGAGAAGTAATTATGGCTATGACGGAAAAGCCCTTGGGCGCTTGCTGTACGGTGGATGGTGAAGGAAAACTCTTGGGCATCATCACGGACGGTGATATCCGCCGGCTCGTTCAGAGAACCGAGGATCTGCGTGGAATTCGTGCGGCAGATATACATAGCACTCAACCGCGGACCGTCCGCCCGGAACAGTCCGTCGGCGAAGCGGTGGCCGCCATGGAGTCGGGTCCGTCTCAAGTTAGTGTCCTGCCGGTTATTGGAGAAAATGGCATACTGCTCGGGCTTGTCCGCATTCACGACACGGTGGGCGCTATGGGTTGACAACATTTCTCTCCATGCCGGCCTAGCTATTTTTCTCTTATGCCGGTCTCTCTGTGTTTTTCTTCAACCCAACAGACAAAACATACGCCAAAAAGCATAATGGACTGATCTTGCAGCGGAATTGGCAAGCGCAACAAACGTTCAAGATCTGCTTTTTCCGCCATAAATTCGTTAATTTCATTTTGCAAACTCGCATCGAATTCTTTATGTGCTGCGCAGATCTCTCCTTTTCGAAGAAAATTTTCTCCTGAAGTTTCAACATTCCAATTTACTTCCCGTAAGTACTTCGGCATGCTGCCCTGGGAGGCTATACTGGAAAAATCTTTCAGTAAAATTCTAGCTTCATCCATTATTTTTTGAAGTGCGCTCACGTTGTTTTTTATTCTGGTATATGACTCAATTATCGCATTTAATCTTTCAATTTGCTCCATGATCCAAAGTTTTTCAAATAAGCGAAACCAGACGCTACCGTTAGCAATGAGCGGGTTGTTAGGCTCTACGATCGATGCCAGTCCACCATGGCTAATTTTGCGGAGACTTTCCTTTATTTTTGTGCCGTCATCCCGGCCAAAATCGCCGGAGCGAAAAGCGACCGAGAGCAATGGTTTTTTGAAATTCCTAATTTGAAATTGTATAATCTGTGAAAAAAGATCGGGCCAGGAATTGGCGCTAAACGATTTGCCGTCATAGGACACCTCCGTGCCCCGAGGAATTGGCTTCAAAAGGTACTCGCAAAGCAGATCAAGTGGATCGCCGACCAAAACGGGAGCGTTTGGGCCAAAGACTGGCTTGTTCGCCTGTCCTACGGAACGTGCCACACCATTCAACATCGCGGAAATTTCCCACAGGTAGGACGGCGGCCGGCTCCTTTCCACTGCCAAATAAATGGCTATAAATATCGCGAAAATCCCACCGGTTAGTACGGATACCGCTACCATCCAAATGGCGTACTGCGTTTTTTCTTCCCTGCAAAATTCGCACGCGTCGTCCAGCGCCGTTGGATTGTCCTTTCCGACTACCCCATAGTTGTTTAGCGGACAAGTGCGGACGTCATGGCCGATAAAAAGAAATAGCAAAGCGCAGTGATCCCAAAAATTCGCTTCGGGAGTCTTTCGCTGGATTGGCGCGCCTATACCTGTCATATGGTCGGCAACCTACGGACAGTCCTGTTCTAGTCAACTATTTTCTCCGCAATAAAAAAATGCATGAGAACTAAGTCTCATAGTGAGCCATTTGCGCGAAATGCTTATAATTTTCTTGCGTCGGCGATTCGATTTCACTTCTGGGATCACGATGGACTCCAGCGTGGCCCGACAGACCCCAATGGCCGTTCAATATGAAGAAATACGCCAGACTTTGCCGGAAAAAACTCTGCTTTTTTTTCGCCTGGGGGATTTCTACGAGCTCTTTAACGGGGATGCCCAGATCGCCTCGCGGATTTTGGGAGTTACCCTTACTCAGCGGCAGGGCATGCCCATGGCGGGAGTTCCCTACCACGCGGCGGGCGGATACTTGAAAAAATTGCTCGATGCCGGCTGGAAGGTGGCCGTCTGTGACCAGCTGGAGCCAGCCGTCCCAGGGCGCATCGTGCGGCGGGCCCTGACCCGCATCCACACGGCCGGCACGGCCCTCGAGGAGGAGCAAATGGACGCCAAGGCGAACCATTACCTGCTCGCCTTCGACATCGACGGCCGCGGGGTGCACGGCGCCTGGCTGGACGTCTCCACGGGCCAACTCCGCATCGCCAGCTCTCCGGATGTGGACGTTTTGCTGGCCTCCCTATCTGCCCTGGATCCGCGAGAAATTCTTGTGCCGGAGGACTCCCGTGAGCGCTGGTCGGGCCGGACCGAGCTGTGGCTCGAATCGTTCCAACTCCTTTCCACTCGCCGAATTACCACGGAATTGCCCGTCTCCTACTTCGACGCGGCCGCTGCCCGGAGCCAAATCCTAGAGACTCTGTCCGTTCGGTCACTGGAATCCTTCGCCATCCCCTCCGACCACCCGTCCCTGGGGCCGGCCGGCGCAGTCCTCCGCTACGCCGCTCGAAATCTGGGCGGACAGCTGCGAAACGTGTACTCCATCCAGGAGATGCGCTTTGAAAATGCCCTCCTGCTGGATCGGACGACGGTGAACAATTTGGAAATTTTCCGATCCGTGCGGGGGAGTCGGGAGGGGAGCCTGCTGGACGCCGTCGATCGGACCGTTACGGCCGCCGGCGCCCGGCTTCTGCGGGAATTTCTTGCTCAACCGCTTCTTTCCCTAGGGGAAATTGCCCGTCGCCAGGATTGTGTGGGAGAATTTTTTGCCGACCGGGAAGGTACTGTGAGTTTGCGGGATCTATTGCGCGAGGTGCGGGACCTGCTCCGCATGCTGGGCCGGCTGCAAAATCGGATCCGCCAGCCGCGGGAGGTGGGGGCCGTACTGGCTACGCTGGAGATGCTTCCGAAAATTTGCCAACTGCTCGGCCGGGAGCGGGGCTGGAACCGGGTGGCGGAGCTGGCGGAGGAAATCGGCGACTTTTCCGAACTGCGAGATTTTTTAAAATCGGCTCTGGCGGACACTTTGCCCCCGGACACGTCGGAGGGGGGATTTTTGCGGAGCGGCTTCGATGGCAGGCTGGACGAGTATCGGGCCCTACTCGATTCGGGCGAGCGCTGGCTGGGCGAGTGGGAGGCGCGGGAGCAGGCGGCGACGGGCATTAAGAGTTTACGCATTAGGCACAGTGGCACGTTCGGCTACTTCATAGAGGTGACAAAGGCCAACGTGGCCAGCGTGCCGGCCCACTACATTCGGCGCCAGACCGTTGTGAACGCAGAGCGCTACACGACGGCGGAATTGCGGGCGAAGGAGTCGGAAATTTTGGAAGCCCGCTCCTGCGCCCTCCGGCTGGAAGTGGAGCTTTTCGAAGGCGTTGTGCAGAAACTGCTAAAGCAGGGGGAACGGCTGGCGGCGACGGCCCAGGTCCTGGCGCAGTTGGACGTTTTTTCCGGCTGGGCCCTGTTGGCCGGCGAGGAGTCCTACGTGCGTCCGGAAGTTGATGACAGTCAAAGCATTACCATAGTAGACGGCCGCCATCCGGTCATCGAGCAGATCCTGCAGAGGGCGGATCCGGTGCCCGGCGAGTGCGACTATTTCGTCCCCAACGGCACGGAGCTGGACAGCAGCGGCTGCCAAATCGCTCTCGTGACCGGCCCTAACATGGGAGGCAAGTCCACCTACGTGCGGCAGGTGGCCCTGATCGTCCTGCTGGCCCAGACGGGCTGCTGGGTTCCGGCCGTTTCGGCGCGCATCGGCCGCGTGGACCGCATCTTCACCCGCATCGGCTCCGGCGACGACCTCTCCCGGGGCCGCTCCACTTTCCTCATGGAAATGGAGGAAACGGCCGCCATCCTCCACGGCGCCACGGAGAACAGCCTGATAATTCTGGACGAAATTGGCCGTGGCACGAGCACCTACGACGGACTCAGCATCGCCTGGGCGGTCCTCGAGTACCTGCACGGCCCCGCCGACCGTGGGCCGCGTACCCTCTTCGCCACTCACTACTTGGAGTTAACCCGACTCACCGACAGCCTGCCGCGTCTGCGCAATTTTCGCCTGGCCGTGCGGGAAAGCGAGGGGTCAGTCCTCTTTCTTCGCAAAATCCTCGAGGGTCCCGCGGACCGCTCCTATGGCATCCACGTGGCCCAGCTGGCCGGCCTGCCGCGACCGGTCCTCTCGCGGGCGAAGGAAATTCTCGCCGATTTGGAGCGGAAGGCTTCCTCCTAGGCCCGCTTCCCGAGACCGTGCCACCGGAGCATTTTTTTGAAAATATTGACAGAATCGGCCGGATGAGGTAAGAAAGATAGTGGGTTCTCTAACTGTGAAATGGAGACGTCTCCTTCGCCGATCTGCCGCGTTTTTTTGGGGACTGGCGATCGCTGGGACGGCGCTGAAGTGCTTGGCAAACGGGGAAATGGCCGCGATGGGTAAGGAAAGATTGTCCTACGGATCTGTAGCGCCGTGGGCTCTCGCTGGGGTTTCGCGGGAGGCCTACGAGAGCTTTGAATTTTTTTGGAAAAGTTTTGAGGCGGAACCGCACGGCGGAAATTTTGCCATTCCGCGGAAGGTGATCTGGCTGAACGGCGCTCCCGGGGCCGGCAAGGGGACAAATACCCACTACGCGCAGGACGTGTTCCAAATCAAAGCGGAGCCCATCGTCACTAGCGATCTGCTGGACAGCCCGGATTTTCAAAAGGAGAAGGATGCGGGTCAACTCATTGGTGACCGGGAAGTAACGGCAATTGTTTTCCGAACTCTGTTGAGCCGGCCCTACGCGGATGGGGCCCTGGTGGACGGCTACCCCCGCACGGCCGTGCAGGCGGAGTGCGTTAAATTGCTCCACGACAAAATAGTAGCCATGAAACAAACCTCCGATTTTCATCTGGTGCTGCTGGAGATTTCCGAAGAAATGAGCGTGGACCGGCAGCTGGGTCGGGGGGCACGGGCGGAACGTAATAACGCGCAGGTGCGAGCGACGGGCCGGGGCAGAGAGGTCCCCATTCGCCCGACGGACACGGATCCGGAGGCGGCGCGGCACCGCTACCAAGTGTACGTAGAGCAGACTGCCGCCGCCGTGGATGTTTTAAAAAAGTATTTTCCCTGCCACCGAGTTAATGCGGAGGGCTCCTTTGACCGGGTGCGGGCGAACGTCTACGCCATCGGCCGGCCGAAAAAGTAGCTATTTCCTTGACGGGAAAGGAGAGGGGTCGCTCAATGGGTCGGGAGATGACAGCTATGAGAAACTTTTTTCCGCTAGCACTGCTCGGTCTTTTTTGCGGCTGCAGCAGTGTGAGTAACGTGGAGGTAAGTAACACAACTCCACGAATTTTGGCCGTGAATGCGTCCGAAACCTACCCGATCACCATGCAACTTCGTGTGCGAAATGGTGAAATTGAAAAGGACTCAGTCCGGGCTCGGGTGGTAGTGGATGGCCAGGAGCGCAAAATGCGGAGAGATGGTTCCGCCGATTTTATTTACGAGTATACCGTTCCGAGCGGTCGCAGCGGAGTGGCCTACTACTTTGACGTGGACTATGTCCAGCGGGGCGGGGACGGGACGCAGAAAAAAAACATCAGAACGAGCGTCTATGAGCTGGATTTGAGTAATCGCTACGTGCTTGGCTTGGATAGCGTTCGCGGAATTCCTAGCACCTGCGTGACGGTAATCGGCCGGGGATTTTCCGGCGAAGATCGAGTATTTTTGGGGGATGTGCCGGCGGAAACGCATTTTGAATCTCCAACGGCAATTAAGTTCTATGTGCCTGTGCTGGGGGCTGGAAAAAGCTATCCCGTCACCATCGAGGATGCGCTGGGACCCATTGCCGCCGGAGAGTTTCGCGTCGATCCGGCCCTGCTGGGAGCCAATCCGCGGGCGGTGGAATTGCGCACAGGACGGAAAGTTACAGTGAATTTGACGACGGCCATGCCGGCGGCGAACGGGGGGCTGGACGTCAACGTCACGACGGACATTCCCGGCGCCATCGAGGTGGAGGAGAAACGCATGGCGGAGGGGCACAACTGCGTATCCTTTGAGGTGAAGGGCATAGCGCCGGCTACCGGCTCTCTCTACGTTTCCGTAGAAGGCCACCAAACTCTTACTATGCCGATAGTTGTGCGAAATTAGGCTAGCGGTAGCGCACAGTGCCCTGTTCCGCTCCGCTCCGCCAGTAGAGCAGTTGAATTAGTAGGGCGAGCAGTACGGTCAGGGCTCCGATTAGCAGTCCGCCCAGCAGTGTCAATGCGGTCGCGCCCAATGTGATGTCCATTGCACCGAAGAGCGGACCCAGGACGGCCGTCCCAACCAATCCGGCGAGAAATTGTAGCGGTAGAAGCACTATGAGGGAAATGCCGAAGGCTAGCAGCGGACCGCCGACCCATTTTTGCAGGAAGCCGCTGAGGCCCTTGTACTTTTCCCCCCGTACGGTAAAAATTTTCACTGTTTCCGCCGTCCGTCCGACCGATTCGCAGGGAGGGACGGTGATCTCCACTTCCGCCTGGCGCCGGCCATCGAGCAACTGCCAGGGAGCAAGTGGAATGGCCCGTAAAAAATCGGCCAAACTGATTCCGGCCTGGAGCTGATATTTGCAGCCAACCGTGTCCGTGCACGTGCCTAAAAGTACGCCAAAGTAGGGCACATCAGCGTCTTTTGGTAACCACGAGATGGAAGAGAACGGCGTTCGGTAGGCGTTATAGACTTGTGCCATGGCCCGCTCACAATGGGTCCGGGGTCGCTATTCAGTCAACGCTCTCTCCGGTAGGATTTAGCATTCTCTGCCGTAAAAAAAAAGCATAAAAGCATTGCCCGCCGGGCAGGTTCTGTTAGCGGTTGCGTTTGTGGAGGGTGTAGCCGCAACGATCGATCTCGTCCGCGAGTTCTCCTGGCTGCTGGTGGTGGCGGCCGGCTCCGCCATAGCGGCACGGCTGCTGCATTTTCCGCTTCTGCTCTCCTACATCATCGGGGGCATTGCGCTAAATTTTGGCGTTAACGGAACGTCTCTAATTCACGCCCAAAATACCATACGGCAAATCAGCGAATTGGGAGTGATTTTTCTCATGTTCTACATGGGGTTGGAGTTCGATCTGCGGAAATTGCGACAACTCTTTGGCCCCGTAATCATTGCCCTCATATTCCAGACCCTTTTTATGCTCTTTCTCGGCAGTGCTACTGCGCCGATTTTGGGCTGGGGTGGGCTGAACGGCCTCTTTCTGGGCGGTTTGCTGGCCATCAGCTCCACCATGATCGCCGTGCCCGTGCTGGAGGGTCAGCACGCGCTGCAGAAAAATTTTGCCCGCCTTGCCATGGGGCTTTTAATTTTTGAAGATATTTTAGCCGTTCTGCTGCTGGTTGTTCTGTCCGGTATCGCCATTACCGGCTACTTCGACTGGGACGCCGTGGGCCGCACCACCTTCTTCGTCGGCGCCTTCGTACTGACCATTTTCTTTCTGGGCCGCCTCGCGATGCCATTTTTCGTGCGCATCATGAAAAAATTTCAGTCCGAGGAATTTTTCACGATCGTTATCATCGGCGTCCTGTTGGCCATTGGCCTTTTGGCGGAAACGGCCCACTTTTCCACCGCCCTCGGCGCTTTCCTTGCCGGCGCCATCTTTTCCAGCACGGAAATCGCCGAGGCCATCGAGGAAAACATGCGCCCCATTCGCACACTCTTTACGGCCATCTTCTTCCTCTCCACCGGCCTATCCGTCAACCTGGGCCAGTTGGCCTCCAGCATCGGTCCGGTCCTCCTGCTCACTTTTCTCGTATTTTTCATAAAAGTGCTGGCCTGCTTTTTGGGCTTTTTCCTAAGCGGCCAGAGCGGCGAGGACAGTTTTCGCGCGCCGATGGCTACGGCCCAAATCGGCGAATTTAGCTTTGTCATTGCCTCCCTAGGCACTTCCCTCGGCGTGACCAACAACGGCCTGCTCAGTCTGGCCATTGGCGTTTCGCTAGGCACCGCGTTCTGCACGGCTATCCTAAGTCCGCGGGCCGGAGCAATTTTTCAGTTCCTCCTCCGCATCTGGCCCAAATCCCTGCTGAAATTTGGTCGCATTTAC
>JAITDG010000057.1 GCA_031282685.1 Puniceicoccales bacterium | reverse complement strand
TGATCCTGTCCCACGGCGACGGCGACTCCCGCCGCTGGTTCGAGGGGGCGATTCGACTCGCCCTGCCGGCGGCAAACGTCGTGAACCCGGAGCCGCAGGAGACCTACGAGGTCTAGGGGCCGTCCGCCGGCTCGGCCCCGGGCGGGCCGTGGAAGTAGTCCGGCAGCCGGTACGGAAAAGTTACAGAGCAATTTCTCCTGCCGCCTCGGCTTTTGGCTTGTGGTTGAATATCCATTCGGCGAAATCGTCTGATTTTCTAATGGGGGAAAGATCGCTAACTTCAAATTTACCTGCGTTGTGATTCCAGTTTATCACCGCGTATTTCATTTTTCCATCTTCCGGGTTTTCGAATGCGCGGAAAAAGCTGACCGTACTCCTTGGATTGGCGCTTGCGGCTTTCGTTGCCTTAGCTTGCGCATCCTCCAGAGAGATAACAGCAAGTCCGACGCCGGGATATCTATTTTGAAAATACAATCTTCCCGCTTGTACTCGGAGCTTTGCCGTCTCATTTTGTGTGTCTGTGGAAATGTCGAATTTTTTCTTTCCTCCGCATAGAGCCCTTGTGAGGGCGAAGCATGTGTAGGCGGCCCTCGCTACCCTCTGCCTTGTTTTCCTTTGCTTGCCGGCTTTATTCATATCGTCTTTGGTTTTCGGCACACTACTGCCATCATCTGCAAATTCTGGATTATCTGTAACTCTGTCAATAGCTACCTTCGTGATGCCAAAATAGCCGGGCGTTACGGCGTACAAGAGAAGTTTGCCCACCTTCGTGGCCGTTTCGCAGAGCTCCTTTTTTTTAGCATCTTCGAGATTGCCACCTTTCGCCGCATCGAGTAATTCCTTTAGCTTATTGCGCAATTCGACCGGCTTTAGCTTTTCTTCCGGCTGATCTGCGGGAGCGATATTAATCTCCGCGTCGTCATCGAAAGCCATCAGCATGTCATAGCTCTCGATCAGGTCCTGCGCGCCAATGTTAGTAAAAAAACTATCATCCCCACGTTCGGGAAGGCCCATATTACCATTCATTGTTTTTATGTTGTCAGGCGTTGGATCGTTCCCATCTATCTTATAGCGCTTGTCGGCTGCGACACGCTTGTGCTTATTATCGTCATCTACTGCCGCTTCCTTCTCCGCGGTCGGATAGCTGCGGCGGGAGGCGACGAAGCCGTCTCCGACGCTTGGAGGAGTAAATCTATTGAATCCTACATCCATTGCTTTATTGTACGCGCTATTTCTATGGAATCAACGAAAGAAAAATTTTCTGCCCCCTTGCCGGACGAATTCCCTTGGTGAAAGGCGAAATATTTCTCTTTCCGCGGAGAAAAGTCGAGAAGCTTGCAAAAAAAGTTTGCAAAAAATAAATTTTCCCCCACCATAGCGCCGATTAGCCCTCTCCGCGCAAATTGCCGATATTAGGGCTTGTCATTTTTTCCCTTTTCCCAAAATGCCGCCCCATATGAAAGACGAGGAGGTTCCCGCCGAGCCGTCCGCTCCGGCCGATAGTGTGTTAGATAGCTCCAACGCAGCGCCCGTGCGGGTTTCTCGGGACGTGCTCGCTGCGGCCGTCCGGGCCCAGCGAGTCACTTCCGCAAAGCTTTCGCAGGAAAATTCGGAGGTCGAAGACCAGGACCAGGCACTTCAGGCGCGCGTGAAGGGTCTCGTGCGGCTCGCCAAGGAGCAGGGCTATGTCTCTTTCGAGGACATCAACGAGTCCCTCGGCGAGGAGAACGATTCCGTCGAGCTGGAGGTGGAAAATATCATCAATATTTTGGAAAAGCTCGAAGTCCGCGTCCTGGATTCGGAGGAAATTTTAAAGCAGGAGCAGAGCGACCGGGAAAAGCTGGAACAGCGCATCTACGAGGACCAGGTCGACACGGCCAACGAGGATCCCATCCGCACCTACCTGCGGCAGATGGGGAAAGTGCCGCTCCTCACCCGCGACCAGGAGGTTTCCATTTCCAAGCGGATCGAGTCGGCCGAGCAGAAGGCGCAGGACGAGCTTTTTTCCGTCCGTTTCACGGTCGAGTACCAGCTGCAGCTGGCCGGCCGGCTCCAGCAGAAGGAGGAGCGCTTTGACCAGATCGTCATCGATAAGAAAATCGGCACGCGGGAGTCCTACTACGAAATGCTCCCCCGTCTCATCCAGGACAGCCGGACTCTCCTGGACCGTCTGGACGAGCTGCTGCGGGAGCAGGAGAGCGCGGAGGACGAGGGCCAAAAGAAGCGGATCGCACTCCGGGCAAAGAACTACGAGACCCAGCTGAAGCAAATTTTGAAGCGCTTCTGCTTCAAGATGAAACTCTTTGAGGATTTTTTGGGCGAAAAGGGGCCGCTCCTGCGCCGTATCCGGCGGGACATCGAACTGCTCGAAGCGGATAAGAAGCGGCCCGTACGGCCCGAGGAGCGGGCGCAGGTGGAGAAGGGGCTGGCCGATTTCCGGAGGGAGTACCGCACGGACCCCGTCCGCCTCCTCGAAGTTTTGAGGCGCTTTCGCCACCACATGAAGGCCATGAACCAGGCCAAGACGGAGATGGTGGAGGCCAACCTGCGGCTAGTCATCAGCATCGCGAAAAAATACACGAACCGGGGACTCTCCTTTTTGGATCTGATCCAGGAGGGCAACATGGGACTCATCAAGGCCGTAGAAAAGTTCGAGTACCGGCGCGGCTATAAATTTTCCACCTACGCCACCTGGTGGATCCGGCAGGCCATCACCCGCTCCATCGCGGACCAGGCCCGCACCATCCGCATCCCCGTCCACATGATAGAGGTCCTCAACCGGGTCATGCAGGTGCAGAAGCAGCTGCTGCAGGAGCTGGGCCACGAGCCCTCTCCGGAGGAGGTGGCCAACGAGCTGGACATGCCGCTGGACCGGGTCCAGAGCATCATGAAGATGGCCCAACAGCCCATTTCCCTCCAGAGTCCCGTCGGCGACGGCGAGGATTCCTGCTTCGGCGACTTCATCGAGGACAAGTCCGCCGAGGATCCGCAAAACTCCGCTGCCAGCAGCCTCCTGCGGGAAAAACTGCGGGAAATTTTAGTCTCCCTCTCCGAGCGGGAGCAGAAGGTGCTCTCCCTCCGCTTTGGCCTGGACGACGGCTACAGCCGGACGCTGGAAGAGGTTGGCCAGCAGTTCAACGTGACTCGGGAGCGCATCCGCCAGATCGAGGCAAAGGCCCTCCGCAAAATGCGTCACCCGACCCGCATCCGCCAGCTCAACGGTTTTTTTGAGGCGACGGTCAAGGTGGGCCGGGAGGGTTTTGATGACTTCAAAAAGACCAAGTCCTAGCAGAGGCGGCGGATGGGCCCGGAAATGCGGATAAAATTTCCCTCCGGGATGATTTTGACCGTGCCGCCCGCCGTTTTTCCGTAGAGCGGCGGGGCCAGGGCTCGCCGTCGAAAGAAGACTGCGCCGCAGCAGGCGGCGCCGCTGCCGCAGGCGGTCGTCTCTCCGACGCCCCGCTCCCAATTTTTTATGTGAATTGAGTTTGGTCCGATTTGCCGGGCGAATTCCACGTTGATCCCCGCCGGAAAATGGCGGACAATCTCCCGGGCGATCCTCCGCCAGTCGGGCGGATTTGCCAGCGCCACGAAATGGGGGTTTCCAACGGAGGCGCGGTAGCCGGCCAGCGGGCCGGATGGAAGTGTAAGCGTTTCCGGTTCAATGGAGCAGGGGCCGAGTAGGGCGGAGACGGTGCCGTCCGACTCGAAGGTGCAGCGGACCGGACCGGCGGGCGGGCGGAGGACGCATTCCGCGCCGCCGACCAGAGCGCAGTCGGCGAGAAATTTCGCGTAGATGCGGACGCCGTTCCCACTGGTCTCCGCCGGGGAGCCGTCCCGGTTCACGACGGTCAAGGCGAACTGGGACGGGCCCTCCCGCCGGCCGGCCAGCAGCCCGTCGCAGCGGCGGAGGCGGCACAGCCGGCGCACTTCCGCCGGTTCCGGTTCGCCCCGGTCCGGCGGCAGTGCCAGGAAGCGGTTACCGAGGGCATCGTAGAGTGCCCCGCCCTCATTCCTTTCCATCGCGCAGGAAAAGATTCTGGTAGAGGTGGTAGTCGAGGAGGTTCGACTGCCAGCCGCCGACCCGCCGGGAAACTCGGTGCTTGCCGGTTTCGAAGTAGAGCGTTACGACCGGGGCGCCTTTGAGCAAAATTCCTTCCGCCCGCCGCAGGTGCCGCTTCCGCTTCTCCGGCTCCCGCTCCGCCGCCGCCAGTGCGCTGTCGTATTCGGTACTGCTCCAATGGGTAAAATTATTTTCGCTGCCCGATTGGAAGAGCCCCAGGAAAGTGGTCGGATCGTCGAAGTCGCCGCACCAGCCCCCCCTGGCTATTTGGAAATCGCCGGATCGGCGGGTCAGCAGGAAGGACTTCCACTCCTCGCAGCGCAGCTCCACCTCGATGGCCAGCTCCCGGCGCCACATTTCCTGGATGGCCTGGCCGATCAGCCGCTGCTGGGGGCCCGGGTTGGTGGTGAGCGTGAGGGTCTTTTTGCCGTCCTTTGCGAAGGCGGAGCGGGCTAACTCTTTGCGGGCAAACTCCGGATTATGAATTTGTCCTTTCCCGCCGTAGTCGTAGGCGCCGCAGCCGGGCGGAACCAGGTTCTCGGCGGCAAAGCGCTCCGGCCGGTCCAGCAGCCGGCAGAGCTGGCGCCGATCGACGGCGGCCGCGAGGGCCCGGCGCAGGTGCACGTCGTCCAGGGGCGGCCGGTCGCAGCGGAACAGGTAATAGAATACGCCCAGACTTTCCGCCTCCCGGACGGTCTCCCGGTCCTCCCGCCGCAGTTGGCCGATGCGGTTCGGCGGGATGGTGTTCGTGATGTCGATTTCTCCGTTTTCGAAGGCATTCTGCTCCGTGTCGCCGTCGCCGATGGGAAAGAAGACGACCGTGCCGGGGCCGCCGCCGGAGCGGTGGAGGGGATTTTTCTCGACCGTCACCCGATCGCCCACGCGCCATTCCCGCAGGCAGTAGGGGCCGTTGGAGACCAGCCGGCCGGGCCGAGTCCAGGGGGAGTCGCGGAGCGCCATGGCCCCGTTCGCCTCCACGCATTTTTTTTGGATCGGCGACCAGGCCGGATGGGCCAGGAGGGGAAGGAAGTAGGGCGTCGGCCGCTCCAGGACCAGCAGCAGCGTTAGCGGATCGGGTACGGCCACGCCGACGGAATCCCAGTCCGCCCTTTTGTCGTAGAAATCCTTTGCGCCGATCAGCGGGAAAAGCAATTCGGCCGTCGGAGAGGCCAGCTCCGCCGTGAGGATGCGGCGCGCGCCGTAGGCAAAATCGCTCGCCGTTAGCGGGCTACCGTCGCTCCAGCGGCCGTCGGGCCGGAGGTGGAAAGTGTAGGTCCGGCCGTCCTCCGACAGCTCCCAGCTCTCCGCCGCTCCGGGGATTGGCTCCAGGGTGCTCTCGTCCAGCAGCACTAGGCCTTCGAAGAGGGCGCGCGCGATGGCGATCTGTTGCAGGTCGCCGGCCAGCTGGGGGTCCAATGTCTGCGGCTCCGTCCCGTTGCCGACGCGCAGGACGCTCCCGCCGGGCCGGTCCTCTCCGCAGCCGCAAAACGCGAGACAGCCTAGAATTAGCGCAGTGGCCCAGCGGCCCATCCCCGGAGGATGGTGGAAGGTCCGCCGATCCGTCAAATCCCAAATTGCCCATCGGGCGGGGTCTGGGGCAAAATTTCGCCGCGGAGGGGCTTCGCATTTTCTTGAAATGGGAAATCCGCGGGAGAGATTTTACCATTTGGCGAATGCAATTTCACCGCAGCAAGCTAGGCATTACGGATAGCTATTTGGTCGATAATTTTTACTATGCCCATAAAATTTAGCCCATGGACGATTGCTCGAAAATCAGCGCCTCCTCCGCGCCCGCCGGGAGTGAAGAAAAAACGAAAGTAGCCGCAGCCTCCGATCCGTTGAGGGATTCCGCGCGAACGGAACCGGAGAAAAAAGAAGTTCCCGCGGCTGAAAATCCGGAAACGGCCGCGCAGCTCCGCCAGAGTAAAAATTTCGCTGCCCTGGCGACCATGTTCCTGTTTCCCGAGCAGAAGAGTACCGCCGAAGATCCGCAACTGCAGAAGTGCTACGCTGCCATCGCCGGCCACAGGGAAGGAGACCTTGTCACCCTAGCGCTCCCCGGCGGAGGGGAGATCGCAATCAGGGTCACTAGGGCGATATTGGACATCGTGCTGGCTCGGAATCTTCTTCGGGTCGGCAGGCAGGAAAATCCCTACTGGCTGTTTGTTTTGTTAAATTTTATAACGCTAGGCGCATACGCCGTGCGAAATCCGGACGAGGCTGCGCGGTGGCGAGTGAATGATAAGTTTGTCGAGTTTTTGCGAAAAATCGACGGGGAATACGGCACGGCGATCGACCAGTCGGCGGCAATGCGCGCATTTGTCACGATGCATGTTTTTGAGGCAGCTGGCGGCGCCTCACGGATGGGGATGGACAGACTGATTCCCGGAAACATTGGAAGGGAGCTTGAAATGGCCAAGGTCATGGCGGGGGCCATAGGGGCACTCGCCGAGGGAGATCCGCCCAATAGGGCCCAGTACCTAATCATTGCGGAATGCATAGCGATTAACATGTCTTGCGAAAAAACAAGACGGACACGCCTCCCGAGCTTTGGGAGCGAAAAGTACCAACGGCTGAATGCCCCCGTTTTCACTTTCCTGTCTGCCCTGCCGGACGAATTTCGCCACGATGCTTTTCTTCTTTTAAAAAATGTGCACGGCTGGTCACTTTACAATTTTCTGCCGGAATATTCGGATAGAGTGCTGGAAGAGATAAAAAATTTTCCAGCGAAGACCCAAAGACTATTCTTCGAGGGGGCGAAGTCCACCAGCAGGGGCGGACTGGTGGCAATTTTTTCGAGCGATTCGCCCTCTTTGAAATTCAAGAAGAACTATCTCGAGCTGTATAATAGTGTTTTTAGCGAGGCAGAGCGGAAGGAAGAGCTAGAGGCAAAGATTCCACAGCAGGAGTATTCCTGCTTTAGGGATAGCGGAAGTCCCGGCGGCTGGCGCTGGGTCACCAGAGACCGCTCGCAGGCAAAGGACTCGCTGTTCGTAAACACAATGGCAAAGAAGGAGAAAGAGATCATTCAGAAAGAGTTCGAAAAGCTAGGAATAGCACGGATCCAGGACGTTAGGGAAGAGCATGATGGCTGTAGGGTCAAAAATACCTACGGCTACGTATGGATTCCCGTGAAAGGGTCGAAGTCGGAGAGTCGCTTTGCTATGGTGCGGACTCTACTGAAGCGAAAAACCACGTACCCCAATGCGCCGGACCTGGAAAAAAAGTTTTCCAATCCACCGGAGAAAGAGGATGGCCCGTCGCCGGCTGGGAAGAGTTCCAAGAAAAAGGTGCGCAGCCCGCTGCCGGAGGAAAATTCGCAAGGCGAGCGTTCCCCAAAGGGGGAGGACGAAATTTCCGCCGCCTCTGCCGAAGGGGGCGGGTGAAGTGAACGCCGCACGTGCCACCAATTCTAGCGACCTGATGGTCGTGATCGACTACCTCCATGGCCGGCCTTCGCCGGAAGTCGCCGCGAAAGAAGCCCTACGGGCGGAAAATTCAACTGATGCGACGGCTTTGAAGGGCAAAATTCGGACGGATCCGGAAGCGGCGCAGGAGCTGAAGAAGAACGCCATAAAGGTATTCATAGCGCACAAACATACCTTTCTTAGCCAGCTGATCCCGGGCCTTCTTCTCTGGTTCTACGGCCTAATGGAGGAATCTGCCGTTAGGGACCTGCTGCAGGCCTTGTTGACCGCCAATTTATCTTCCTCGGCCGCCGCGCTGCCGGACTGGCGCTTCAAGGGCGAAGGCGAAGAGCCCGGCTGGAGCTGGGAGCCCGCTAGCGGCTCTGCGAAGCGTACTTTTTTGTACGATGGAAATTTGAACATATCGACCATAGAAAAAAACCTTTCCCTCTGGAATTGCGCCGCTCCGGAGGGATATGTTCTAAACGCAAATGAGCTGACTAACGTTCGGGATTTCCTCCACAGGCTGATTTCTGGAGATTTCCGGCAGCTCCAGCGTTCCGGAGAGATTTATGAAGTTCCCTCTGAGGTTGATTTTTCTGCGAAGGAACGTGCGGCCCTCGAAGTTTTTTTGCCGGCAAATGGTTTCAGTGAATACCAGTGGACGCAGGGCTCCGACGACAGTTACCGCGTGACGGTTTTTTTTAAGTCCCCCGCGAAGGCCGTCGACGAAGACTTTTTTTGGAAGCCAGAACTTCTCGAGGAGTTGCCGGACGAGTCCTCCTTCGAGGAGGTTTTCTGAGGTGTGTGGCATGTCTAGGCTTTCGTGAAGTTGGCGCTTTGTCCTGGACAAGGGTCCGCTCTTCCCTTGGCTGCTGCCGGATCGCTCGGGTGGCGGAATTGGCAGACGCGCTAGACTTAGGATCTAGTGCCGCAAGGCGTGGGGGTTCGAATCCCCCCTCGAGCACCAGCTTTTCCGTTGCGAAGGCCCTCAAAAGTCTTATACTGTCGCCGTGTTCCGTCCGCGGGTGCAATGCGTAATTTTGGGCGGCGGAGAGGGCCGTCGACTCTTCCCTCTGACGAAAACCCGCTGTAAGCCGGCCGTGCCGGTGGGCGGCAAGTACCGGCTCGTGGACATTGCCCTCAGCAACTGCATCCACTCGGGGTTCAACCAAATTTACCTGCTTACCCAGTACCATACCCGCTCTCTCCACCGGCACGTGCGGGACACCTACCACTTTGACGGTTTCGCCGGCGGATTCGTGGAAGTGCTTTCCGCCGAACTGGTTTGCGGGCGAAGTCCCACCTGGTACGAGGGAACCGCCGATGCGGTCCGAAAAAATCTGAACTACCTCCTCCTGGAC
>JAITDG010000011.1 GCA_031282685.1 Puniceicoccales bacterium | reverse complement strand
GAAAAAGAGAAATTAATCCGACATCGCCGTTCCATTTAAAGTCGCAATTTTCGCCCAAAAAACTACTCGAGAAATTAAATTTTCCAAAGGACAAAAGAAAATAGCGATTGACGGAGTGGCCTTTTTCGCTAAGAATAGCGCTATGGTGGGGGATGGTAGGAGCTACCTCATAGTGGGGAACTGGAAGATGCACCGGACGGTGAGCGAGACCGTCGAGGCGCTGTTGGAATTAACTCAGCGGTGGAAAGGGGCCGAAGGAGTTAAAGTGGTGATCTGCCCCCCATTCACCGCCATACTGATCGCAGCTAAAACCGTAGCCGGCAGCGAAATTCGCCTAGGTGCGCAAAACTTGCACTGGGCACCGGAGGGAGCCTTCACGGGGGAAGTTTCTCCCGTCATGCTGCAGGAACTGGCCGTGGACTATGTCATTGTTGGCCACAGCGAACGACGAATTTTGTTCCAGGAGGATGGCCCAGCGGTGGCAAAAAAATTCGCGGCCGCCTTGGAAAATGGCCTATTGCCAATTCTTTGCGTGGGAGAAAATGGAGCGGAGCGGGAGGCGGGCCGGCAGGGGCAGATCGTAGAAGAACAAATCCGCGAGGTACTTACTCCACTAAAAGAGCCAGGGAAATTCGCCATCGCCTACGAACCCGTCTGGGCCATCGGCACGGGAAAAACGGCAGAGCCGGAAGACGTTCAGCGAATGCACGGCCACATCCGAACTATCCTCGGCAAGTGCGGGGTCGCGGCCGGCCAAGTGCCCATTCTCTACGGCGGCTCCGTAAACGCCTCTAACAGCGCCTCTTTGCTGTCCCAGCGGGACGTGGACGGAGCCCTCGTCGGCGGCGCATCCCTACGGAACGACGAATTTCTCGCCATCGCCGGACAGGCGGCGCAGTTGGCCGGCCGCAAAATTTAGTGGACGGCAAATCGAAAGTTGACGGTGCGTTCAAAATTTCCTTCCGTTCGCGGTCGGGAGAGGTGACGGAGTGGCCGATCGTGCGGCATTGGAAATGCCGTGTACCTCACGGTACCGTGGGTTCGAATCCCACCCTCTCCGCCGGTGTGCCGTTAAAAACTGGATTGGAGTGAGTTCGATCGAAAAAACGCCATGGAAAAATCGGTAAAACCCATTGCCGTCGTCGACTACGATCCCCGCTGGCCTAAAATTTTTGAATTCGAAAAGGGAAAAATAATCTCCGCACTGGGGGCGGACTGCGCTGCTATCCATCATGTCGGCTCGACTTCCGTGCCCGGCCTAACGGCGAAGCCAAAAATCGACATCATTGCCGTTGCCGGGGACCGTACTAGGGCCATTGAAAAATTAGAAAAATTGGGCTATGCGCATAGAGGAGAATGGAATATTCCGCTTAAGTGCGGCTTTACCTGGAGAAATGGCCACGGCGTAAATCTCCACCTGTTTTTCGACGAAAAGCACCCGGAAATTGAACTTAATTTGCGCTTTCGCGACTACTTGCGGTCCCATCCAAAAATTTGCGAAAAATACGCGGCACTGAAGCGGGAAATTTTACAGGACGAGTCCGCGCAAGGGAAAGTGGGTAAAGTGGCGCTGACAGCCTACACTTTGCGGAAGAGAAAATTCATTGACGGCATTTTACGGAAAGCCGGATTCGATCGCCTGCGCGTACTAAAGTGCTGGACGGAGGAGGAATGGGAAATGGCAAAAAAACTTATGGGAAAGCATCCGTCCATCGCCGATTTGGACAGCCCAGACCGGGAACATTTTATCCTCTATCGCAGCGTGGATACCATCGGTTACGCGCAAATCCGCATTCTTCCGCATGATGCACAACTGTGCTTTTTTAAAGCTTCCGAACCGGATGCGGTTCTTTTTTTCCGCGATGTCATAGAGAAATGGATTCAACTCCACCGCGAAAACGGAAACGCTAAAAATTAATCGCACCGTTTTCACCGACCTGAAACGAAAAGTATGGCGCTGAGCGGATCGTCGCAAAATGTCCAGTGGCCACAAATTCGCCGACCGCGATTACTATAGCGAACGTATTAGCGAAAAATCAACGCGGTTTCCGTGCGTAAGCGCGGCTATCTCAAGGAAGTTTGCGGAGTAAGCTCAATGCCTCTAAATTAGAGGAAATTTGTTTCCCTTTAACCCGCGGTAATTTGCGCTCCGTTGAGATTTTTTTCTCGCATCGAATGATTTTTTCAATAAAATAGGATCTGCTATATCGGAGATATCATCAGCCTATACGCACATCGGTCCACCCCAATCTGCTCCCCAGTCACCAGATTCCGGAAAAAAAGAAATACCCATCCTAGTTAGTAGTCGTACTGATGCACTTAAGCATATTGGGAAAATCGGCTTTCTCGAATGTGTGAAAATTTTGTTTAGCACGGCAGGCAGTGGAGTAGTTTTTGGAATAGCAAGGGAAACGCATGATAGCGTAATAATGTCGTGTAAAAATTTTATTTCTGCGCTAAAAGACATGGATAAAATAAAACAAAAATATGCATTGCTGCAAACCGACCAATCGGGCAAAAATGCGCTATACTACCTTATGCAATCCGTTGCATTAGACAATAAAGAGCTAGGATATGTGGCGGCTGAACTTATTGGAATTGCCGATAATGTTCTTTCGCCAGCAGAAAAACAGGGACTCATCAATGCCGAGATGTTTACTCCGATACTATCAACATACAACAGTCAAAGAAAACTGAATATTTGCGCGTTCGCTGCGCTCGAAATTCGCAATTTCAAATGTACTGCGGCGCTAGGAAAATTCGTTCAAAATGCATACAGTGGTAATATCGACGCAGCTAACAGATTTATTTGTGATACAAATCTGTCCATCGCCGAAGATGATGTGGAAACTTCTATGGCGGCTCGCGGCGGAGTTCTATCCCCGGAGCAAAGAGAGCGTAACGGGGCCATCATGCTGGCGCGAATTATGGCACTAGGCCCTAAAAGAGCATTGAATGAGAATGAAGGAGACGCCGTCACTATTCCGTCGTCTGTCGCCAAGGCGCTTGTGAGTGGCTTAAAATTATCAAATTCAAGCGAAAGAGAAATTGAATATATCGCCGATTTATTTATTGAAATTAAACCAAATACTGCTAGGGATGAATTAATTTCGGCACTTAACGGCCAATTTAGCTACGAGTCCCAAACCGGTAATATTCTTATGTACTGCGCAAAGTTTTTCGGCAAGGAAAGCCAGGAATATGAGAGCGTGAAACTTTTTTTCCAAACCTTAAGTGATAAACTAAAGGATTCATGCGACCAAAATTCGACTGCTGTTTATGGCGGGCTTTTAGAAACTATTCATGCCGCCGAAAACGATCCAGATGTCGGCTTTAATCTCGAAGAAGCTCACAAAGGGAATTGTGGGTTGCTTATTGTTCCAAATGCACTCTTTAATGCCAAGGAGATTAAACTTGAATCCGATTCAATCTATCCCCAAAATATGAGAATAAAAATTTCAAAATCTAGTGACTTGATACCGTTTCGCAGCCTATATTCATTGCCAAAATTAGAGTCCCTCGTGATAAGTGGAACATCCACCATAACGCCCAAAGATGTTGCCGTGATTCTCGATGGCATGATCGAAAAACACAAAGATAGTGCGAAGGTAAAATTTTTGGGCATCCCGGAAAGTTTTTCGCAAAAGTACATTGAAGACTTAAACGAGCGCTTCCCCGGTAAAATTAAGTGGCCAAATGGGACGATAGGTGACGGGCCGCAACCTTCGGGACCGAATTGACGGCCAAAAACGGTTGACGGGGGTCGGGTCGGCTCTAGCAGTGGCTGCGAACGCCGATGGTTCTTGGATTTGGGAAGTTGTGGAGTCGACTGGCGGGAAGGCACTACCGAAGATTTATAAAAAAATGTGAGCCGATCGTGCGGCACATCAACGAATTGGATCGGCAGTGGGCCTCCCTCGGCGACGGCAAACTGCGGGCAAAAACGGAGGAGTTCAAAAACCGCGTGCGGGCCGGCGAGTCCCTCGATGCCATTTTGCCGGAAGCCTTTGCCGCAGTAAAAAACGCATCCCGGCGCCTCTGCGGGACAAAATTTACGGTCTGCGGCGAGGAAATGGATTGGCAGCTGGTGCCCTACGACGTGCAACTCATTGGGGCAATTGCGCTCCATTCGCGGAAAATTGCCGAAATGGCCACCGGCGAGGGCAAGACGTTCGTGGCCACCATGCCGCTCTACCTCAATGCGCTCACGGGACGCAACTGCCAGCTGGTGACCGTTAACGACTACCTGGCGCGGAGGGACTCGGAGTGGATGGGAAAGCTCTACGATTTTCTGGGGATGACGGTCGGCTGCATCCAGAACGACATGGAGCCGGAGGAGCGGAAGCGGGCCTACGGCTGCGACATCACCTATGGCACCGCCTCCGAGTTCGGCTTTGACTACCTGCGAGACCGGGGGTTGGCCTATTTGGCCGACGGGCAAGTGCAGCGGGACCACTACTTTTGCATCGTGGACGAGGTGGATTCGGTGCTCATCGACGAAGCCCGCACGCCGCTAATCATTTCCGGGCCGACGGCGGACGAGCGGATTGCCCCCTACGGCGAACTGCGGAGTCCCGTGGAACGGCTGGCGAACTTGCAATTGCAGCTCTGTAACCGCCTCGTGGAGGAGGCGCGGGAGCTGCTAGAAAAGGATCCCGCCGACGGCGAAGGATTTTTGAAACTCTTTACGGTCCACATGGGCATGCCGAAGCATCGACAGCTGTGCAAGATGCTGGAATCGGGACCGGTCAGCCGGCGGATGGAGCGGCTGGAGGGGGAAATGGCCAGCGAACTGCGCAGGGACGAGCGCTTTCGCCTAAAAGAAATGCTCTACTTTACCGTCGATGAGCGGCAGAACAGCGCAGACCTGACGGAGCTGGGCCGGGAAACTCTCTTCCCCGAGGACCCGGACGCCTTCGTTCTGCCGGACTTGGCTCTTCTCTGCGCCGAAATTGATCGGGCCGGCGAAGGGACATTCGAGGAGCGGCAGGAAAAAAAGCAGGAATTGGCTGCCAGAGCCACGGCCGTTGGGGAGCGGATCCACTGCATCAGCCAGCTGGTCCGGGCTTACACGCTCTTCGAGAAGGACCAGCACTACATCGTACACGAAGGGCAGGTGGTGATCGTGGATCCCAACACAGGCCGGGCCATGGTGGGGCGCCGCTGGAGCGACGGCTTGCACCAGGCGGTGGAGGCCAAGGAGGGCCTGGAGGTGCAGCGGGAAAACCGCACGTTCGCCACCGTTACCATTCAAAACTACTTCCGCCTCTACGAGAAACTCGCCGGCATGACGGGGACGGCGGAGACGGAAGCCCAGGAATTTCAGGACATCTACCGGCTCTCCGTCGTGGCCGTGCCTACCCACCGGCCCTGCATTCGAAAGGACGGCGACGATGCAGTTTACAAAACGCGCCGAGAAAAATACGCGGCCGTGCTGGAGGACATCGAAAGGGCCCACGGCCGTGGCCAGCCGGTATTGGTAGGGACAACCTCCGTGGAGGCCTCCCAATTGCTGGATAGAATGTTGCAGGGGAGAAAATTACCGCACACGGTGCTCAATGCAAAATTCCACGAGGCGGAGGCCAAAATCATCGCGAAGGCGGGCGAGGTGGGAGCAATCACCATCGCCACAAACATGGCCGGCCGAGGGACAGATATTCGTCTGGGAGAAGGAGTTGTTGCTCTCGGCGGCCTGCGGGTGATCGGCACGGAGCGCCACGAGGCCCGCCGCATCGACCGGCAACTGCGGGGCCGCTGCGCCCGCCAAGGGGATCCGGGCGAGTCCCAGTTCTATGTGTCTCTGGAGGACGATCTCATGCGGCTCTTCGCCGGCCGGGGACCCATCGCCGCTCTGCTGGACCGCACATTCCGCGAGGGGGACGTGCTGTCCCACCCCATCGTAAATCGCTCCATCGCAAACGCCCAGAGGAGGATGGAACAGCAGAACTACGCCATGCGGCGGCGCCTACTGCAGTACGACGACGTGCTCAATGCCCAGCGGGAAGTAGTTTACTCGCTCCGAGATAGCGTTCTACGCGAAGAGAATCCCCGGGCCGTCATCGAAGAGTTGCTGCGGGATGAGCTGGTGCGGATCTGCGACTTCGAAGTGGGAGATCCGGACCGCGCGGAGGAGGCCGTCCGCCGGGCCTGCGGTCTTTTCCCTATCTCGCTGTCGGCTAGTGAGTTAGCTCAATTAGGCCAGAGCGGGCGGGTGGAGCTTCTCTGGGAGCGGATTTGGGCCGCCTACGCCGTAAAAGAGCGACTGGAGGAGTCCGATACGCTCTGTCGGCTGGAACGGCTGGTTCTGCTCCGCTCCATCGATCGCCACTGGCATAGGCACTTGACCGCAATGGACGACCTTAGGGGCAGCGTCGGCCTGCGCAGCTATGCGCAAAAAAATCCACTCTATGAGTACAAGGCGGAAGCATTTGACCACTTTCGCCGCATGATGGAGGAAATCGCCCAAACCGTTGCCTACTCCCTCTTCCGCTCCGCCAGCAGCATGGAAAAACTGCAGGAAATGCTGGAGGAGATCTACTCGGAGAGAAAAATTGCCGAGGCGCCACCGGCTGGGGAGGCGCCACCCCAGCGGCCCGAGCCGGCGGCGGCGGGGCGCAACGACAGCTGCCCCTGCGGAAGTGGGAAAAAATACAAAAAGTGCTGCGGAGTCGGTCGATGAGTGGCGGTTCGGTCCTGGCGGTCGGTATCGATCTGGTGGAGGTGGATCGCATCCGGTTCGCCCACCGCCGCTGGGGAGAGCGCTTCCTGGCCCGCATTTTCACCGCGGAGGAAATTCAGTACTGTTGCGCCCGCCGAGATCCCTATCCTTCTCTCGCTGCCCGCTTTGCCGGCAAGGAGGCCGTGGCGAAAGCCCTCGGCAGCGGCTTCGGCCGGGAAATTTCTTTCCGCTCCGTCGCTATTTTTTCCGACGGGGGCGTGCCGCGGGTCCGGCTACTCGCGCCGGCCTCCGAGCGCATGGGACGGCTGGGGGGAGGTGATCTGCTTATCTCCTTGTCCCACACCGCTTCAATGGCAATCGGCCAGGCGGTCCTGCTGGGCGCCTCGGCGGGTCCCTAGCCGGCGGAAGAAATCCCGATCCACAGTCCCCAGCTCCGACTCCCTAAGTCGCCAGGTCCAATTGCCTTCCGCCGTGCCGGGGATGTTCATGCGGGCGTCGCTGGCCAAGTGCAGGACGTCCTGCACGGGTAAAATGAGCCAGCGGGCCCGGGAGTCGGCCAGCCAGGCCAAGGCGCCGTCGATTGGATGCAGATTGCCGTAGCACTTAGGAAGGATTTTTGTCAGCAACTCCACCCGTTTTAGGGATTTTTCGCCATCCCCGAAGAGGGCTCCGGCGAACGTATCGTTATCGTGTGTGCCCGTGTGAGCGACGCAATTTTCCACAAAATTTTCCGGCAGAAAGGGCGAATCTTCGTGGCAGTCGTCGAGGGCAAAGAGAAAGACGCGCAGGCCGGGCAGGCCCAGCCGGTCCCGGAGGGCGATGGCTCGCTCGCTCAGGATGCCCAGGTCCTCGGCGATGATGGGCAGCGGCCCGAGCGCATTCTCCATGGCCACAAAAAATTCTTCCCCGGGCCCCTCCACCCACCTTCCCCGCACGGCCGTCGGCTCCGCGGCCGGGATCTCCCAAAAGTCGGCAAAAGCGCGAAAGTGGTCCACGCGAACGGCATCGAAGAGTGACAGAGCACGCCGGAGTCGGCCGATCCACCAGCCGTAGCCCTCCTCCCGGTGCCGCTCCCAGCGGTAGAGTGGGTTACCCCAGCGCTGGCCCGTGGCGCTGAAGTAGTCGGGCGGTACGCCGGCGACGGCCCGGGGGGAGCCGGCGCCGTCCAGGTCAAAAAGTTCCCGGCGGGTCCAGACGTCCACGCTGCCCTGGGAAACGAAGATGGGCATGTCGCCGACGATGGAAATGGCTAGCTCGGAGGCCCTTTTGTGGACTTCCTCCCACTGTTTTTGAAAAAAGTACTGCTCGGCACTGCGAATGGCCAATTCGGCGGCCCACTCCTCTCGCGCCCGTTCCAGGGCCAACTTTTCCCGGTCCCGCTGGGCCGCCGGCCAGCGGCTCCAGTCAGTCGAGCCAAAGCGCTCGCTGAGAACGCTAAAAAGGGAGTAATCTTCGAGCCAGCTCCCTTCCCGGGCACAGAAAAGCTCATAGTCCCGGTCGCCTCCTCCGGCAAGAAATCGCTCTATCGCCTTCCGCAGCAGTGCCCTACGCGGCGGGCCAATGGAATCGTGGTCGATGTGGGCCGCGGAATGGCGTGGAAAGTCCGCAAAATCGCTCTTTTCCAGGAGACCTAACTGTTGAAGTCCCTCCAGGCCAATCAATAGCGGGTCGCAGGCCAGCGCCGAGGAGGACTGGTAGGGGGAGTGGCCGTGGCCGGCGGGGTTGAGCGGGAGGACTTGCCAAAGACTCTGGCCGCACTCGGCCAAAAAATCTAGCCAGCGCAGCGCGACGGGGCCCAACTCCCCTATGCCGTAGGGCCCCGGCAGAGAAAAGATGGGGAGTAGGAGTCCGCAGCGCCTCCGCTCCCGCTCTAAAAAGCTCTCCATAGCATTCCGATGTTGAAAACAGAGACGGAAAGAGTCAATTTCAGGAATCGCAGGAAGACGGCGGCGAGACCCTACCTGAGCGCAGGTCAACAACCGTTCTGAGGCAGGCGAGGAGGGACTGCCGCTTTGATGCGGCGATTTTGAACTTTTCCGTTTTGAATTGCAGCGTATTGACCGTACTGTGGGGAGTAATTAGGCACACATTTGAACGTATGTGTTTCCAAATTTCCTTTCTCCGCTCGTCCAAATCGCCCGTAATTCCCGCCGTGCGCATCCACCAGTCCACGACCGAAAAGCCAAAATCCGTACGATTTTCTTTGCGATATGCCGAGCCGTCTCCGTCGGGGAGGACGTAGATTTCTTTTATGTCCTCCTTTCCGGCAAATGCTTCGCGGACTTTTGGTGCGGACTGTTCGATACCTCCGTCGTAGAAATGGCTCTGCTCCTCAAGGGGAAGAGTGGAGTCGGCCGGTCGGCCGATGGACTCCGGATTACCGCGGAAAGTTGAAAAATATCCAGGAATGGAGATGGAAATGCGTCCGGCGTAGGGTATGGGAAGGTCCGGCGTGTTCGCCAGATTGAAGTGGACCGTCCGATTGTGCTCACAGTCCCAGCTGGAAATGGAGAGTTCGTGAAAAAACTCCTTCCCGCGACGCAATTTTCGCAAAGTAGCGATATCCCGGAAGGTGACCATGAGCCGCTCCCGCTCCTGATTCATGTCGATGGGCAGGCGCAACTGTTCGATGCGAGCCCGTTCGTCGGCCGTTAGCACCGCCAGATCCGGCTCTTCCGTAAAGCGCAGAAACGTTTGTACCTGCTCGATGATGGTCATGTCAATGATTTCTAGAGCTTTAAGGCACTTACTAAATCCACCTCTGAGTTTGGATGAAAAGGAGGCGTAGGCCCTTTCGAGGGATGCGCTGCTGGAAAATTTTTGGCAGGCTTTCCTCATGGCCGTGATTCCCCTCAATACCTTATTGATGTCGCTGATGCCAAAAGCTCCGGTGATTGCCATCAGCGCTCCGGCGGAAGATCCAGTGAAGCAGGGATCCGGGTCAATGACGTCACTGCCCTGCGCCATCAGGGAATAGAGTACGGCCATGTAGCCGATGCCCTTAGCCCCTCCGCCGGCGAAAGAAATGCAGTTGAAGCGCTGTCCCGCGTAGGTCGGCTCGCCCAGTCCCAATTTCCTTCTCGCTTCGTAGTCCGCAAGAACGAAAAAATCATCCATGGAACAATATTTCATGCGAGCCGTAAAGGCAAGTTCGTCCTGGCGGGCAAATTCACTGTAAATTGCTTGCCGGAACCAATCGAGAACCTCCTGCACGCCGTCGACGCTCAGGTTGCTGCCAGCAGTTTGGAGTTGCTTTGCCATTTGTTCCGTTCGAGCCAACAGACAGGGCACGAGTTGGGCCTGGATCACGCCGTCGACGGAACTTTCCCCGCCGGGCCGAATTTCTTTGACATTGGCATCCCACAGGGCGGAGAGCTCTTCCTCCGTAAGTCCCTTTACGGCAACGAGCACTCGGCAGTGCGAACAAATGCCCACGATCGCAAGAGTCGTACCACCTCCCGCCATTAGGATAGCTATAACTGAGCCGACGGCGACGGCGGGTCCCGCCAGAATAGAAAAAATTGCAGCTGATACAAATACGGCAATTAGAACCGTTTCCGTAGCTATGGCCACCACGGTGCCCGCATGAGTTACTGCCGGCGGCTCCCGCTTTTCGTCGGCTGGTGGGCTTGTGATGGCTTCTATGCAGTAGGGATCCAGGTGCGCCGTGCGGTCGGCCATTTGGTGGAAATAAACAGATTTTTGTTTCCCCGTCCAGCCATTTTGGGGCGAATAAAAAATCCTAGTGGCAATTTTTTTGCTAAATTTTTACCCCACATAACTTTCCCGCGCCAGCCGCAAACCCTCCTCGCGGGAGGAAAATTTCCCATCGAGCTGCTCTTCGAATAATTTCTTCAGTAGCAGTCCCAGCTGCGGCGATTGGGGAAGAAAGTCCAGCAGATCCCGGCCCCGCACCAGCGGCACGGGCGGATTCCGAAAAAGTCCTTCGGATTTGGCAAGTTTTTCGAGGCGGTCCTCGCCGGAGAAGTCGAAGGCCGCGAGGGCCCGGCCCCGATTGTCGCAGCGGGCGACGGCTAGGAGGCGGTCGATGCGGCCAACCTCCCAGGCTAGCCGGCGGACGGCACCGACGGTCGCCACGGCGGGGCGGGAAAATGTGCGCGGCACCATGTGCTGGGCCACGAGCGGAAGGACGGCCCGGACTATCTCCTTGGGCATCCGCATGTTTTGCAAAAAACGTTCCGCCAGCGGGACTCCCGCCGGTCCGTGGCCGGCAGTTCGGATTCGGCCGTCCGCCCCCCGCTCCGTCCGCAGGGACTTGCCAAAATCGTGGCAAAGGACCGCAAATCCTACCACTAGAGCATCTTCCAGTTCCGGCGGACGGCTTTCGGCGAAGGAGTCCATGGCCAATTTCACGTGCTCCCAAACGCTCCCTTCCGGATGGAAAACGGGATCCTGGGGACAGTCCACCAGCGCAGCCAACTCGGGGAAAAAGCGGAGCCAATCGCACTGGCGCAGGAATTCGAGGCCGGACCCGATCGCCTCGCCGCGGAGGACCAGCTTTAAAAATTCACCGCATATCCGTTCGGAGGAAATGTTTTTCGCACTGAGGGATCGGCAGAGGCGCACCGTTCTCGGGTCGATTGAAAATCGGAAGCGGGCAGCCAACTGCATGGCCCGCAGCACCCGCAGGGGGTCCTCCGGGAAGTGGTTCGACACGTGGCGCAGGGTGCGATTTTTTAGATCTTCCCCACCGCCAAAGGGATCGACGAGCTCCCCTTCCAGCGGATCCCAATAGATGGCGTTGACCGTAAAGTCCCGGCGGGCAGCGGCCGTCTCGAGTGGCAGGTTCGAATCCACGCGGACGGCAAAATCTCGATGGCCCGGTCCAGTGGGCCGCTCCTCCCGCGGTAGGCCGATGTCGATGGGTAAATTGCGGAAGCGGTAGATGCCGTAGCACTTGCCGACAAAATCGAGCGCTTTGGGAAAAAGATTTTCTAGAGTTGGCGCATCGAGCGAAAAGACTTCTAGGTCAAATTCTTGGGTTGGAACGGCGAGCAGTAGGTCCCGCACGCAGCCGCCCACCAGGTAGGCCCGCCCGCCCGCTTCCCGAATTCGGCCGCAGATCGTCCGAATGGGCCGGCCGACGGACTCCGGAAGAAGAAGTTCCATGTCTCACACAGTACGGTCCGCCGCCCCATCCGTCCACGGGAAAGTGGAGCCCATCGGGGTGCGTTCCGCCCACTCCGCCACGACGTCCCCGTCGGAAAAGGGAATCGAAGCGTCGCCAATGATCTGCTCCGTCTCATGGCCCTTGCCGGCAATTAGAAGGACGCCTTCGGACCGGACGGCCCAGGCCAACCCCCGGCGAATCGCCTCCCGCCGGTCCGGGACGGTATGGTGGGCCGCCGGCCGGGAAAAGCCCGCGCAGATTTCCCGGCAAATCGCTTCCGGCTCCTCCCGGCGGGGATTGTCCGAAGTGACTAGGACGTAGTCGGCTAGCGCCTCCGCGACGGCAGCCATGGCGGGCCGCTTTTCCCGGTCCCGCCCTCCGCCGCAGCCGAACAGTACTCCGAGGGGCCGATCGGGAAAGTGCTCCCGCAGAGCGGTCAGCGCGGAACGGAGTGCCCCCGCCGTGTGGGCGTAGTCGAGAAATGCGCGAGCTCGGCCGGCCAGTGGGACCGTCTCCAGTCGGCCGGGGGGCAGGCGAAAACTCTTAAGGCGCTCCCGAAGAACATTTATTGGCAGATAGCGGGAAGAAAGGGCCAGGGCGCCGAGCAGATTCAGTGCGTTGAAGCGGCCCAGAGTGGCAAGGTTGGCGGAGAAAAGTTCTTTGCCGGCGGCGATTTCCACGGCAATGCGGTCCCCGTCGGGCCGGCAGCGGAGCAGACGAAAGTCGCAGTCCGGCCCGGAACCGTAGGAGAGCACCCGCCGGCCGGAGCGGAGGAGGAAGTGATAAAGTTTTCTGCCCCAGGGATCGTCGACGCAGACCGCGCTGATATCCGGCTCCGGTCCGTTGCGGCCGTCGAAGAGGCGCAGCTTGCTGTCGAAGTAGTTCTCCAGCGTGCCGTGGTAGTCGAGGTGCTCCGGCGAGAGATTGGAAAAAATGGCTCCGGCGACGGACAGCCCCCAGAGGCGCCCCTGCTGCAGGGCCTGGGAAGTTAATTCCAGGGCCACGTGGCTACAGCCGCCTTCGCGGGCAGCCGCGAGGAGGGCGAAGGTTTCCTCCGCATCGGGAGTTGTTCCGCGGGAAGGAATCGGAGGCCGCCCCCCGCCCAGCTGCCGGTCCACGGTAGTAATTCGGCCGCAGCCATCGCCGAGGAGCTGCTGGAGTGCGAACGCGCAAGTGGTTTTCCCGTCCGTGCCGGTCACGGCGAGCAGGGCCAGGGAGCGGTCCGGCCCCCTCCACTGGCGGGACTGGACCAGGGACCAGTAGTGGCGCGGGTTTTCGACCGGCAGGAGCGGGACAGGGAAGGAAAAATCGCCCATTCGCCTGCGCTCCAGGACCAACGCCCCGGCGCCGCGGGAAAGGGCGCTCGCTAGGAATCGGTGGCCGTCCTCCCGGGGCCCCTCCATGGCGAAAAATACTCTTACTCCTTCGCGGGAAGGGTCCAAGTCGCTATCCCGGCGGGCCAACTGTCCGACGGCGGTCCCCGGCGGAAACAGGTGCGAAAATTCAAAAAAAATCTCCTGCCAAATCGGCCGTTCGTCCACTTTGCCAAAGACCTCCACGTCCGGTCTTCCTCCTGGGAAATTGGGAGCGAGTTGCAATTGGAATTGACGTTCCAGCGGGAATGGAAAAGAATTCTCTGTGAAAGCGCTTACCCTTTCCGGAGCGCTGCTGGCCGCTCTCTGCTCCCCTGTCTGGGGGCAGCCGACCCTATCCATTCTCCTGCCCGTTCGCAATTGCGAGGCCTATCTGCCTGCGACCCTGAATAGTGCCATTGAACAGACGCTCAAAGAGATTGAGGTGATTTGCGTGGACGACGGCTCCACGGACGGCTCCCTTGCTATTTTAAAGTCCTACGCCGCAAAGGATCCGCGCGTTACCGTCCTCCGAAACGGGAGCAGCCGCGGGACCAGCTACAGCCGCCTACGGGCCATCCGCGCATGCCACGGCGACTATGTCCTTTGGCTAGAACCGGGCGACGAGCTGTTCCCGACGATCGCCGAGCGGGCCGCCGAAAGGGCCACGGCATCCGGGGCCGACGTCGTACCTTTTCTAGTGGAGTACGTTTTGCCCGGCGGCACCGTTTCCCGCTGGCAACTGCTGGACGAAAAACGCGTCCGGAGGGCCGGCACCGGTGCGCACTTTTTGTCGCTGGCCGCCGACGGAGCCGTTACGGGACATCTTTGGAATAAACTCTGGCGCGGGAACATATTGCGAGAAACCGCCGAAAAACTTCTGCCCTTCTTCTCGCGCCAGCAACTCGACGGCGAAGGGGAACTGCTCCTGTTCTGGTTCGCTACCCGCCGCTGCGACCACTACGTACTGCTCCCCCAGCTCGGCTACCGCTACAACGGCAGGGACATGGCGGTCACAGCGACGGCTGACCGGGCCATCCGGAAAAAGTACATTCGGGACGTCTGCGCCGTGGGCGGGAAGATTTTTGCCGAAGAGGGAGAGGAATCCATCCAAAAATTGGCGCGAAGAATGATTAAACGTAATGAGATCAACGTGTTTCTGCTGCTTCTCTCCCTACCTCGGAAGGACGGGCTCGCCGCCTTTGGCGAATATCTCGCCGCACAGCCGAAAGGATTTCGGGAGGGAATTCTGGCAGCCATGGGGAAACTCAACGGCGACTTCTACCAAAATTTCACCGAAGAGGAGTCCCGTTCTAGTCCGATAGGTCGGTAAGTAGGTCCCGCAGAGCCGCCGCCGGATTTCGCACGGCCTCCTCCGTGATGTGCAGCCGCCGGACGTCCGTCGAGGGCAGGTGGAATTTAAAATCACGGAAAAGCCGCTCCAGGACGGTCATGAGTCCCCTGGCCCCCGTTTTTTCCTCCTCCGCCAGGCCGGCAATGGCAAAAATCGCTTCTTCCGAAATGGTTAGCCCAATATCGTAGCCTTCGAAGTCCTTCTCGTACTGGCGCAAAATGGAGCCCTCCGAAGAGGTAAGAATTTGGGCCAAGTCCTTCTTGCGGAGCTGTTCGCAGGCAACTCGCACGGGCAGCCGGCCGATGAATTCGGGTTCGAGGCCAAACTGGACGAAGTCGGCGGTAGTGGCCAGGTGCAGATAGCCCTCCTCTCCGTCGTCCAAACTTCTCCGACCGAACCCTATGGCACCGGCCGCGCTGCGGCGCCGGACCTGCTCGTTCAGCCGATCGAAGGCACCACTCACGATGAACAGAATGTGCCGGGTACTGATCGTCTCCTTCCGATGGCGACGCCCGCCGAAGGTCACCATTGCGCTCATTTGCGCGGTGATGTCGTTGGGTGCGACGCAGCTAACATCTGCGTCCTCCATGAGCTTCAGAAGGTTCACCTGCACCCCGCGGCCGGACACGTCCCGCCCCATCGCCTCGCTGGCGGCGATTTTGTCGATTTCGTCGATGAAGATGATGCCATATTGGGCCAGCTCCACGTCGCCGTTGGCAGCCCGCACCAGGTCCCGCACCATATCTTCCACGTCGTTGCCCACGTAGCCCGTTTCAGTGAATTTCGTCGCGTCCGCCTTCACGAAAGGTACGCCCAAAAGCTTGGCCAAATTGCGGATAAGATAGGTTTTCCCCACGCCGGTTGGGCCCAACAGGAGCACATTCGGCTTGCCGTAGTCCCGGTCAAGCTCCTCCGGGTGCGCGAGACAGCGTCGGACGTGGTTGTAGTGGTCGCAGATCGTGACGGCCAGGACTTTTTTTGCCTCCTCCTGGCGGATCACAAAGCGCTGCAGGTAGTCTCGGATGTCCTTGGGCCGCATGGAGAAATTACGAATTCCTTCCAGAGGAGAGGCCCTTTGGCCCTCCGACTCACTTTCCGATCCATCCGCCGGAGCGGAATCCGGCTTTTTGGGCTCTCCGGGCCGCCGGGTTGGAGCTGCGACGAAGATTTCCGGGCTAGAAAACCCGCCAAGAAAGAGGCCCGTGAAATGTTCTCGAAGTTTTTCCAATAGATTTACTCCGCTCGCCTGCCCCTCCGTAGTATCGGTCAAATCGTTTTCCTCGAAAGATTTACTCCCATCTCCCTTTCCCTCTTGGGAGTTCTCACTGTCGCCCTTTTCACTTTTCATCAGTTTTTTTTCTTGTTAAAATGCACTTTGTATTGCAGAATAAGCTCCTCACGGCCATGCCGAACTTCGCTGGTATGGCAAACGTTTCCCACCATGAACACAAAAAAACTAACAAAAAAGGACATCATCCAGCGGCTGCACCAGAGTGGTGATTTGCTGCACCGTACTGTCGCTGACCTTGTTCAGGGTGTCCTGGACTCTATCGGCGACGCCCTCAAAGCGGGCAAAACGGTAGAACTGCGCAACTTCGGAGTTTTTGAAGTGCAGATGCGGAAGGCCCGCGTCGGCCGGAACCCGAATCGGCCCGAGAAGCCCATCCAAATCCCCGCACAGAAAGTTATCAAGTTTCGCGCCGGGAAGGAGTTACGGCTTCATGTCAAGGGGCAACGCTAGGGGCAACTCTGCTCCTGCCGTGACCTCCCTACTTTGGCCGGATTCCCCTGGCGGCGGACGGGGAGCCCTTCGTGGGTGCTTAGCTGCTCAAGGAGAAGGTCAAAGAGGGAGGTGATTTCTTCTTCCGCCAGCGTGCGGGCGCTGTGGCCAAAGCGGAGCCGGAGGGCGATGCTCTTTTTCCCGTCGCCGACCGAGGTGCCCTCGTAAACGTCAAATATTTGCACGCCATAGAGTTCGATGCCGAGCGGACAATTTTTTTCGAAGCAGCGCTCCACGGTCCCGCGCACCACTTCGGCGGGGACGGAAACGGGGACGGATACGGCTATATCTCGTTCTGCAGGAGGGAAATTTGTGAATGGTCTGTAGTGGATCGGGCGCGGAGGGCGCTGGAAAACGGCGGGCAGGATCCGCAGTTCGCCCCCGTAGATCGCCAAGGGAATGCCAAACGTTCCGGTAACTTTCGGCGCCAGAAGACCAAGGTGCAGGTCCCGCTCCGTCTGCTCCAGCCGGCCCTGCACCGCTCCATAGCCCGGCTGCCACAGATCCGACGGCCCGATTGGCATGAAATCACTGTCCGGGAAGGAAATTTCCGCCAGATCGGCCAGCTGTCGGGCGAGGGCCTTCATGGCATAGAAGTCCGGCTCGCTCCGGCCGTGCCAGTCCTCGGCAAGCGGTTCCGCAGCACAGATCCACGCGACGGCAATGGCCTCCCGCAGACCGCCGTTGGCCGATTCCCAGACGCGGCCAACTTCGAACAATTTATCCAACTCATTACCATTGCGCACATTACCGCTAAATGCCGCCAAAAGACCGGGCAAGAGACTAGACCGCAAGTGGTTTTGATCGGCACTCAGCGGATTGGCGAGGGCGAGCGGGCCGACCCCATTCCCCGCCACGGTCGAGTAGTTGTAGCACTCGCTGAAGCCATTCCCGATGAGCCGCTCGGCGGCGGCGGCGGCGAAGCTGTAGCTGCGGTCATTTTCTCTGTGTATGGCGGAAAACGGCGGCATCCGGGCCGGCAGGTCGCCCAGGCCGCGGAAACGGACAAATTCTTCCACCAGATCGATGGCCGCGCGCACGTCGCCGCTGCGGAACGGCGGCACGGAGACGGACCAGCCGTCGCCGGCCCTTTCAACGGTAAAGTGCAGACGCTCCAGGGCATTTTCCAGCTCTCCCTCCCGCGCCGGCGCGCCGAATTTTCTCTCCAAAAACTGGCGGGAGAGGTGAATTGGTCCCGACTGCGCGATTCTGTCGGTCCCAACGGTTTGCGGGCGGACGCAGGCCCTGCCGCCGCAGATTTCCACCAGCAATTGCACGGCCCGGCGGGCACAGTACTCCATGGCTTCCCGATCCGTCCCGCGGGCAAAGCGCTGGGATGCGTCCGACAGGAGACCCAGCTTCCGGGAGGTCAATTGAATGGATTCTCCGCGAAAAGCTGCACACTCCAACAGAATATCTCTGGTTTCCCCGTCCACTTCCGCATCGACGCTGCCCATGGTCCCGGCGATGACTAGGGGCCTTTCGTCGTCGGCCAGGACCAGCATGTCGGGGAAAAGTTTGTAGCTGCGATGGTTAATGGCAACCATGGACTCCCCCTCCCGCGCCGACCGAATGTGGAGCTTCCGCCCCAAAATTTTCCGCGCGTCAAAGGCGTGGAGCGGCTGACCGCAGTCCGCCATGAGCCAATTGGTGATGTCCACGGGCCCATTTATCGGTCGCATGCCGATGGCTTCCAAATCCCTACGCATCCACCGGGGACTGGGACAGATCCGCACGTCCCGGACGCTCCAGGCGATAAATTCAAGGCAGTCGGCACTTTCCCGGCAGAGCTCATCCAGGAGAAAATCTTCGCCGCCGTCCGTGGGAAATTGTAGCGCTTCCGGGTCATAGACGTTGGCGCTTAGTGGAATATTGAAACGGCCGGACAGTTCCCGAGCGATGCCCAGGTGGCTCATGCAGTCGCCCCGGTTGGCCGTGATGGCCAGCTCCAGGACCTCGTCGTTATCCGGGTAGACATCGCACAGTGGCGTGCGGATCGGCCACTTCCGCTCCAGAAGGAGGATCCCGTCGCCGCCGTTCGGCAGGTGCAATTCTTCCGCGCTGCAGATCAGTCCCTCGGACCGCTCCCCCAGCAGCTGGGCCACTTCGATTTGAACGCCGTTCGGCAGCTGGCAGCCGGGTAGGGCCACCGGGACCCGATCGCCGCTCTGGAAATTGCTAGCACCGCAAACAATTTGCCGCAATTCCCCGTCGCCCGTCCGCACGCGGCAGATGCGGAGCCGTTCCGACCGCGGGTGCCGGACGAAGGATTCCACTTCCCCAACGACGAGGCCAGTCCTCGGCAGGCCAACAGCTTTAATGCTTTCCACTTCGATGCCGAGGGCCGGGAGCACCTCCGCAATTGCCGCCCCGTCCGCCTCCAGATCCGGAAGCCAGCGCCGCAGCCAGGACAAACTAATTTTCACGGCCCAGCCATAGGATCCGCCGCCGCACAGCTCAACCCAAAAGGACCGGCCGGCGGCTTGGACGAAAATTTCCCCGGCCCCGGCGACTCACAAATAGCCTTGCCTCCCAGCTGGGCGGCACTAGGCCACGGCTGTCATGAAGCGGTTTTATCTCACCACCGCCATCGACTACGCCAATGGCAGTCCACACTTGGGACACGCCTACGAAAAAATTTTAGCGGATGCCATCGTGCGGGCGAGGCGGCTGGAGGGCGTGTCTTGTCACTTTTTGACGGGCCTCGACGAGCACGGTCAGAAGGTGCAGGAGACGGCGGAACGGCTCGGCCGGGATCCCCAGCTGCTCTGCGACGGCATGGCTAAGGAATTCCAGGCCATGTGCCAGCGCATGGGGGTGGCCTACGACGACTACATTCGGACTACGGAGCCGCGGCACAGGGAGGTCGTGAAGGATATCCTGCGGCAACTCAATCGGAAGGGAGAGATTTACAAGGCCGTCTACGGCGGTCTCTACAGCGTCCGGGCGGAGCGGTTCGTGCAGGAGAAGGACCGCATAGATGGCCGTTGGCCCGAGGATTTTGGCGAAGTGATCGAGCTGGAGGAGGAAAATTACTTCTTCCGGCTGAGCAACTACCAGGACTGGCTCGTAGATTTTCTCCAAAAAAATAGCAATTTCATCTTCCCAGCCCATCGCCAGCGGCAGGTGCTGGAATTCCTAAAGGAGCCCCTCAACGATCTTTGCATTTCGCGGCCAAAATCCCGCCTCCACTGGGGCATCGAAATGCCATTCGACGGCGACTACGTAACCTACGTCTGGTTCGACGCCCTCATCAATTACATTTCCGCCGTCGGCTACGGAACGGAAAATTTTTCGAACTTCTGGCCCGCCGACGTCCACGTGATCGGCAAGGACATCCTCTCGCCCGCCCACGCCGTATATTGGCCCATCATGCTGCATGCGCTAGATTTACCACTGCCACGCTGCCTACTGGCGCACGGCTGGTGGCTGGCCAAGGGGGGCGCAAAAATGTCCAAAAGTGAGGGCAATGCGGTCCATCCCATGGACTACGCCGATATCTATGGCTCCGACGCTTTCCGCTATTTCGTTCTCCGCGAGATGAACGTGGGACAGGACAGTAACTTCAGCCACGATCTTTTCGTCGCCCGCTACCGGGCGGACCTGGCCAACGATCTGGGGAATTTGCTGAGTCGGCTGGTGAGCATGGTGGACCGCTACTGCGGGGGGACCGTCCCGGCGCCGGCACTGGATGGGGACCTGGAGAAAGAATTGAAGTCCTTCGCAGAAAGTACAGTAGCCCACGTGCGGGAGCGCTGCGGCGCCTACGACTTCGCCGGAGCCCTGGAGAGAATTTTTTCGCTGGTGCAGGCGGCAAACCGCTACCTGGAGTGCCGAGAGCCGTGGAAGTTGGCCAAGGGCGGACCGGAAGAGCAGAAAATGCTTCGGGACTGCCTCGGCAGCGGGGTCGAGTGCCTTCGCATTGGGGCCGAGCTGCTTTTCCCTGCGATGCCGGCGGCGGTGGAAAAAATGCTGGCCCAACTGGGTGTGGAGCGGGCCGGCGACTGGCGAGTCCTGGCCTGGGGGAAATCGACGGCCGGGAAGAAAATCGGCAAACGGACCATTCTATTTCCGCCCGTTGAAGAGGAAGAAGATGCGCTGCCCCCGCTGTCAGCATGAGGACACGCGGGTCCTGGACACCCGCATGCCGGAGCCGCAAATCGTCAAGCGGCGGCGCCAGTGCTCTCTTTGCGGCTTTCGCTTTTCCACGGTGGAACGGCCCGTCCCAGAGGAAATTTCCGTCCTCAAGCGGAGCGGGAAGGTGGAAGAGTTTGATCGGCAGAAAATTACCGCCAGCGTGCAATGCGCCCTGAAAAAGGGCAATCGGCGGCGGGAGGAAGTGGAGGCGCTCGTGGAGGAAATTTTACAAAATCTTTTCGCAGAAAAATCGAAGTGTCTCAGTTCCGAAGAAATAGGCGAAGAGGTGCTCCGCTGCCTGCGCCGCTTCGACCGCCTCGCCTATGTGCGCTATCTTTCTGTACATAAGACGTTCGCCGATCTAGGGGAATTTCAAAGAAAAATTGGGGAGGTCCAGAGCCATGGGGACGCTGTTTGAAAAAATTGCCGCCGGAGAAATTCCGGCCGAATTTCTCTATCGCGATGGGAAGTGCTTTGTCATTCGGGACATCGCCCCGCAAGCGCCGCTGCACCTACTGATTATTCCCCAAAAGCCCATTCGGAGCCTGGCGGACGCGGAGAATGGGGATTGCGAGCTGCTGGGTCACCTGCTGCTAATTGCCAAAAGAATGGCAGACAAATACGCGCCCGGCGGGGACTTTCGCCTTGTCGCAAACAGCGGCGAGTCGGCGGGCCAGTCCGTTCCACACCTGCACCTACACCTTCTCGCCGGCCGCTCACTAGCTTGGCCCCCCGGCTAAGATTTTTTCCCTAAGCCAAGATGGCCTACAGCAGACTGTAATATTCCTCTCGCCGCACCTGCAATCCCTCCCGCTGCCGTCGTTACCACATCTCCGGCATGCTCCGTGCCAGTGCGCGTTATTAGTTGCGAATCTTTGCCTAGAATTTTCCTCACTTCCGCATCAAAACTCGCAACTAACTTTTGCGTCTTATCGTTACCATTTAAGGAGTTAAGAGCCGAGTGAAAAAGTTCCAGCGTGCCTGTGCTATTTCCTTTTATGTCCGCTTTTATTTTTAGATCCAATTCACTAAGTATCACTTTCTTCGTATCCGCATCTAACCCTAAAAAAAACCGTATATATTGCTCAGTAATGACTGCATCATCAGCTACAAAAGCGTTCAGCGCTAGCTTGCCGGAAAACAGTGGCATTTTTTCTGATCTAGCAATTTTCTCATTTTTGACAATTTTTGTAGCCGCCTCCCATGCGTCATTCGTGCTTTCGTTAGTAAACAGTAAACTCGTCACAAAAAAAACGTGGTTGCGCAGTATTTCCTCTCCCGCATCGCACGCAATTCTATCATTATCACTATTGGTAAGAGGGAACAGAAGTGGCAATTCGCTGCGATCTACATATACTTTTCCGACACGAAACGCCGCATAGGCGTATTCGCAAGTCGGCCAATTTCCGGAGGACAAATATTTTTCTATTAGGTTTGCTAATTTCCCCTTGCGATCTGCCACATTGCTACCATCGAATTCCTTTACTTGTTCGTCGATTTCATCGGGATCCGAAATTTGCGGTAATTGTATCGTAAATTTTTCTCTTTCTCTATCTTCAGACACAAAACTAAGCGCATATGACTCATTCCAATGTTGAACAAATTCCTTTCTTTTTGAGAAAAATTCTTCATCATTTTTCTCGTCCCCTAAAAGCATAGGGACCAGTATGCCGTCGCAATTACTAAGCAATTTAATGAATTCGTCTCTGTAGGCAATTGTTCCGTCTGGATTTTCCCTGAAAAGATTAATCATGTGCAGTTTAGTATGAAAAATGAATCTGTCAATAGGCTTAAAACCCTTAGCCCCTAATTTCCCACACGCAGAAAACAGCGCCATGACGAAGCGACGTTCATCATCGGAAAAAGACGGACCTGGCAGGAGGAGGCCAACTTTTCCACTTAAAAAATCAACGGCGCCAGCCATTGCTTTTAGATCTTTGCACTTCGAAAGCTCTTCTGCGAAAAATCCAATATTTTCCGCTATTATTTCCGGTGAAACAAAGTCGACGGCGCAGTTGCGCACTTTCTCATTTCTACTAAAAAAAAGTTTTATAAACTGTTTGCGGTCCGATTTTTGGGGCGAATCCGATTCAGCCAAGCTGCGAGAAATTACTTCGACGGCACTGCGAAAAATATCCTCCATTTTCGCCGTAATATCTTCTCCAGTTTCTATTACCCTCTTGGCGTCCGAGAGAATGGCCTTTGCGTCAGTAAGGGAAAATTCCCCTTCCATTGAAAAGAAGGGAAGAAAATTCAAAAATTCTTCGCTGCTTTTTCGCAATTCCCCGCTGTCGGAAAATAGTCCGAAACGAATAAAAGTAATCCATTTTGGATTTCCCGGCGTAAATAGATCGATATAATCTTTAAGACTCTCTCGCAGTTCTGATCGCGATATAGTTGGCTCATTCGTTGACAGCAGGGAATTTATTTGACCCAATTGCACATTCAGTGCGCCTGGACTAACTCCTGTCGGGGAATCTAAGAGAGTTTTCAATGCCCCAAATCCTCCTTCTATCTCTGCCAATCTACTTTTTTTTGCCTCTTCTATTTCCGCCAATCTCTTGTTATTTGCCTCTTCTATTTCCAGCGCTTCTTTCTCAAGTCTCTTCGCATCAAGCATTCTCTTAACTCCTTTAGTCGTACTTGAAAGTGTCTTATACTTAATTCTACTCTGCTCGGAAGGAGGAGAAGGGGGAGTTTCGACAACTTCTGCCAAGGTCGGTTGGTCTACGGCCGGCAGCTCTTCAAGTTCTGGTCTGTGTGCAGATCCTTCCGGAACCGGTTGATCGCCAACCGACAATTCTTCAGACTTCGGTTCATGTGCGTCTAGAGACAGATCGAGCCAGACAAAGAGTTCTTCAATAGTGCTAATTCCGTTAACGCAAATGCAGATGAACATCGCCGCGCAGGCAAACCAATTAAGTCCATGGCTATAGGCATGTTTCGCGACCGCAAAACGAAAGGCGACTGATCCCGATAAAGTTTGTTCTGCGCCAAAATCAGTTTCCACCCCTTGCAATTCACACAAGGAAGTAGAGATGTTCCCTGGCTCGACCGGTTTGTCAGAGTCATCGAATATTTTTGCAAATGCCTCCGCTGCAGGAAGAATATGGCGTGAAGTCGAAATTGGCCCCGAGAAAGACGCCATGGCTCATTTTATCTCTTATTTTTGAAAATAAAAACACATAATGGTGATGCCAGCTTAAATGGCTTAATCGCAAAGTATTTATCGATATGCCATCGGGCTAGCGAAGGCGCTAGAGGCAAAATAGGAGGAATAGTCCGCTGTGAAGTCGGTGCCAAGGGAGTAGAGCGGAAGGGTCGAAAATCCCGGCCCGCTGCAATCCCCGCAACCGCCGCCTACTTTGTAATCTGCTCGCCCAGAAGTTGTTGCCGTGTCGGCCCCGCAGGCAACCTTCGTAGAGAATTTTCGCAATGCGACGGCGAAGGAGCCGCGCCGTTTCCCCGTCCAAAAAATTCATCCGATCCCGAAACCAGTCCCGGACGGCGGTGGCGACGGCGATGCAGTGCTCGCGATAATCGGCACAGCGGTAGCTATTCATGAGTGACTGTGAGTGGCGACGGTGCCAGCAGAGGGTGCGCTCGGTCAAGGCAAAGCGCTTTGCGAGGTGGAATGCCTGCAGCGTGAAGAGGGTATCCTCCCCCGTGGGAACGGCCGCAAATGAGAGCCCATTGGCCTGCAGGAATTTCCGTTCGAATAGGCGGCCCCAAACGAAGTGATTCCGGAGGCCATTGCCGAGAAAAATTTGGCCCTTTGGAGTCAAGAGCGCCCGGAGCGGTGGGGAGTAGGCCATAGAAAAGCATCTTTCTACCGGTGAAGCAATTGGCTCTCCGTCACCCGGAAAATTCCCATGGCAGCAGCCGGAAATTTCGGCGCCAAAGTCCCGGGCCAGCTGGCCCACAGTCCGAAGAAATGCCGGCTCTAGTAGATCATCGGCATCCAGGAAGGAAATCCAGCGGCCCCGGGCCCGTTCCATTCCGCAATTTCGCGCCTCACCCACGGCCAGACCGGAGCTGTCAAGAATAATAAAGCGCTCATCAGCTGCGGCGAAGGAACGAAGGATATCTCCCGTCCCATCCGTAGATTTGCCGTCCACGCAGAGGCACTCCCAATCTTCAACATCCTGCCGCAGCACACTTTCTAAACATGGCCGCAGGTATCGCTCGCCGTTCCGTACGGGAACAAGGAGGGAATAGGTCGGCGTTCCTCTAACCATGGCCTCCCATATGCAAATCTCTTCGCCCCTACAAGAAAATGCTCCAACGGCGGACTGGAGGACGGACACGACCCTAGGCGTCTGGCCGAACAGCCGCTAGCCCATGAACAGCCGATCGAATTTCAAATAGGGCTGCAGGGCTACAGGGATAGACACGGAACCGTCCGCCCGCAAGTTATTCTCCAAAATGGCCACCAGTACGCGCGGTACGGCGAGGCCGGATCCATTGAGCGTGTGGACCGGCTCCGGCTTTTTCCCGCTCCTAGGCCGGTAGCGGATATTTGCTCGCCGGGCCTGAAAATCTGTAAAGTTGCTACAGCTAGAAACTTCCAGCCATCGCCGCTGGCCACCGGCCCAGACTTCCAGGTCGTACTGCTTGGAATGGGGGAAGCCCATGTCACCGGCGCAGATGGCCAGGACTCGAAATGGAATCTCCAGGAGCTGCAGAATCCGTTCCGCGTCTGCCCGAAGCGATTCCAACTCCGCAAAGGAGCGGTCCGGCCGAACCCACTTCACCAATTCCACCTTATCGAACTGGTGCAAGCGGTTAAGCCCGCGCACGTCCTTTCCCCAGCTGCCCGCCTCCCGCCGGAAGCAGGGCGTGTAGGCGCAGCGAAAAATCGGCAGCTGGGACTCTTCCAAAATTTCGTCGCGAAAAAAGTTTGTCACCGGAACTTCCGCCGTGGGAACGGCATAAAATCCGTCCAGCGGCATTTCGTACATCATGGACTCCTTGTCGGGCAACTGGCCCGTAGCCGTCGCGCTGGCGGCATTCACAAGAATAGGCGGCAGAAATTCCTCGTAGCCGCGTTCGGCGGCGCAGTCCAAGAAAAATCGCACTAGGGCCCTCACCAGCTGGGCCATGGGACCGACGTAGAAGGGAAATCCGGCACCGGTGACTTTTACCCCACGGGCGAAATCCAACGCCCGGTCGATCCAGGGAATGTCGAAGTGGGGGATTGCGTGGGGCGAGACGGCGTTCGGATCCCCCCAGCTGGAGATCGTGACGTTATCTCTTTCGCTCCGACCGATGGGAACACTTTCGTGGGGCACGTTGGGAATGGCCAGATAGGCCCGCTCCCAGAGCACTTCCACCTCTTTGAGAGCACTTTCGAGTTCCTTCGCCCGCTCGGAGCGATTCCGCAGCTGGCCGGTCCGCTCGGCAAATTCGGGACTGGACCGGTCCAGCGACGCCAATCCTTCGCTGGCCGATTTCAATTCTGCCCTAGCCGATTCGTAGGCAGTGGTTTTAGCCCTCCGCTCCTCGTCCAGACGAAAAAATTCCTCCAAGTCCACGGGGAATTTTTTCTTCGCCAGGGCAGCTCGAATTTCTTCCCGATGCTCCCGCAAATACTGTAATTCCAGCATACAAGATCACATTGCCGCGCGCCCTTCCGGCTGGCAAGTGAAAATATGACGTAGAGAAAAAATGGGAGCCTTTGAAGAAATATCTCTAGGGACCGGTTTTAGATTTTTTCCAATGCGCGGAAAATTGGGGACTTCTTCAAATAAATATTTAATAATTTTAATTATATCTATTTTAATGACAATTGCTTATTGCTGAAGCTATTTTTTGGCTGGAACGAATATTCCCCTGCGCTCCGCCGAAGAAAAAAGTGCTTGTCCAACGGCCATACCCACCTAGCGTGGCCCGTCGTCGGGGCCCTTAGCTCAGCGGTTAGAGCAGAGGACTCATAATCCTTTGGCCGGCGGTTCGAATCCACCAGGGCCCACCGCGAAGTGGCGGTTTTTCAAGCTCGCGGCCAAACCGACCGGCGGAAGCTGCGGATGGGAAGCCGTGAGATGTCGTTCCACCGGAAAGCCTACGAATTCTTCCGACAAATGGTCCTCACATGTAAATCAGCCCTTCGGGATCAAGTCCGGGGGCCGTTTCCGGACCAGAGGAGAGTGCTGCCAAAATGCCGAAGACCATCTTCGGAAAAAATTTCTACAAAAACGCTCCGTCCAACCGGCAGTAAATTTCAGGCCGGAATTTTGCAATCGGCATAATTGCCCCTACCGACCGAAGGCCTAGCGAATTGTGAATTTTTCCACGGCCGATTCGAAAATGGGGCGCAGGGACTCCAGCTGCTCCAAGGAAAATGGAGGTATCTTGCGGAGAAAGGGATCCGCGGCCTCTTTCGGTGAAAAATTTTGCAGAGCAAAGCGGGGCGCACCGCCTACCAAATCCCGCAAGGCGGCTAAGTCCTCTAGGCTGTGAATGAAAGGAACGGCCGTCGTGCGCAACTCGTAGTCGACCGTGCCCTGCCGAAGGATTTCCAGGGACCGGCGAATCGTCTCCTCCGCCACCGGCACGCCGCAGGCCAGATTGTACTTAGCAAATGTGTGCTTCAGGTCCATGGCGACAAAATCTAGCAGACCATCTCCCAGAAATTTAGCCAACAAATCCGGCCGGAGCCCGTTCGTATCCAATTTTGTGGCAAAACCTAGGGCGCGGATTCGTCGCAGAAAATCCTCCAGATCTGGCTGTAGGGTCGGTTCGCCGCCGGAAATTACCACGCCGTCTAATTTCCCGCGCCGGCCGGCGAGAAAGGAAAAAAAATCCTCCTCCGACAGGCCGCCCTTCCCGACCATTGGCCAAAGTTTTGGATTGTGGCAAAAAGGACAACGCAGGTTGCAGCCCTGCGTAAAAACGACGCAGGAAACCCTATCGGGAAAATCAATGAGCGTGCAGCGCTGGCAGCCGGAAAGAATCATAAGTTACTTTCTGTGTTTATCATACGAAAACAACAATCGACAACGGGAGATGAATGGGGCCGCCCGACCCAATGGAAAAATTGGCAGAGAATTTCTCCCACTCCCAACCAATCGACGCACGCTCACCCGTCAAGGAGCGGAATTTTCCGTTGACACGGGGACGGTGAAAAAGTAGTTGCGACGGCCCCTTTCTACGCATACCCGATCTCTGTAATGTGTGGACAATTGCGTTGGAAAGAACTTCAAGTAAATGAGGGCGAGTCAGAAAAACTTCGACAATTTTTACGCGTGCCCCGGATCTCGGCAAAGTTGTTGGCCGCACGGGGGCACTTAGATCCGCGGGCGGCGCGATTTTTTTTGGAGCCCCACCTGCGGCACCTGGAAGATCCATTTAAAATATTTTTTTTACGAAAAATCGCAGAACGGCTGGTGGAAGCACTGGAGCGGAGGGAGTCCATCGCCGTCGTCGGCGACTACGACGTGGATGGGATCACGTCTACTGCACTCATGGTCGGAGTGTTGCGCCATTTTGACGCTCCGGTACGCTACTACATCCCGCGCCGCTTCGACGAGGGCTACGGCCTCTCCCAGCACGTGCTAGAGCGGGTCTTCGCGGACGGCCGACCGGACCTCTTCATCGCCCTGGACTGTGCCACAAATTCCTCCGAGCAACTGCAATGGATCCGCGACAGGGGCACGACGCCCGTCGTCATCGACCACCACCGGGCCACGCGGCCGATCGACGGGGACCTATTGCTGGTAAATCCCAACGGCCACGGCGGAACGGACGCCATCCAGCACGGCATTTTCTGCACGGGCGGGCTCGTCTTCAAGTGCATCCACGGATTACTTAAATTGCTCCGCGCGAGTGGAAATGAGGCAGCAACGGCCTACGATTTGAAGGCCCAGCTGGACCTCGTCGCTCTGGCCACCGTCGCCGACGTCGTGCCGCTCGTCGGAGAAAATCGCATCCTCGTCAAACACGGCCTGCGGGAACTGCAAAACCCCCGCCGCATCGGCACCAGGGCCATCATCGAACAGGGGCAAATGGAACCGGGTTGCCAGTTTAGCGCCACTGACCTCTCCTACCGGATCTGCCCCCGCATCAACGCCAGCGGCCGCATCGCCGACGCCACATTGCCGGTGGAAATGTTCCTTACGGAAGACCGGGAACGGGCGGAAACTATTGCCGCGCAATTGACAGAGATGAACACCGAACGGCAGCGGATCGAGTCGGAAATCACAGAGGAGGCAAGTCGCATGGTGGAGGCCAATTACGCCGACCGCAATTCGATTGTACTTTTCAACGACAAGTGGCACACGGGCGTTATCGGCATCGTGGCCGGAAAGTTGATGCAGCGCTATCGGAAGCCCTGCGTGGTGCTCAGTAAGGAGGAGGAGCACATGGCAAAAGGTTCCGGCCGATGCGTTTGCGGGCTAAATTTGGTGGACCTGCTCTCCAAGTGCTCTCAATACCTGGGGCCCTGGGGCGGCCACCCCCTCGCCGCCGGCGTCGGCATGCCCATCTCCAACGTGGACCGGTTCCGGGAAGCCTTCGAAGTGCACGTGAGCGAAGCACTGAAAATCATCGACGTGGCCAACGACTTAGAAATCGCCGAGTGGCTAAATCCGGAGGACATTTCCCAGTCCCTCGTGCGCCAGCTGCGGAAGTTAGAACCGTTCGGCTACGGCAACCCCCAGCCCACTTTTGGGATCCGTAATGTGCGCTTTCTAATTCCTCCCCGCATCTTTGGTGGTCGTAGTCAACATTTTAACTTTACTTTCCGCGGCAGCGACGGGCCCGTCTGGGGCGTCGCCTGGGGCCTCGCCAAGGATTTGCCCCTCCCGCAGCCCTGCGACATCGCCGCACGGCTCAGCGTCTCCTTCCGGGACGGCTGCCGCCACGTGCGCGCGGAAATGATCGATTTTCGCCCGCGCCGAACGGAGGAAACGGCACAGCCAGTAGAGGTTTCGAAATGACCCTGCCGGAACTGGCCGGCGCCCTGCCCTTCCTCCAGCTCTGCGCCGAACGGGAGCGCTGGCGACGGGAAGGCCGCCGTGTGGTCCTAACGAACGGCTGCTTCGACCTGCTCCATCCGGGCCATCTTTTTCTGCTGCAACAGGCTGCCGGCTTTGGAGATAGGCTTGCGGTGGCGCTCAATTCCGACAGCAGCGTGCGGGCGCTGAAGGGGCCGGACCGACCCACTATCCCCCAGAAACTGCGGGCCTACGCTCTCCGCGCTCTCCGCTGGGTGGACGGCCTGTTTCTCTTCGACGGGACTCAAGCCGACGAGGAAATTCGGACCTTCGCGCCGGACGTCTACGTGCGGGCTAACGATCGGACCCTAGCGGACTTGGACTCCAAAGAGCTGCGAGCTCTGCGGGCCGTCGGCGCCCGCATCGAACTCGTGCCCTTCCTTCCCGGCTTCAGCACGAGCAGCCTCCTGGCACGGATCCGCGGTCGACAGTGATCTCTAAATTCATGGCACGGAGATCTATGCGCGAAAAATGGCTCCCATGTTTTCCCCCAAAAAATGGGACATTGCGAAGAGCGTTGCTGCGAGGAAGGCCATGGACCAGACTCCCAGCGCACAGGCAAGATAAGGTCCTATGCCAATGAGATTTACTAACTCATAGATCGCCTTGGTGATGGGGTAAAATTGCTGCTTCTGGGCAATTATCAGCGAGTCGGAAACCTCCATCATGGTCTGGGAAAAGACGAGCAGGCCGCCGGCGATGAGATTCCCAAAAATTAGGGGGATGGTGATGCGTAAGTAAGTGCGCACGGGCGGACTTCCGAGGGAAGCGGCCGCCTCCTCGTAGGTGGGACTCGTCTGCTGGAGTCCGGCTACGGCAGAGCGGACCATGAACGGCATCTTGCGAATTCCGTAGGCAATAACGAGAAGCGGGGCCGGGTTCGCGACGGGGTTGAGGAAGGAAAAGAGGCGACCCCGCTGACTAATTGCTAAATACCCGAACGCGATGATGATGCCGGGAACCGCGAGGGGCAGCATGGCCACCGTATCCAGTAAGCCACGGCCAATGAGGCGACTGCGCACAATTACAAGGGCAATGGCGGTCCCCAGAACGACGGTGGCCAGCGTGGCGCAACCGGCGTAGCAAATGCTATTGCGAATGGCGGCAACGGCGAGCGGATGGCCGAGGGCCGCTGCGTAATTCTTTAGAGTCCAAGATGATGGCAAAATTGTCCCAAACCAATCGCCGGCAAAGGAGTAGAGGAGGACAACGACGTGGGGCAGCAGGGAACAGGACACAACAACGAAAAAGAGGCTGACGCAGAGGATCTTTTTGGCGGTCGAGATGGGCCGCTGGGAACTGGCATGGGAGGCCTTCGCCACTTCCGCCACACTCTCCCGCCCCAGAATTTTTTTCCCCAGGAGATAGAAGGAAGTGGAACAGCCGAGCACGACCGTCGCCAGCGCATAGGGAAAGGGATTGCTACCCAACTCCTTCAGCATTCCGTAGATTTGGACCGGCAGGAGCCGATCGCAGTTGAAAATGAGCGGCACCCCCAGCTCCGTGAAGGACCAGATAAATACGATGGTGAGGCCGGCAAAAAGGCCGGGGCGAATAAGCGGCATCGTGATGTGCCAGAAGCGCCTAAGACCAGTACAGCCCAAATTCGCAGCCGCCTCCTCCTGAGCTGGATCCACATTAGCCAGTGCGGCGGAAATATTTAAAAATAAAATGGGGTACAGGTTGAGGGCCTGAAAGAAAACCACGCCGCCCAGCCGATGGTGCCCCAGCCAGTCAATGGCGGGGAAACATCCCGACGAGTGCAGCTTAAAGAGGATTGCGTTCAATACGCCGTGGGTGCCAAAGACCTTCATGATGCCGATGGCGCCCACGAACGGCGGCAAAATCATGGGCACTAGCACGATAGCGGAAAAAATTCGCTTCAACGGGAACTCGTAGCGACAGGAAAAAAAGGCCAGTGGCAGGGCCAGAGCCAGGGCGGTTAAAGTGGTTAACGTAGCCAACAAAAGGGAGTTAAAGAAAGATTGCCGATAGATCGGATTGGTGACCGCTTCCCGCAGGTAGGCGGCCGTGAATCGGCCGTCCACGTCCACGAAACCGCCCCTAATTGTCTCGAAGAGAGGAAAAAGAAAAAAGGCAGAGAAGAGCGCCAGGGCGAACAGAAAGATGGGTACGGCCCAGCGCTTCGGCATCGTGCAACGGCTAGGAACGGGATCGGCGGCCCGATCGCAAGCCAAAAGGGACCAGACTTTGAACTTTCTCTTCCGCGGGGACTTGAACTAGCAGATCGCGCGCTGCCGTTTTTGGGAAAATTTTTCTTGCCCCGGGTCGGCCAGCGCCTAGGAAGAGACGCTGTGAAGCCCACATATAACCCATCCAAGATCGTTCGCATTCGCAAGTGTGGTTTTCGGAAGCGCATGGGCACGGCTGCCGGCAGGGCCATATTGTCCAACCGCCGACGCGTGGGCCGCAAGCGCTTGACGGTCGTTTGAGTCGATGAGATTTCGTCTGTTCCGTAGGCAGCGCATCCGCAGCGAGAACGATTTTCGCCTTTTTCGCGCCTCCCGTAGCCGAGAGCGGGGGGCCGGTTTTCTGTTGGTTCGGAAACACAACGACGATCGGCACTGTCTCCCGCGTGTGGCCCTTGTGGCGTCCCGCAAAATTGGTAACGCAGTACGAAGGAATCATTTGCGGCGGGTTTTCCGCGAAGAATTTCGCCACCGGGCCGTAGACATTTCTCGGGGTGAAGATTTTCTCGTAGTTTTCCTCGCCCAATCGAAAACCCTCGACCCGTGGACAATGGGAAAAGATTTTGCCGATCGTCTCCGTAGGCAAGGGAAGCGCTAGGCCAATCCCCGCACGCAGCGGGAGCAAAATCGAAGCACCTCTTCCCGAAGATCCTCCGGAATTTCCCGATCCTGGCCGATCGCCTCGAGGGCGCCGCTGCGGTCCCGCTCGCCGCCGTAGAGGTAACGGAAAATGCGCCGCACGCCATCGATCCGTTCTTCGCTGAACCCCCTCCGCTGGAGCCCGATGCGATTGTAAGCGCGCACGCGAGCCCTATTGCCCTCGGCGATCATGAAGGGGGGCAGGTCCTGGACCAGCGCGGAAAATCCGCCCAAAAAGGCGTGGCAACCGATCCGACAGAACTGGTGCACCGCCGACGCGCCGCCGACGTTGGCAAAGGACTCCACTTCCACGTGGCCGCCAATCACCGCCTTGCTGCTTATGATGATATCGTCCTGCAGGTGACACTCATGGGCCACGTGCGAATAGGAGAGCAAGTAGTTGCGGCTGCCGATGCGGGTTTCGCTGCCTTCCGTGGTGGGGCCGTGGACTGTGACATACTCGCGGAACACGTTACCATCGCCGACGGCGAGTGGCCCGCGGCTGCCGTCGTACTTCAAGTCCTGGGTTTTTCCTCCGATGATGGCGAACGGAAAAATCTCGTTATCATTGCCCAGCAGAGTGTTGCCCTCAACAACGGCGTGGTGATGGAGGACACAGCCGGGCCCAATGCGAACGGCCCCGCCCACGTAGCCGTAGGCGCCGACGGAAACGTCCTCGGCTAACTCCGCTCCGCGTTCGACTATGGCCGTTGGGTGTATGGTGGCCACGCTCTTTCCCTCCGCCGGGCTAGCCGATCCAGCGCAGCAGCGCAGCAGCGGAAGTCAACCCCGCGCCAAATGACACCGGCACAATCAGATCCCCGGCTTTGAACCGCCCTTCTCGGCAGGCACTGTCCCAGGCGATGCCGATGGAGGCGGAGGAAGTGTTGCCGGTACGCGCTATGGTCGATATAACTTTCTCCATGGGAACGCAAATGCGCTCGGCAATGGCTTCGATGATGCGCTGATTCGCCTGGTGGGGAATGAAATAGGCCACATCTTCGCCGCCGATGGCATTGCGCCGGAAGATCTGCTCCACGGCCCCGCCCATGTCCCGCAGGGCCCGCTTAAACACCTCCCGGCCATTCATTTTGAGGAAATGCTGCCGCTCCGCCACGGACCGTTCCGTCGCCGGGCAGCGGCCACCGCCGCCGGGCATGCAGAGAAATTCTGCGCCGGAGCCGTCGGCTGCGAGGAAAGTGTCCAGCAGCTCCGCCCGGCCGTGGGACTCTTCGGCCGTCAGAACCAGCGCCGCCGCCCCATCCGCCAGCAGCACGCAGGTGGAGCGGTCCGTCCAATCGGTTACGGCGGAGAGCTTATCGGCGGCGATGGCCAGAACACGGCGGCAGGTCCCCCGCTCCAGGAGACCGGCGGCCAGCTCCATCAAATAAATCATTCCCGAGCAGCCGACCTCCACGCTGGCGCAGGGGCAATTGCTCTTCACGCCCAACTTTTGCTGCACGAAGCAGGCCGTCGAGGGGAATGGCATGTCCGGCACAACCGTGGCCACCAAAATTATGTCCACGTCCTCCGGCCCCAAATCGGCGTCCGCCAGAGCTTTCTTCGCCGCCTCGACGGCCAAATCGGACGTCACCTGGCCCTCCGCCGCGATGTGCCTCTCCCGGATGCCAGTACGCGTGACGATCCACTCGTCGCTGGTGTCCACCATTTTCTCTAAGTCGCTGTTTGTTAGGATTTTATCCGGCAAATAGGATCCAATTCCCCGCACATAGATACATTTCCGCTCCGCCATCGCCATTCTCCTTCATAGTTTTAGAAATTTTCCGGCGGTCTTTCCTCCGCCGATCGCAATAACTCTTGCGCCTGTAATACTTGTCGATGCAATTCCTCGTCCATGCCGGCCCGCAGGAAACGCTGGGCAATCAGGACCGCGTGGCAAATCTCGCGGCAATTGCTGGCCCCGTGGGCCTTAAAAATTGAGCCCTTGAGCCCCAGCAGGGGGGCGGCGCCGTACCGCTCCGCGTTAAGTTTCATCCGAATATTCCGCAGGGCACCGCCCAGAAACAGGCAGCCAAACGCGCGAAATGGATTGCGCATAAGTTCTTTGCGCAGAAAAGTTTTCAGCCTCTTCGCGATGGACTCCATCGCCTTCAGGAGGACGTTTCCGACAAAGCCGTCGCAGACAACCACATCGACGGAGCTGCCATCCGCCGGTGCCTGGAAAAGTTGAAAGCCTTCGATAAGCCCCCGGTAATTGATGATCTGCTTACTCGCGAGCAACTTAAGCGTCTCATGGACCTCCTGCACGAGGCCATTGCCCTTCCCTTCCTCCGTTCCGATGGAAAGGAGGCCGATTTGGGGCGACGGAGTTCTCAAAGCCACGCTGCTGTAGTGACTTCCGAGAATTGCGCTGTGAACCATCTGCCGGGCGGTCGGCGCCGGGTTGGCCCCCACGTCCAATAGGACGAAATGCCGATCAATGGCTGGGATAACCGTCGCTAAGGTGGGCCGGTCCAGTCCCTCCATGGGCCGCAGTCGGATAGTCCCGAGTGCCACCAGCGCACCCGTATTTCCGCAGCTCAGTGCGCCGTCGGCCCGCCCCTCCTTGACCAGCTCGACCGCCTGCGCCATGGAGGCGTGCTTCTTCTGCCGCAGGGCTTTTGTCGGACTTTCCTCCATGCCAATCACTTCGGCCGCATGAAAAATTTCCACGCGGCGGACGACGGACCGGAAACCGCGCTCGCCGATGGCGGAGCGGATCGTCTCCCCGTCCCCCACTAAAATCACGCGGAACGGCACCGTTGTACGGGTATTAAGCGCCCGCCGAACGCCTTCCAAAATCTCACCGGGCCCCCGATCCGACCCCATCACGTCGACGGCAAGAACCGGGGGCTGTCCAATGTCTCGCATGGGAGCGCCGATCGAACTAGTCGACCTCCAACACCTGCCGCCCACGGTACTGGCCCGTCTCGGGATTTACGTGGTGGGGCAAAAACAATCCGCCGGACCGGTCCCTTGCGAGCTGCGGAGCTTCGAAGCGCTTTGCTCCGCGCCGCTTATGGCTTCTCTGCTTAGAATTTTTTCTTTTCGGCTGCGCCATGTCTACCTCTGGAGCCACCCTGGCCGGCCCGGCGGGCAGCGCAAGGAAAAATCTCATCCTCCGCCCCGCGCCGCGTAAATGCGGCGCGGGGTAGCCCAAAGATCGCCCGCCGCCGGCGAAAAATATCCGCCGGAAAACGGAGAACTATCTCAACGCGTTAAGTTTTTGTAAAAAATAATCTTGAAAA
>JAITDG010000038.1 GCA_031282685.1 Puniceicoccales bacterium | reverse complement strand
CCATCATTAGTGTTTTTGAATATACCATTTTCGTCACATAGCCGTAGCGCATCAAACAGTGTACCCCTATCACGATCGTGCAAACCGGTAAATGCTTCCGTAAAAAGGCATCCCTGAGCCTCGGAACAAGGGAGTGTCGCAAATTCCATAATCGATGTAGATAAAAGTATCTGAGTCCTATGTAGGGCCAGTTGCTGCTGAAAGGTAAGTGCGATGCCCTGCCCAATGCGCGCTAAGCGGAAGCAATTTTCTTTTTTTGGCTCCCCGGGGAATGTGCCATATTCCGACGTAAAACCATCTTTTATTTTCCCTGTGAAATCAATGTTATCATGTAGATATTTCCTAAGGAACGCCTCCTGCTGGCCAAAGGTTGTTTTTTCGTAGAGGTCCTTAAGGAGGATGCCCCGTAAATTAGCATTTGTGACGCCAACAGCATAGACTGTGCGGTAGTCCGCTTTACGTAATGTTTGCACATATGGTTCTTCGATGGCGCGGAGAAGTTCAATAAGATTTGCTAGCGCCTCTATGTCGGGGACTCCATTCGCATTTACCTTCCGAGCCTCCATTACATTTTCACCTAGTGAGCCGTCCGGTTTTTCATTGTGGTACAGCAATCCAAACTCTTTACAGCCGGCATTCCACAGGGCTCTTACCAGTTTTGTCATTTCTGGTTGGTGATCATTCCATTCCCGCGCAATTGGATTATCACCAATTGTTCCTCGGTTATCAGTAAAGCAGAAGCGTTTCACTTGCGCTATTAGAGAATTAAATTTACCCGACGGCGCCCCATTATACGACTTTAGCATGAACATATCTTGACGCACATCTTGAATAAGACTATATAAGCCAAGCGATCGTGGATGGAAGTAAGCTTCCCAATCACTATTGTGCTCTTCTGAATATCTTGTTGTATAGTGACTATGATAGGGCGCTACGGGAGAAGCAAGATTTCTATTGGGCACAGCTTTCCAGTATTCCGGACTACTGCCGAACATATCTAATTTTTCCACTTGGGGCACGTGCATCGAGGCAAGATATATGTGCAACACAGCTCTTTCGATAGTGGAATTGATACTCGCATCAAGAGGAATGGCGATACCAGCAGTAGCCAAGTCTTCATAGGTTCCACAAATGTCGATGCCGGACGTAATAATTTCTCCAATCCATCGCTTCTTATCGGAAAGTTTCCAGTCCCGACCTGGTATAACCGTTACGTTCCACTCGGGAGGCGGCTCATTCCCCCACCTTCGACCACCCCACTGCTGATCTGGACTCGAGATAGCTCCACTTAGCTTATCGATAATCGCATCCGCCACCGCATCATTTACGGCAGCTGGAAATTCACAAGCTACACTCCCATCTCCCTCTCTTTTCATTTTAAATTTCAGAGCGCCAGGAGACCTAGGACGCATATCATTAATTTGCTCCCAAGTTTTCACGACCGTATTTCTGAGCGTCTCGTTGGAGCTTCCGAGATTCTCCCCTTTGCCGAAAAAAATTTCAAATTCTTGAAAGTTTGGAACATAATAAGCATCGTTTTTCGCCGCTAGCAGTTGTAATTTCGCGCGAAACAGCGCCGCCTCCTGTGCGGAAAAACAGTGCTCCACCTGGCGAAATCCGCTAGCAATCGAAACTATAGTCGTTAAGCTAACAATTATCGTTTGATCGTCGATTGCCCAATCAAACTTATTTCTCGTTCCGGCTGCGTTTGTCTGGCCGAAAAGTGTCATTTTTAGGTAGCGAGCAAAGTCCCGCTCCTTTTCTTTCCGAAGGGCACTGTTGGCCTTGCAAAGATCTTCTTCAAAAATAGCAGACAATTGCCCAAAAGTATCCGAGACATCAGCTTTGGATCCACTAAACACCTTCTTGAAAAATTCCCCGCCACCGGTTTTAGAAAATTTATTAGCTCCCTGACCGTCGTGAAGTGCGACTGACAGCGGCGCACCAGCAGTAAGAGCTTTGCTAGTAGATGCGCGCGCCAAATCCACCGATTGTGGAGAACTTTTTTCCATGCATATGGCAAATTTGGGATGAACGCCATCAGCCATCCAGAGCTCCCGTATTTCTTTCGCTTTTTCTCTAATCTGACTACCACTACTCGGACGTTCGGCTCGCGCAATAAAAGCGTCATAAAGTCGTTTAGTAGCAAGAAATTTTGCCTGCTCCTCGGCCGTTGGATCATTGGGATCGGCAAAGGCCGTCGCACTGTGCACGCCAATCCTATCGCTGAGCACTTCGCCTAGCGCGCCCGTCCAGACGTTCTCTACTGCCGCGCGAACTTCAGCACCTCCAGCAGACGCTATCGCGTCCATAAGGGACGCCAACTTAGCATCGCCATGGCCATCATTGTCTATGAATTTCTGATAACTGGGCGCTACTATCGCACGTAGATCTCCATTTGAGTGCGCAGCACTGTCAGCGTCCGCAAGAACTGCATTACTATTATCAGCTTTGCTATACAGACGGTAATCGCCGAAACTGCGGCGCAACAGAATAAATTTGCCTTCGACCCGCGCCTCTCTTTGCATAAGCGGATGGGCAATACAGTTACTAATCAATTTCAGTAGGTTACGTAAATGTCCGATATGCGCATCTCCTCCCGCAAGAGCATCTACTCTATTGAAGATTCTAGTGAAAATATCGGAAAGTTCCTCTTTCGCGGGCCGGTCGACCGGGTTGCCAAGTTCCTTTGTAAGTTCGAGAAGGTCTTGCGGAGATGAGAAAACGCTACCTCCGCCGTAGTTGCCGACAGTATTTGTCATATATGGCAGACGATGCTGCCATGTGAATGGCGATTGTCAAAACCTTTCGTGGCTTTTAATGAAATTTAATTGTGCTTTCTCCGTAGTAATTCTCAGAGAAGCAGATAAGAAAAAATCACCAAAATACGGTGGTGAGGGAGGGATTCGAACCCCCGAAGAGTAACCTCGACAGATTTACAGTCTGCACCCTTTAGCCGCTTGGATACCTCACCGGCCAGCGCGACTGGCGGGATGGACGGGACTCGAACCCGCGACCTTCGGCGTGACAAGCCGACGTTCTAGCCAGCTGAACTACCACCCCGGCCCGACCGACCCTTGCTGCCGGCGGGAAAGTTTGTGTCAAGGGGGAAAGGAGAAATTTCTTCGCCGGCGGAGGGCAAAGGCGCTCTAGACGGCCACCGGAGCAGCGATTGGCCCGTGGGGTTCGTAGCCTATAAGTTCGAAATCCTCGTAGCGAAAGTCATCGATCGATTGCCCCCGCCGAGCGATGCGCAGCTGCGGGAGAGAGCGCGGCTGGCGGCGCAACTGTTCGGTAACTTGGTCCAAATGATTTAAGTAAATATGATAGTCCCCCAGCGAATGGATAAGTTCGCGGGGCCGCAGATCGCAGACGTGGGCAACTAGGTGCGTCAGCAGAGAGTAGCTGGCGATATTGAAGGGCACCCCCAGGAAGAGATCCGCGCTCCGCTGATAGAGGTGGCAGCGAAGTTCCCGGGAAGGAGACACGTGGAATTGAAAAAAACAGTGGCAGGGGGGTAGGGCCATCCGGTCAATCTCGCCCACGTTCCAGGCAGACACGATGTGGCGCCGGCTGTGCGGGTTTTTTTGGATATTGCGGATCAGCTGGCCAATTTGATCCCGCTCTTCGCCGTCCGCCGTCCGCCACCGGCGCCACTGCTTACCGTAGACCGGTCCCAGCTCGCCGTCCCCGTCGGCCCATTCATTCCAAATGCGCACGCCGTTCTCTTGCAGGTAGCGGACGTTCGTTGAGCCCCGCAGAAACCACAGCAGCTCATGGGCGACGGAGCGAAAATGCACTTTCTTTGTGGTGAGAAGGGGGAAGCCGGCGGAGAGGTCGAAGCGCAGTTGGGTCCCGAACAGACCTCTCGTTCCTACACCCGTGCGATCTACGCACTCTTCGCCCCGCCCCAGCACGTCCGCCAGCAGCGCCAAGTAGTTTTTCACGGGAAAGTGCTAGGCCAATCGGCGAGGCAAATCCAGAACTATCCGCCCCCGATCGGGCGAGAGCGGAAATAGGCCCCTTCGCCACGGCGGAAATTATATTTTTTACAATTTTTCTTGCAGCGGCCGTTCCGAACGACAACTTCAGTTTCATGGGAATTCCAAGAGCGTTCTGCCCTCTAGTGTTTTTTGGCGTCCTTTCCGGAATGGCCGCCGCCGCCAATGTCACCGTCGAGTGGACTTACCCGGCGCAAGAGGGTATCAATTCCGCCATTTCGACTGCGAACGACGGCGACGTGCTGATCTTCCCGGACAGGGTTTTTATCTTCACTGCAGCAGTCGAAGTCCCCGTAGATAAAACACTTGACTTTTGTGGCGCAAGCACTGGAGGAACGACCCTAATGGCGGATCCTAATGTTGCTAAGTGTTATCTTTTTAATGTTCTCAGTAATTCCTGGGGCAACATGGAGGGGATCGAAAATTTGACTTTCACTGGCGCTAGCGGTAGCGGTAGCCTGGGCGGTGGAACGGTTTTCTGCTGGAACGTGCGCGGCGGCATCTCCGACTGCAAATTCATAAGAAACGCGGCGAAAGACGAAAACGATGGAGGCGGAGGAGGAATCTGCTGCTACAAATTTTTTAGCGGCGGCATCCGCAATTCCAACTTCGTGAGTAATCAGGCTGACAATGGGGTTGGTGGAGCGATTTTTTGCGGCAAACTCATCAGTGATGTCAATAACTCCAAATTTCTGAGCAATTGGGCCACCAGCGGTGGAGGGATCGGCGCCATCATATTTGGCGGCGAAAACACCGCTTTCGCCGACCTGGGCGGGAGTTATTTTCTAGAGAATTATGCCGAGCAGTACGGCGGGGCCATCTTTCTCTTCCAAAACGCCTATCTGTGCGCTCTGTCCGGCGACGTGGTTTTCCAGGGAAATAAATCCCATGTCACAGGTGAAAATGCACTACACATCTGCGCTACTAACAATTACGATGATTTCTTTGTCCAATCCGACTGGAGGGACCGCCTGGTTTCCGAATCCGGTAGCGATTCCAGCTCCTCCAGCGACGAAACGATCCTCTTTGCCATTGGCGCAGCGGAAGGTCGCACATTCTGGAACTACGACCCCATCAGCGGTAATTTCGACACCTCTGAGAATTTTTTCCCGGCGCTCACCGTGCAAATCAATCCGGATAGCAGCCAGACGGGCACGGTACTGTTCAATCGCTACCACTCGGACATCTGGTTCGAGTCGTCCGCCGACGTCCCGGGCGGCGCAACGGTTTCCTATGGCACCATGGTGCTGCAGAACGGAGCCTCCTTCGGCGCAGGCATAGACAACTTCGGCCGCAACCAACACGCCAATTCTGGCACGTTCACGCTGGAGAAGCCGGCCACCCTGCGGATCGTTTACGGCCAAAATATCGAGGTCTACGATTATTATTATGATTCTAGTACTTTCGAAGTCACGTCCACCACGAAAGCGATGCCATACGATTCGAATGAAATGCGGAGCGAGATCTGGGCCGGCAATACAATCCTAATGGGTAAATTGCAATTTGTTTTACCGCCGAATGTTACAGAGGATGTGCCCATGCTTTCGATCCCGCAGGGGGACGTCTCCATCGGCGCCGACGCCACCATCGATGTCGGGGTAAATGATTGCACAGCTACGTCTTTTTCGCTCAGAGAGGGGCAACCGGTGATCCTATTGGACTGCGGCGGTCTGCTGACCTGCGAAAAAACGTCCTTCCCCGACTGTGACGGCGGGACCATTCCGGGCGTGCGGAGCGACTACCAGTTCCACATCCAACGGCGGGCGCATCAAATCTTGGCCACCTACCTGGGCTCCGGCAGTTCCAGCTCTAGCGGATCTGGCATTAATGCCCGGCGAACTAAAGTCTTGGGAGAAGGATGGTTAGTAGGCATTACTCTGCTGAACGGCGGCGGAGATCTGGTGGACCTTCCCCTTCTAAAAAACGTCACGACCTTTTGCGCCTTCGATGGGAACTTTGAGTGGTGCAAAACTGATCCGCAACTCAAACTGCACGGCGCTTCCTTGGAAGTCGGAGTGGCCGACGGGACCGGTCCCCTGACCTACGGCCTGCTCTTCGAAGGCATATTCGCCGGCAGCAACACGAAGGACTCCTGGGAGGACACAGCGGAAATCACCGGCAAGGGACGGGGACGGGCCATCGGCGGCAGCGCATTCGGTGTCCTAACTTTCGGGCAGGACGGCCTAAACTACCCGCGCCTGGAAGTAGCTGTTCGGGCCGGGCGCTTCCAAAACCGCTGGGCTATCGACGACAATTTAGATGGCGGGCACAAATGGTCCATCAACCTATCCGCCCCCTACGTCGGCATTCGGATGGGCGCCGCCCACGGTCTGCTCATAAGGGAGCAATTTCCCCTCGATTTCTATGGCAAGCTTTTCTGGTCACACATTTTCGGCGAGGAGTTTAACGGAGGAAAAGTTTTCTTCCGCTACCTGAATTCTTTCCGACTGCGGTTGGGCAGCCGGTTCACATATCAGTCCAATCGGAAGTTAATTCCTTGGTGTGGAGCGTACTATGAACAGGAGCTGGCCGGAGTAACGGAGGGTACGGCGGAAGGACTGAAAATTTCCCGGTCCACGCTGAAGGGCGGCTGCGCGGCCGGAGAACTGGGCTTCTCCTATCAGCCAAGCCCGAAAGTCGCCGTGAGCTTCTCCTTCCACGGCTCCGTGGGGAAGCAAAAAAGTATAAGCGCCTTCCTTAACGCTAATTACGAATTTTAAAGTTTTCTCTGGCGCCCGCGCGGCGCGGGTACGGCGAAAATCTGCACTGTAAAGTAGCCTAAGAAAAGAGAATCGCTCCGATTCCTTGACTTTGCCGCTGTGCCGGAGAAACTTTAGCGGGGATTTGGACCATGGCTGAAAAATTTATATACGAATTCGGCGTCCGGACGGACGGCAATGCGAAGATGAAGGAGCTGCTGGGCGGCAAGGGGGCGAATTTGGCGGAAATGGCGCGGATTGGACTTCCGGTGCCACCCGGCTTCACCATTACGACCGCCGTCTGCGCGGCCTTTACGGCGCGGGGCGGGCTGCCGGAAGAGGTGGAGGCGCAGAAGAATGCCGCCCTGGCCAACGTGGAACGGCAGGTGGGGCGGCGCTTCGGCGACGCGAAGGATCCGCTGCTGTTCTCCGTCCGCTCCGGCGCCCGGGAATCCATGCCGGGCATGATGGACACGATCCTCAATTTGGGGTTAAACGACGAAACTGTTAGAGGCCTAGCCGCCGTGACCCACAATCCCCGCTTCGCCTACGACTCCTACCGCCGATTTATCCAAATGTACGGAGACGTGGTGCTGGAAGTGCACGCCAAGGACGAGCACTCACACGACCTATTCGAAGAAATTTTGGCGGCCGTAAAAAAGTCGGCGGGGATTCAATTCGATAATCAGCTTGAAACACAGCAGCTGCAGGAAATTATTACCCGTTACAAGGAGCTAATCCAGCGCAGCACGGGCCGTTCTTTTCCACAAGACGTTCACCAACAGCTACTAGGTGCCATTGGGGCCGTGTTCAAGTCCTGGAATAACCAGCGGGCCATCCTGTACAGGCGCAAATATGGCATTCCGGGCGAGTGGGGTACGGCGGTCAACGTACAGTCCATGGTCTTTGGGAACATGGGGCCCGATTCGGCCACCGGTGTGGCGTTTACTCGGGATCCAGCCAGCGGCGAGAACGTCTTCTATGGCGAGTACCTCATCGACGCCCAGGGAGAGGACGTGGTGGCCGGTATCCGCACTCCCAATCCTATCCGACAGATGGAAAAGGACATGCCCGCCGTCTACGGAGAGCTGACGGCCATGCGGGAAAAGCTGGAAGCCCACTTCCACGACATGCAGGACTTTGAATTTACGGTGCAGCAGAACAAATTGTACATGCTGCAGACCCGCAACGGGAAGCGGACCGGCTTCGCCGCCGTCCGCATTGCCCTGGAGATGGAGCGGGAAGGACTCATCGATAAAAAAACCGCCATCGGTCGAATCCCGGCCGATTCCATATCCACCCTTTTGGTGCCTATTTTTGACGGGGAAGGGAAGAAGAAGGCCAAAGTGATCGCCAAGGGCCTGCCGGCCGGGCCGGGAGCCGCCTCCGGGAAGGTCTGCTTCTCGGCGGCCAAGGCAGAAGAGCTGCACGGCCGCGGCGAAAAAGCCATCCTCTGCCGGGCGGAAACTTCGCCGGAGGACATCCGCGGCATGCTGGTTTCGGAGGGAATCCTTACCAGCCGGGGCGGGGTAAGTTCCCATGCGGCTCTGGTGGCACGGCAGATGGGCAAGGTCTGCGTGGTGGGCGCGGCGGCGCTAGAGATCGACTACGGCAGCCGCTCCCTGCGAGTCGGGTCCGTCACCGTCCGAGAGGGGGACGAAATCTCCATCGACGGTACGGTGGGAGAAGTTTATCTAGGTTCCCTGGCCACAGTGCCTTCGGAAGTGAACCAGGTGCTGGAGGGGACGCTGGCACCGGAAAAGAGCGCCATCTATGGCATGTTTGCCAAACTCATGGCCTGGTGCGACGAGAATCGAAAATTGCAGGTGTACCTCAACGCCGATTCCCCCCAGCAGGCGAAGGTCGGGCTCCGCTACGGCGGCGAAGGGATCGGGCTCATTCGGACGGAGCACATGTTTTTCGAGGACAACCGCATCGACTTCATGCGAGAGATGATTTTGGCGGAAACGGCGGAGGAGCGGGAAAGGGCGCTGGCCAAACTCCTACCCATGCAGCGGGAGGATTTTATAGGCATTTTCGCCGCCATGGGGAACCTGCCCGTCAATATTCGCTTTTTGGATCCGCCCCTCCACGAGTTCGTCCCCCACGACGAAGAAACCCAGCGGGCTCTAGGGAAGAAATTTAACATACCATTCGAGCGCATTCGGGCCCGGGTCGAGGCGCTAAAGGAGTTCAATCCCATGCTGGGCCACCGGGGCTGCCGCCTAGGCATTTCCTATCCGGAGGTGAGTCGCATGCAGGCCCGTGCGGTCTTTGAAGCGGTGGTGCACAGCAAGAAAAATGGCATTGCCGTGCATCCGGAGATTATGATTCCGCTGGTAGGTTTTGTGAAGGAGCTGCGCCACCAGGCGGACATCGTCCGTGAGGTGGCGGAAGCGGTGCGGGCGGAGTCCGGCGTGGAGTTTGACTACTTGCTGGGCACCATGTTGGAGCTGCCGAGGGCCTGTCTGCGGGCCGGGGAGATCGCGGAGATCGCGCAATTTTGCAGTTTCGGCTCCAATGACCTTACCCAAACCACGCTCGGCATGAGTCGCGACGACATGGGCAGCTTCCTGGGCCGCTACAATGAGTTGGAGATTTTTACGCAGAACCCCTTTGCCACCATCGACGTGGAGGGCGTTGGAGAATTGATGGGGATGGCAGTCGAGCGGGCGCGGAAGGTCCGCCCCGGCATCGTTCTGGGCATCTGCGGCGAGCACGGCGGCGAGCCGGCCTCGGTGAAATTTGCCCACGCCATCGGCCTCAGCTATGTGAGCTGCTCCCCCAACCGGGTCCCCGTTGCCAAGCTGGCCGCAGCCCAGGCGGCGCTGGAGCAGAGTCGCTAGGAAAGTAAACCCGCCGGCCTGTGGCCGGCGGGTGTTTTCCCGCCTACTGGGCAGGTTCGGCGCTGCACTGACTTCCCGTAGCCAGCGGACAGGCGCACGTTATGCGGTAGAGCGGGTTACCGCGGATGATGGCCTCCGCGTAGAAGACGAGTGTCTTCCTCTCTCCGTCGTAGGCAGGCAACTCCGGAGTTGGCCCATCCGGATGCCTCTTCTGGAAAAACTCAACGAGAGTTTCGTGTGTGATTGGTATGAATTTATCGTTAAGCTTGCAGTAGGTTGCCAGCATTGTGAGTTTGGTGATATTTTCCGGCCTACGCAATTTTTCCGCCAATTTCTTCGGAAAATTCTCCGGAGCGTAAGTTCCCGGGAGAACTTCGTCTTTGTACTGCAAAATGACAACACCGACATCCTCAACGTCGTCGTCCGGACGCAATAGCGACCAATTTCCAATTTGTGTTATTTCATTCATGGCGTTTTATCCTCATAAAATGAGAGGTCACAAAAAAAGCATCTATTTTTGTCATCCCCAGGATCAAGCAAAATAGTACTTCCATCGTCGCATTTGAGAAACAGCGACAGCGTAGGAGGCGTGCCAACTGCTTTGACGCCGACGCCAGCGTAGCCTTGCCAGTTTGGATCTATGAGCATGATCTCCCTGCCCGCTTTTATTTCTTCGACAATACTATTTAACTCATTCCTCACAAAATCGGGATCAAGCATTGGGGTATTTGTTTCGGGATGGTTGATCGTAGCCCCGGTATCATGATTAGTAAATGGATGATCACGTACGCGTTTCATTGCTACCGCGATGCGGTCGGAGAATGTCGGCGCCAAATTGTAGCCGTGGCCTTTTCCGGCAACTAGAATTCGTGCCGGTTCTCCAGCCATACCCGTACCTTTCGGCCCCGATAGAAGATACTCGCCCCAATAGCGAAAAACTTCCTCTCCGCTCCTGCACGTACGGCTGCCAGTAGCAGAATATTTGAAAGGGATGCCTAGCGATGCCATAACCATGCTGGACCGCCCGCCGCCCACTGCTTGGTAGAGGCCACTCAGGCTATTAAGCTCTACAAATAGCGCTTCCGCTTTTGTAATTTCCTCATCAATCCGAGATATCTTCTGTGAAATTTCTGACTTTTCGCTCTCCGCTTTACATTTTTTGAGATCTTTTCTTAGCTGCCCTAGATCAGCTTGTAGCTCATTTTTATTAGCTTTAGCTATTCTAGCAATTTCCTCTAGAGCTGCTGCCCCGCCTGGCAGTACTCGTTTGTCTGAGTTGACCACGAGTGTGATGTGCGGCAGCCACGCACCCCTTCCTTCATCGGCTACATTTCCGCCGATACCCGTAGTGGCGGCTGAATCGTAGGAATTATCGCAAGATACCGTTACCGTCGAATATTTAGTGGCCGGCATAAGATCATTAATGTTGTATATATGTTCTTGGAAACTTACTGCGGTCCGATCTAGCATTCTTCTTTTCGTCATTGTTGAGGCATCTGCAAACGTACGCACCATTGCGTGCTGCAAAATTTCAACTGGGCTGTAGCCTTGATCGGTCATTTCGTTGCAATTAAATTGCACCAATACAGTAGTATTATTCTCATTCGTCGCAGTAATGCAGTTTTTAGTTATCATTTGCGCGAACAATTCCATAAGTTTTTCCGGCTTATTGCATTGTAAATTTATGGCCGCCGATGCGGCAAAACAAGAGCCCACTCCGGGTTCCTGTCGAATTGGCTCCGTAAGAACGACGCCTATGGCAAGAATGCGCAATTCCGCCGTGGTAGGTGGCGATTTACCTTTGAATGGAGAAAGGTTTTCAAAGGAGAGCGGTAAGGCTTTGGAGCTCATTCCCACGATGGATTCCAGCGCTTTGCGTAGCTCACCGGTGGGATTTGAAAGGTTTTGCAATCTTGCGAAAAGTTGCTGTTTCTCTAAATTTAATGGAAAATCGTCACTAACGGCAAAGCGGAACATAGATTTTCTCAACGCATCAAGATTAATGGCATTTGGGTCGGAACGTATTCCAATTAAATCTTTTGCGTCTATCGGCTCCTTTCCCGCATAGGTGCGTGCATCTAAAAAATCTTCGAAAATTAGCCGATCAGCTCCAGCGGAAGAACTGAAAGTCGTAGAATATTGTTCTCGCAAAAAATCTTCAACGGCACTGCCATGTCCATAGATGTCCGTTGGTATTCTGCCAATTTCCGTCCTGACATCCTGCGCTAACTTTCCTGCAAATAGGTCATAAATGTCGTCGGACGAAGCAAGGTACTCCAGTAGAGCGTCCACTCTTTCGGACCTTTCATTTGCCGTGCTAGGGGGCGGCTTCCCAATTTTATCCGCATTGGCAAGTAACGCTTGCCTTAGCGGTTCATCTATCTTCGCCGCCAATTCCGGAGAACTTCCACTTTTTTTATTTTCTCCGATGGCTCTCGCCGCAAGAAGGACAGCGAGGGTAAATTCATCTGGTCTGGTGGAAATTCTTTGCTTAAAATCTTCGCGAGCCCATTGGCCGACCGCACCTGTGGCGGTGGAGTTGGGCGCAATTCGACCTAGATCTACTTGGCGGACAGCGCCAACCCTGAATGAATTCACCATTCGATCATTTTACTAAGAAAATATGTATTTACAAAAAGAAAGCCACACGACCACCTCTAGCGGTTCAATGGGAATGGAATCAGTTTCTCGCCGCCCACCCGATGGCGATGGAATTTTCCGTAGATTTAGTACCCAACGCATTCAGTGGGCGTGAGATTGCTGGTCTTTCGGCGCAAGGACGACGGGGCTCCGCACGGCAACCCGGAGCCCGTCGCCGGAACAACCCGCAGCGAGGTAAAACTCACTAAGACCGGTCGGCACGGGCAGATTAAAAGCTCCGCCGAATCGCGGGTTTCGTCCGCGACCTAGGCTGGCTCTGCGTGGCAGCGGCTTCCCGTGGCAAGTGGGCAGGCGCAGGTGATGCGGTAGAGTGGGTTGCCGCGGATGATGGCCTCCGCGTAGAAGACGAGCGTCTTCCCCTCTCCGTCGTAGGCGGGCAACTCTGGAGTCGGCCCGTCCGGATGCCTCTTCAGGAAAAATTCAACGAGAGTTTTGCTTATGAGTGGAGTGAATTTATCATTAAGCTTGCAATAGTTTGCCAACATTGTAAGCTGCGTGATATTTTCGGGGTCATATAGCTCCTCCGTCAGTTCCTTCGGAAAATCCTCCGGAGCGTAGGTTTTAGGGAGGGTTTCATCCCCTCGCTGCAGCAGCACGCCGGCAGCGTCGTCCCCCGGGCGCAGCAGCGTCCATTCCCCAACTCGTGTTATTGGTATGTTCATGGCATCAGTCATTTAGTTCTAGTATCCGTAAAGGTCAACAAAAAAACATTCAAATGCATTTTCCGGACCATCAGCGGGAGGTGGCTCGAAAGAATAAGTTTGGCCATCTTCTTGTAGCATAAACAGCTCTAAGTCTGGGCCGGAGCCTTTTCTTCTGATGCCAACGCCGGTATAGCCATCCCAATTTGGATCTATAAATACGAATTCTGAACCATTATTTATTTCATTAAGCATGGAGGTTATTTCCATCTTTATTATCGCATCACGATTAGCATCGGGATCGAGGTATGCCATATTAGTATTCGGGTCGATGACGGAGCAATTAGCACGTACGCGCCGTAATGCTTGACAGATGCGGCTAGAGTTCGTCGGCGCCAAATTGTACTCATGCCCTGATCCATACACCAAAACTCGAGACACTTCACCTTTCGCGATTATGTTCTCGGATTCTTTTAGAAGATAGTCGCACCAATGCTCAAAGACTTCTTGTGCATTTAAGCAAGATTTAAGATTGACAGAAGGGGTTTCGCTAAAAGAAGTGATGCCTAGCGATGCCAGCGTCATGCCGGCCCATCCATGGGCCTCTGGTTTAAGACCACGTAATGCGGCCAAGTTTGCCAATAATGTTGCATTCATTGCAGCTCGTTCACTGAGAGTTTTAGTTTGGCTAGTGACGAGTGCTTTTTCTTCTTCCGTGGCCTTGGGATTTGTGAGAATTTTTTCTGTTTCCCTGATTTTTTTTCTGATTTCTTCGTTTAATAATTTCCCATTTGCGTTAGCTATCTTAGTAATTTCTGCTATGGCCACTTCACTGTGAAGATTTTGCATTTCCGGATTGCCTTCTATTGAGACGTGCGGAATCCATTCCCCATTACTTCTATCATGCGCGTTGCGGTACGGAAGATCATTGTCTTTGGAAGCTGAATCGAATTTCAGATCATCGCAAATTATCCTTCCCAATGTAATCCCGGCAGCTGCTACTAGATCATTAAGGCCCTCCATCTTCTGCCGAAAATCAATCGCCGTTGGATCTAGAACTCTCCTGCCAGTCAGCGTTAAGGCATCGGCAAATGTGCGCATAAGTGCATGCTGTAAAATTTTAGTTGTACTATAGTCATGCCCTCGCCTTTCATAGAAGTTTGTACCTACGAGAAAATGATTTCCTGCGGCATTTTTTGCGAGAATGCCGTCGTCGCAGATCATCGCTTTGAATAGTTGCATAAATTTCCCTGGATTGTTCATCTGCAGATTTATTGCTGCCGATGATACAAAACAGGATCCCAGGTCGGGTTCCTGTCGAACTGGCGTTAATAGCACGGCATCTATGGCATAACAGCGCAATTCCTCGGTAGTGGGCGGAGGCTTGCCTTGGAAGGGAGAAAGACGCTCAATGAGGTTTGGCTTTTCGCTTGACTTTCTCGCCTTTATTGAGCTGAAGCTCACGTATGGATCCTCGCCGCGATTGAAAAACTCCTTTGCCCGCACAAAGAGCTGTTGTTTTTCCGGATTCGTTTTGAAACCATCACTTGTGGCCAGTCGAAATAGGAATTTTCTCAGGACAGTGAAATTAATGGCGTCACCGCTGTGGCCCGTTGCAATTAGCTCTTTTGCGTCTATCGGCTCCTTTCCTGCATAGGTGCGTGCATCTAAAAAATCTTCGAAAATTAGCCGATCAGCTCCAGCGGAAGAACTGAAAGTCGTAGAATATTGTTCTCGCAAAAAATC
>JAITDG010000008.1 GCA_031282685.1 Puniceicoccales bacterium | reverse complement strand
CCGCCACTGGAGCTTCCGCTACTCCCACTGCCGGAGTCGGAGGAACTCGCGAAAGAACTTCCGTCGCTGAAGCTTCCGCTACTCCCACTGCTGGAAGCGGAAGAGGCAATGGAAGAGCTTCCACCGCTGGAGCTGGCGATACTCGAACTGTCTGAGCCGGAAGCACCCGAGCTGGAGCTGGCGATACTCGAACTATCTAATCCAGAGGAACTTACGAAAGAGCTTTCGCTACTTCCACTGCTGGAGGAGGCAGCGGAAGAACTCCCACAGCTTAAGCTTCCGCTACTCGAACTGCCAGAGCCGGAGGAACCTGCGAAAGAGCTTCCACCGCTAGAGCTGGAAGCACCCGAGCTGGAGCTCCCGCTACTCGAACTGCCGGAGCCGGAAGCACCCAAATCCGCCAGTACGCTCGCCAAAATTTGATTGGCATCTTTTCAAACTCGAAATTGGTAGCCGGACTGTATGCCAACTCCGGTGATGGTCGCACCGTTGCATTCGACGGGGAGCTCCGCGTCGCAGGTCAGATCACTGCAGGTCAGTAGTGTCACTGACTGATCCGGCAATAGGGTAAGTCGGTCCTTCGTGCAGGCACTTACGCCGACGTCGATCGTGGCAGAGTTGGCGATCCTCACCGTTCCCAGCGGAATTTGTAGCATTATGTTACCATTTGCAACAGTCGAAGGCAAAATGAAATGTAATTTGCCCTCCAGTACTACCGATCCAGCGCCGATTTCACTCAGCTGGGAAAGTGGGTCATAGGGAACCACTTCTGTAACGGATTCAATTTTGAACGTGTCTTCGTTGAAGGTATAGCGTTTGATATCTTGCCCATAGGCAATCCGTAGAGTGGCGTTGGACCCCAAATTGAAGGGGCCGGAATTGGGGGCCACTTGGCAAAAATTGCTCTCGCCGGCTCCGAAGGAGGCCCCGTTCTGCAGCACCATAGTTCCATAGGAAACAGTTGCGCCGGTGGTAGTTTCGAACCAAATGTCCGATCGGTAGCGGTCGAAGAGCACGGTGCCGCCCTGTTTCGAATCCGGATTAATTTGAACGGTAAGCTGCGGCTTATGTTGGTTACTCGATGCGTCCCTGTTCCCGCAGACGCCGTCGTAGTTCCAAAATGTGCAATTTTCCGCAGCCCCGATGGCGGCCATTCCGTTATTGTCGAAATTGGCAAAATATAGTCCGTTTGACCGACTTTCGCCGTCGCTGTTCAATGATATGCCCACATTATTATTGATCAAATTGTCCTGAAAAATCACATCGCCGGTCAGAGCTGCCACTTTAGCTCCCTTATCAAAATAAATAGCTCCACCGGAACCATCTCCCAAATTTTTTAGGAAAAAGCTACCGCCCAGATCGGCGAAATTGGAATTTTGGCCGGTGAAAGTTGAAGCAACGGCAATTCCTCCGCCGTTGCCGGCCATATTGTTCGCAAATACGGAATTGGTAACGTTTCCCGTAAAATTTTTTAAATAAATACCACCTCCGAAACCAATATTTTCTGCGAAAGCAACCCATCACTGTCCAGTCCTATGCCGCGGAAAGCCCGTTTTTTGTTGCCGATTATGACGCTTTCGGTAAAATTGAAAACGCTTTCCGGCAGAAATATCACTTCGCCAGTCTCTGCGCTTACGGTTGCCGTACTGATCCCGTTATTTACCGCGGTAGAATTCCACTTGATCGCGCCGAGTGCCGAAGAAAGGCAGGCGCCCGCCAACGGTAAGGCACTTAGGTAGCGGAGGAACTTCATCCAGTTGAGTATTTGGGGAAATGGCCACCGGCACAAGGAAATTTTTACAAAGCACTAAAAGCCGTAGAAACTGAGGTCGGCGCGATCGCACCTGCCGATGGGCGGGAAAAAATTGGGGCTAGGCGCCGGCCGTGGGTCCGTAGCTTTTTTGCGCCTCTTGCAGCGCCGCTTTATGCGCTCGGACTTTGTCCGAATCGTCCGAGGCAATTGGCCCCGTCAGGCGCGAATAGGCCAGATGGGCTGGCATATCGACCTTTCCGTCCATAGCTAGCTGCACGGTCACCGGAGTTGCGTAGACCAAATCCGTAAGTCGCTTTAGGAAGGCCATTTTCTCTTCGTGGATGGTTTTCAAGAGCACGTAGGCATCGTAGGAAATTGGGGCATTGTCTTTGCCTTCCGAAATTAGACCGGCGCCTAACTGGGCCATGTACTTCTCCCGTGGGCATTTCTTTTCGTAGGGTGGAAAGGATTCTTCCAGGCGAAAGCGCTTTCCCCGGGAATTGCTACTCCGCAAAAATTCAAAGAACTTTTCCCGCCACTGTCCTTCCCATGAATCAATCATTTTACCGATATCGCTAATGCGCACTACTCCCTTTGCCGGCTCTTCGCCATCGCAGTTCTGCGAGGGGATTTTTAGCATTTGGACGCGGGCTACGGCACTTTTACCGTCATTCACATCCACTTCCCTATCGCGAAACGCTTTTAGCGGAGAAAGCGTAGCGGAGTCGCCGCTGTTAAATAGTGATTTAGAAATTTGACATAGCGCATGGTCGTGTAACTGCCACTCACTGTGGATGAGAGCGGAATAGCGATTGAATTCTGCGATGAAGGCCTGGATCTTTTCCTTGTGATTTTGTTGCGTGCAAGATAGACAGACGAGTTTCGAGCCTAGCTTGCGGTTGAGTTCTTCAGCGACGTCGCTCGCGTTCGGATCGATCCGGATTGGACCTATAGTGTCTTTTCTCTGAGTAACTTCACGTAGCTTATCCAGCAGAAGGGGCACCGGATCCGACGTTTCCGTTCCGTTGGAGAGTTTTTGGGGATCTGAAAACGGCTCAAAAATGCCTCGAACACTGTGCACTAGTAGTTTTTCTCCATTTTCCGGTTTTTCGGCCGGCTTTGGCAACCAGGAAAGTCTCTGGAATTCCAACTTCTTGCGGGCTGCGACCAGCGGCTCGCGGAGTGACTCGTTGTATTTGTCTTCCGCATCCTTGAGCAGCTCCGGTCCGGTCATGGTTCCATCGCGATAGATTTTATTTTCGAGAAAAACGTCCACGAAGTACTCCCTTAAAAAGGGAATACTATCCTCAATATTGCTCCAATCATCATCTTTGAATTCCGAATAATGGTCGCCGATTTTTCTATTTTCCAGTCCGGCAAAATTTCTTTCGTAGGAAAGAAATTCTTTTCCATATCCGCAGTCTAAAATTTTCTCGTTAAAACAAGAAATGGGATAGTCAGACAAAGATAAATTTTCTGCATTCCATGATTTGCGCATTGCTATGAACTCTCCAAGTGAAGATTTGGAAATCGGGCAGCCCATACCTATAAACGATGACATTATAAATGAAAAATCGCTAGCGTAAATCTGGAGGGACTCGACGGAACTATTTCTTAAAGTAGTATAATCGTAGCCATTTGTAATTGTACATTTTTGTGCTGGTTTTTTGAGGCCCCGAAAACGATACAACTCACTAAGGAAATTACCTATTTCTGTAGAGCTTGACGGAGGCATACCTTCTTTTGCGATAATACCCCTGGCAATGTTTGCAATTTCGATAGTGAATTTTGATTTATTGACGGTATCCCAATTGATGTCATCGCTAATATAGGCATCTGCCCTAGCTGTGATGAGCCCATCCTTATAGTCCGAAGTAGTTAGAAATTTGGCCAATTTTTCCTCTTCCTCCTTTATATCGACTTCGGCGTGGCGCAGTTGGCCATAGCGGTCGAGGAGATCGACGAACTCGTTCCATCTGTCCGCACTTTCCTTGGTCAAGGGAAGATCCGGCCGCAACCGGAGAGGATAGTCCTCCGCACCGTCCTCCTTTTCCATGGCCAGCGCCTTATTTAGCGATAGCACTGCGTTTTCTAGCGATTCGGCGGGATCGGCACTCCCACCCGACGCAATTTTGCAGCGGGACAGGTCCAGAGGGGACTTTTGAGTTAGCTCGACGATTTTTCCGCAGAGCGCTTTGCCGATGCCTTCGTCTTCGGCCATCGGCAGGAGGAGACCGGCGGCGGCCGCGGAAACCTGCGCCTCCGCTAGGCCATCGACGCGATCGTTGTTTTGAAGTTCCTCGGCGGCGAGCTCTACCAGCGAACCCATTGGCTTCCCGTAGGTGGCCAGCGAATAGATTAGAAAAATTCCTAATGTGATGCAGCAGAGAAAATAAAACAGAGCCCCAACGGCAGTCGGGCAATGCATAATCTCGTGCAGGCGATGTTGGATAGAACCCAGAACTATGGTCTCTGCCAGCATCGTTTGTACGGCACCGAGAACGGCCACTTCGCTCACGGCAAGTGCCGACGAAAGCTCCGCGATAAGGAGGTCTCGACCCAACACGCGTGTGGCCAATGGAAGCTCCGGATTCGCGGAAGGCATCATTGGATACAGGCTTTGGAGTGGAAACCGATTTGTCAATCGAGAAGTGCGGCGCCGATCCGATGGCCGCTCACCTTTGCGAATCCTGCCCATCCAACGGTCGACGGCGCCGGCAGTTTTGTGGGCAAAAAATCGTCTAAATGCTTCCGTCAGAAAAAGCTTGCCAAACATAGGCTTTTCCATTGGTCCTCCTTTGTGTTCATAGTAGGTTCCGTCCGTCGACGTGCTGTGGCTCGGCGGACGGGGCCACGCTGTTTTTTCGCCTTTGGTCAACCTTCAATGCAACTGACTTGCGCCGTGTAAATTTTCCGGTAGCCTCACCCCGTGAAAATTGGCCTGACGGGCGGAATTTGCTGTGGAAAGAGCACCACGCTGGCCGTGTTCGGCCGCTACGGCTTTGAAACCATCAATTTGGACGACTACGTGCGGCAAGCCCTCCGCGGAAACGATCGAGTGAAAGATGGCCTTAGGCGACATTTTGGGGCGGAATGCGTCGACGCAGACGGAGAACTGCTCGTCCGAAAGTTGGCGCAGATCGTCTTTAACCGGCACGATGCTCGGGAAGTGCTGGAAAGCATCATACATCCGGAAATTGACTTCCTCTGGACCCAAAAGGTGTCCGTGCCAACCGCCATCGAAGTTCCGCTTCTTTTCGAAAATAACCTGGCTCAGCACTTTGACTGTACCGTCTGCGTCTACTCCTCCTTCGCGGCCCAGCTGAGCCGCAGCATCGTGTCCCGCGGCTGGGACCGGGGGGAGCTAGAGCGGCGGATGGAAGCGCAATTCCCTGTGGAGGAGAAAATTCTCCGGGCGGACTTCGTACTGGGCAATTGCGGAAATCTGCTCCAATTGGAACGGCAAATGCAGCTTCTCCTGGCGCAGCTCATTTGACGAAGAATCGGTCCGGCTGCGGGCGGTTACGGAAATTTATGCTTCCCGTGGAGCGATTTAGCATTGACATCGCGGGGAAAATCATCATAGGGTAACACCATGAATTTTGAACCAATAAACGGCATTACACTTTTGTCGGTAGAAGCAGTAAAAAGACATCTCCATTCACTGCCAACTGACGTCAGCAATAGAATTATTGGAGGAGCTCACCGCCTTACTCAGAGACAGCGTTCCGCCGTGAGAGTATTATCCTACTTCACTTCGGCAGTGTCATCCATTAGTGCTATTTCGATCATTGTCGTCGGGTCCTGCGTGCAAAATGCCGATACGGCACTTTTAGTTTGCGGCCTCTCCGGTTCCGTTGCGGGAATGACGCAGACACTTATGAGCCAATTTGCGGACCGGATGAAAGCAAATAATCAAGAAGATGTGAGAGCGGCGCTACATGATACAAACATCGAAGCTTTGGATCTTGAGTTTCAAGGTATAATTATTAACGAGGTTAGTGCCCACGTGGCGGAATTGCGTACGGTTTTGGCGGAATCTCCCGTTTAATTGATAAAATTCATTAATAGAATGACTTGCGCCAACGTAAGAATTCGCCATGGATGCGACGAGCAGAAATCAGCTTCCCCACGTAGTACAGTGTGGAGGGATCTATCTTCTCGTGCCGGCAGGAACGCCAACGGGCTCGTCAATAAGTCCAGCTGGCGGCGTGCCGCTGGATTGTAGGGTGGAATCAAATTTTTCACTGTATTTCCCCTATTCCATAGCAAATATCGAAAACTTTCACTGCTACCTAACTTTTATTTTTTCTAAAATTGGAAAACAGCCACCGGCAGAGAATTACAGCGATCTTATCGCTTTCCAAGGAGAAATAATAAAATTCATCAAATGCACGTCAAATTCAAGACTTGATGCGGCATGCATTTGGGATTTTTAGACAAATAATGGCGCTGCCACGGACGCGATCGCAGAAAAGAATAGCGAAAGTGATGAGCGCATTATCCGTATCCGGAAATGGAGCTTTCACCTTATAATTCCAAAAAGTCCTTCCGGTCAAAGCCCCATCAGCTGGACCAACGTTTAACGGTACACATAGACAAATTTTCTAAGGGCGAGCAGCCCATCACTGGTCAAAATTTTGATGCGTTTCTCGGTGCGCACTGTCCTGGATTTTGGGTGGAAGATTTTTTAACAGTCAGCGACATCTGCCTCCTCAACTATCAATTATTAGGCGCCGTTTGGCAAAAGCACGGACTGCCGCCGCTCTTTCCGATAGTAATCGCCGACGGTAGTGCGCCACAGCCGCCGGCGACTTCAGCCGATTAGAAATGCATAAATTACGTTGACAGAGGAACATAATTTTTTAATGGCACGGCCATGAGTACGACAGCACTTGGGTTTGAGCAACGTCTCTACTGGAATCCGGAAAATCGCGAATACCGTTTACGTACGGCAGGTGCCCCTAAAAGCAGCGAGAGCTTCCCGTTTGACCGTAGGTTGACACCGCTCATAAATAGTATGCGCAGAAAGAACTGGCCCGCAAGCGATAAGGATCTTTATTTGCTTATTAGTTCGCTTCTTCCAGGAGATATGTTGCTTTACTATAAAAGTTTAGAAGACATCAAAGAACTTAATCGGAAGTTAGTGGACGCAGCCGTGAAGAAAGGTGAATTGCCGCCGCCCGTTGCCGTTCTTCCAAATGGCAAAAAAATTCAACTGCCGTGCGAAACCGATCGGCGGGAAAGCCCTCGATCGTACCTCCCTCTCAATACCCAAAGCAGCACAAAACCTTGGAAAGAGATAGTGGAAGATGACTTGATTCCGGAAGGGTGTGAGCAGGATTCGCAAGGGGGGCAGGAGATGGATGATGCTATGGAGCTGGCTATTCGCGTAGCAAATGCGGCAATGGCCGAGAAGAGCAGAAAATTTCCATCCCTCCCCAGCGACCGTGCATCTGCGCAACCGGCAGCGAGATTCACTGCGAGAGCAAACGAACGCCAATTTCCCGCACAGAACTTCCAAAGAAGGTTCCGGCCGGAGGTACCGCCGAAGGGGAGGAAAGGAAAGTGCTCTAAGAAATCGACGAGAAATGCCCCATAGGCATGCCCTCCCGGGAGAAATTTTCTCCCGTGGGCGGGGAAGGTTGCTAGTTTTTTTCAATTGCAGGCAAAAATGCAAAAAAACGTTGACAGAAGAACATAGTTCCGCAAGCGCTACCGCCATGAGTTTAGGTAGACCTTTCGAGTTAAAGTATGTCGGGCAGCGCGTAGCACAATTCGGTCATAATGATCTATGCCTAGTTCCAGTGAAATTGAAGAAACCATTGCCAAGAATGTGTGCGGTGAATCGGTCTTGCTGTGTCCCAGTGAGCGAATCTGTACTCAGGGCGTTGCTGGAAACGCGAGGCTCCCCGGATGATAGGCGTCCTGCCACTGCCCAGGATGTCAACGACAAAATATTTGAGTTGTTTTGTCAAAGATATATCCCCGGCTTTTTCTTGCATTTTTTTGTGTGTCGCAAAGATCTTGCCGCTCTACTCATAGTACTTGAAAAATGTATCCAAGCTGAAGAGCGAGGAGGAGGCGGCGACGCAAAAGAGGAAATGCGACGCATAATCCATGTGGGTGGCCGTTGTCGCATCATCCCGGCAGATCCACAGCCAGTGGGACCATTGGATTTAGAGCACTGCGTCGCGCCATATGTCGAGGTGGTGATACTCCTAAATAGGTTCATTCGGAGGGAAGAGTATGGGCCTCTTATGGAGGAGAGAGCTTTTAATCGAACCATGCAGCTATTTATTCTCCCGCCACTTACTCTAGATAACTTTAGAACTATTGAAGAAGTTAAAGCTTTAATTCTGTTTCTTTTAAAAAATATTCTCGCCGGGGAGGTAAAGCAAAGAAAACTCCCCACTCCGCACCCCGCACTAGCCGATCCCGCTGATTGCAAAGAACCAGCCAGCGACACTAGCGACAGGAGTTTTTCTGTTTCGGACTGGGAGTCGGACAAAACAGATATGCCTAGAGCGAAAGTCCCACCGCCGACCGGAAAGACAGTTAAATCTGGGGGTGTGAGGAATTTCACTCGTTCGGCAGATCAGGGCTTCGGTGGCGGTGAAGGCGGTGAAAAAAGAGATATTCCACGGCCGCCGAGACCGCGAGCTCCAAGAGGGGAAAGGTTTGACTTCGAACCGGGAAGAAATGTGAGGCACCCAAAGTCCGGGGAGGAATTGGACACTGACCCGAAAGCAAAGAAAGTTGGACCGGATTTCACTCCGCCAAGAGAGATCCCCACTACGGACTGGATCCCGCCATCGGAAAGGCAAATGGAGGTCCCCACTACGGACTGGATCCCGCCCAAAGCTATGGCATCTTCTCCAGAAGAGTCGCCAAATTTGCCACCTCCGTCGCTGCGGCCAACGAAGAAAGAGGAATACTGGATCTGGCACCAGGATGGCGGCCCGGCAGCGGCAGGAGCGCCTGTCACCAGCCTTGTCCCGGACGAAAAGTAGAAAAACATCGGCGGGCGGTAGAGAAGGGACACGTTTCCCTGGGTCTGCCGCCGGCGAACTTGAGCGCAATTGCGGACATTTGAAATTCTTCGAGGAAGTCGACTTTTCCATTGCCAGCGGCCCGGAAGGTCTTTTGGACTGAATCTAGAGGGACACATGTCGAGGCATAGCAGTTTTCGAAAGGGTGGCGGGCAGGCGGAGAAGCGGAGCGTGCTGAGCCGCTTCGAGCGGATTGATCTCCTGCGGAAGCGGGGGCTCTGGAAGGAGGGTCGCCGCGTGACGGGCCTCCCCAAAACGAAGCCAGAGGAATAGGGTGCCGGTCCGGCGCTGCCGCCCCCTGCGGTCGCAGTCCGACCGCCGTTCTCTTGACGTTTTTTTATTTTTTCGGTGATTCCCCATGCTGCAGGCAAAAGAGCTCAATTATCGCATTGGCCCCCGCCTGCTCTTCTCCGACGTGTCTTTTTCCATCCCGCCGGAAGCGAAGGTGGGCATTGTCGGTCCGAACGGCGTAGGGAAAACCACACTTTTTCGTATTATTCTGGGCGAAATCGTCCCCGACGGGGGAGAAATACTCTACCCGGGCGGCTACCGCTTTGTGCAGGTGCGCCAGGAGATGGGAGATGGCCGGCAGAGCCCGCTGGAGCTGGTCCTCGCCTCCGACCGGGAGCTGGCGCTGGTGCGGGAGCAGTTGGAGGGGCCGGAGCGGGACGGGATGGAGCTGGCGGAACTCTGGGACCAGTTCCTTGCCCTCGGCGGACAGGACAGCGAAGCGCGGGCGGCCAGCATCTTGGCCGGACTGGGCTTTTCGGAGGAATCCATGCGGCAGCCGCTCCAATCCCTCTCTGGCGGCTGGCGGGTGCGGGCGGCCCTGGCCTCGACGCTCTTTGCACCTTCCGATTGTCTTCTCCTGGACGAGCCTACCAATCATCTGGACTTTGAAACGGCCCTCTGGCTAGAGCAGTACCTGCGGCGGACGGACAAATCTCTCTGCATCATCTCCCACGAAAAAAAATTTCTTAACAGCGTCTGCGATCACATCCTACATCTGCAGGATGCCGGGGCCCAGCTGTACCGCGGGAACTATGACACTTTTCGCTCCACGGAGGCCAACGTTCGGCGGGCCCGGGAAATGGAGGGTATTGCACTGCAGCGAAAGCGGGAGCACCTGCAGTCCTTCGTGGACCGGTTCCGCGCCAAGGCGTCGAAGGCGAAGCAGGCCCAGAGCCGCCTAAAAATGCTGGAAAAATTGGAAGAACCGCCGCCACCGCCCGCAAACTATGAAGTGGCATTCCACTTCCCCGTGCCGGCTCCGAAGGTGGACCGGCGGTTGGTTTCGCTAGAGAACGTGGCTCTGGGCTATGGCGACCGGATCGTGCTGCGGGCGGTGAATTTACAGATCAACGCGGGGGACCGCATTGCCCTGCTCGGCGCAAACGGCAATGGCAAATCCACCCTGGCGAAGGCGGTGGCGGGCCAACTTGCTCCGCTTTCCGGCGAACGGATTTTTGCAAAGTCCCTCAAAATTGCCTACTTCGCCCAGCAGCTGGAGGAGGCGCTGGATTTGCAAAAAACTCCAGTGGAGGCTTTCCGGCAGCAAAGCCCCGGACAGACGGAAACGCAAATCCGGAGTCAGCTCGCCCGCTTCGGCATCGGCCAGGGGCGCGCCCTGACTCAAACGGCCCACCTCTCCGGCGGCGAAAAGACGAGACTGCTGCTGGCCATGGCAACTCTCCCGCAGCCGCACTTGCTCGTTTTGGACGAACCGACCAATCACTTGGATATCGAAGCGCGGACTGCCCTCGCCGAGGCCATTCGCAGCTACGAGGGGGCCGTCCTGCTGGTCACCCACGACTTTCAAACGCTCGCCGACAGCTGCCGGGACTTCTACGTCGTGGACGGCGGCTGCTGCCAGAAATTTAACGGATCTCTGCAGGAATACGCCCGCTGGCTGCTGGACCGGAGCAACGGCCCGCAAAAGGAATCCCCGAAAGGGGCCGCCCAGAGGCAGAAAAAGGGCAAGGGAGATCCGGACCGGCGGATGGAGGAGCTCACCGCACGGCTGGAAGAAAAAACGGCCGCTCTGAAAAAAATAGAAGAAGAGCTAGCCACAAACTACAGCGAAAGCGGCTGCCGGGCACTGCTCGCGGTGCAAGAAGAGGTAAATCGCTTGGAATCGGCTATTTTGGAACTCGTCGAAGGGGGCTGAGCCGTGGCCGCTCCTTTTTTAAAAAATGTCCCCACGGAACGGGAGGCGCTGCTCCGCTCCCTGCTGCGGGGCGGGGCGGAAATTGTTGCGGTGGACGGGAATGGGCTTGTGGCCATTGGGAAGCCGGCGGGACTACTTTCCCACCCGAATGGGCCCGATGTGTCGGGCCGGCGGACGCCCATCGCCGCACCCTACGATCCGGTCGAGCGGGCCTACCGCCCGCCGGGTGGACCGCCGATCTACCTATTAAACCGGCTAGATTCGGCCACGGCCGGCCTACTGCTGCTGGCCCTGGAGCAGCCGGTGGCCCGCGCCGTACGGGAGTCCTTCCGGCGCTGTACGGTGCGGAAGGTCTACTGGGCCTTTGCCTTCGCCGGTCGACGACTCGTCAAAGAACTTTGGATCGACCGGCTGAAAAAGGCCCGGGACGGGGAACGACTGCGGGCCGCGGCCGGCGATCGGGAGGCCCGCACGGAAGTTTTTTTGCGGGAAATGCGCTCCATTGGCGAGTTTTCCTTGGCACTGCTGGAGCTGCGCCCCATTACGGGCCGAACCCACCAGCTCCGCTACCAGTGCGGCCGGCGACAGTTTCCCATCGTAGGCGATCGCACTTACGGAGATTTTCCGCTGAACCGCCGCGCAGCGGAGGAACTGTCCGTCCGCACCTTGCAGCTGCATTCGGCGGAAATCTCTCTCACCTACGAAGTGGATGGAGTTTCCCACGGCTTCTCCGCCCGGTCGCCGGCCCTCGAAGATTTCCTAGATTGGACAAAATTTTCGCCAAAAATATTTCCGGCTAAGCTAGTAAAGGAAGGCTAATTTTTTAAAAAAACAAGAATAGTCCGCCGGCTCAATTGTTCCGTCGGTTCTTTTCGTGCATAGTTGATAGACTTTCTCTTCGGAAGCACCTGCCTCGCGGGGAAGGCAACGGATCCCGGTGCCCACGGAATCCCGCCAGTTCGGATCAAAAAAAAGTACCGGTTCTTCGCTCTCTTCTGTCAGTTGGAGAATTTTTCTGAGAATTGGATCTAAAATGCTTTTTATGAAATTCCTAGAGGATTCCCTGCTCGGAAGCGAATCGTCCAGATAACTCTGATATTCGGATTGATAGACCCAATCAGCTCTTACGGCGTTGCGAAGACATTCGGCTCCGCCGCACCTTGCGGGAAGGGTCGCGAACTCCGCCCGGATGGCGGGAGAGAGATCCATGGTTAGTGTGTATAGGTGCTCGGCTCCGATAACGATGGCCCGTCTTCGATTTTCCTTGGAGAAATTTCGTATCATGGCGTTAAGCGCGGCACTTAGGCAAGCGACCGCATCTCCCATTGGTACTTCGGCATGAAAAAGTCCAGGGAATTTAACTT
>JAITDG010000053.1 GCA_031282685.1 Puniceicoccales bacterium | reverse complement strand
CCTATCGCCGGCCGATCCTTCCCACTGCGGGGCACTTCTGGAGTCCCTGGATTCCATGGCCGTGCCGGTTAAGTTGGGCCGCAACTCCATTTACGTCTTTGGAAGTCGCAGTCGCCTGGGGCCGACGGACCTAACCGCGCTCCCCTACCCCGGCTTCCCGACGGATTTGCAGGCCGCCATGTGCGTGTTGATGACTCAGGCGGAAGGGATTAGCATTATTACGGAGCGGGTCTATCCCCACCGCTTTGCCCACCTGGGAGAACTGGAGCGCATGGGAGCCGCCATTGCGCTGGAGGGACAAAGTGCTATCGTGAAGGGCCCGAGAAAATTAACCGGCGCACGGACGGTGGCGGCGGACCTGCGCGGCGGGGCCTGCCTCTATCTGGCCGCGCTGGCGGCGGAGGGCGAAAGTACCATTCAGAACGTGCATCACGTCGATCGGGGCTACGAAGGCTTCGAAGAAAAATTGCGCAGCCTCGGAGCGGTCATAGAACGGATCTCCTGATGGGGGAACAAAAACAATTCAACCGCGCCCAACGGCAGCTGGTGGAAAACTTCTGCGGTCTGCCGGCTCCGGAGCGGCGGGGCGGCGGCCGTCCCGCCGGCCAGCTCGATGACCTTGTTAATCGGCTCGTGGGAAGTTATTTGGGCCGTTCGGGCCGCCTCCAAACGCTGGCGGACCTCTGGCCCCAGATTGTCGGGAAAACCCTGGCGCGCCTCTGCCAGCCCTACGGCATCGATGGGGCTGTCCTAACCGTTCACGTGTCCGGAGATGCGACCGCTCAGGAACTAATTCTGCGGCAGCGGGAGATTCTGCGAGAAATTCGCAAATTGCCCGACTCCGCCGGCATCCGATCCCTCCGCCCGCTCAACCGCTAAACTGCTTACAACAAAGCCCTTATAGTTCGCCGCAAATGTTTTTTGAAATTCGTCGCCTGGCGGAGAGAGAGGGATTCGAACCCTCGAACCCCTTTTCGGGGGTTACCTTCTTAGCAGGAAGGCGCTTTCGACCACTCAGCCATCTCTCCCGACTGCCAACTGGTAGTAGGATAGGGGACCGATCGGTCAAGAGCAATGGCAGAGGATTTCCAGCGCCAGGCCATCCGCCAGCAGTAGGCCCCGTCCGGTGGGGCAAAGTTGACCCTCCCGCACAGTTATAAGTCCTTCCCGTTGAAAATGTTCAAACAGCAATCGCACTTTTCCAAAGCCCAATTGGTCGGCGCAGTCCAGTAGGGAGGCGGGCACGCCCTCGGCCGTCCGCATTCCAAAAATAAACCGGTCCTGCAGTAACAGCTGCTCAGAAAGCAAAAACACATCTTCCTCCGCCAGAGAGCCGGACCGCAGCCCCGCCATCCAGCCGACCAAATTTGGCACGTTACGGAAACGCCTAGCCCGGAACTGGGAAGCTGCGGACGGCCCCAGACCCAGCCACTCGCCCATGGCCCAACTGTTGCAATTGTGCCGACAGCGGTGGCCCGGACGGCAAAAGTTGGACACTTCATAGTGCTCGTAGCCATTTGTTTGGAGAAAATTTCGAGCCATGCGGTAAAACGCTTCACCGCCATTTGCCGAAGGGATGGGGCGGTTTTTCCAGAGGGGCGCGCCAGACTCCGCCGTAAGGCAATAGGTGGAAATGTGGTCCGGGCCCATATCGACGGCGCAGGCCAAATCCCGTTTCCAGTCGACCAACCGCTGGCCAGGGGCGAGAAAAATCAGATCCACATTGACGGAAAATCCTTGAGCCCGAACCATATCAAAGGCGGACCGGCCCAGATCGGCCCGCTGCCGGCGGCCCAGCGCGGCCAAAGTGCGATCGTCGAAGCTCTGCACGCCCAAAGAAATCCGCGTAGCGCCCAATTCTCTAAGGGTACGCAACTTATCCTCTCGAACGGTGGCCGGAGAAAATTCTACGGTCCACTCGTGCAATTGGGGCGAGAGCGCCGGAGCCAAAAATTTTGCTATTCTCTCGAAATCACTGCAAGAGAGGAGGCCCGGCGTGCCACCGCCAAAATAAACTGTCCCGACGGGGCGGCCATCCCAGCGCAGTTCCCACTCGCGCTCCAAGCACTGCAGGTAGTTATCCATGTCCCCGCGGCGGGGCGGTTCGCCGTAGAAGGCGCAGTAGGCGCAGCGGGAGGCGCAGAAGGGCACGTGAATGTAAAGGCCTAGACCGTAACGATCAATTGAACTGCCGCAGGAATCGCTCGTCATTGCGGTAGAAGTAGCGGACGTCGTCGATGCCGTAGAGCAGCATGGCGATCCGCTCGATGCCGATGCCCCAGGCCTGGCCGGACCACTCCTCCGGATCGATGGCAACGGCCCGGAAGACTTTCGGATGGATCATGCCGCAGCCGAGGATCTCGATCCAGCTGCCGCTCAGTTTCCCCAGGTTTGGCAGGCGCAGATCCACCTCGAAGCTGGGCTCGGTGAAGGGGAAAAAGCTGGGCCGGAAACGGGTTTCCACGCTCTGACCAAAAAAGCTGCGCAGGAAAAACTCGATGGTGTCCTTCAGGTCCAGCACGGACACCTGCCGGTCCACGTGAACAACGTCGCACTGGTGGAAATTGGCGCTGTGGGTAGCATCCACCGTGTCGCGCCGGAAGACCCGGCCTGGAGCTATAACTCTCAGAGGCAGAGTGCCTTTTACGAATTCCCGGACCTGTACGGAAGTGGTGTGGGTGCGGAGCAGGTAGCGGCCGTCGCCCGACCCATGCCTTTCCACGTTGGCAACCGCTTCGCCGTCCGAGAGAAAAAACGTGTCCATGCTGTCCCGGGCGGCGTGGGTGGCGGGCATGTTGAGGGCATCGAAGCAGTGCCATTCCGTTTCTATTTCCGTGGCTTCTGCGACGGTAAAGCCCATGGAGCCAAAAATTTCCACAACACGCCGACGGACTATGGAGAGCGGATGGCGGAGGCCGGCCTTTCCGGCTGCCGCCGTGAGAGTTGGATCGGGCCGCTTGCCCAATTTGGCGGCAATCTCGCTCTCTTCGATCCGGGAACGGGCCTCCTCCAGAGCACTTTCCAGCCGTCCTCGGACCCCATTGAGAACCTTGCCCATCTCCGGCCGACGCTCCTTGGGCACTTTGCCGATGCCTTTCGACAGGGCGGTCAGCGCGCCGTTGGGACCAAAAAATTCCGCCTTGGCCGCCTCTAGCGCCGGCCGGTCGCTGCACAGGCGGAGCCGGCCGGTGAGCAGGTCGGGCAGCCGTTGAAGTCGCTCTTCCAGAGCGGCGAATTCCTCCGATTGACCCACGGCCTTCGGTCCTAGGGGGTCAGTTCCAGCGCCGCCTTAGCCCGCTCTACGATGGCGCCGAACGCGGAGGGGTCTTGGATGGCCAACTCGCTCAATGCCTTGCGATCCAACTCGATCTTCGCCGCAGCGAGACCGGCGATGAGTTGGCTGTAGCGAATCCCCAGTGGGCGGCAGGCGGCGTTAATGCGCACGATCCACAGCTGCCGGAATTCGGATTTCTTTTTGCGCCGATCCCGGTAGGCGAAGCAGCCGGCCCGCCAGAATGCGTCGATGGCATAGCGGTAGAGCCGCGACTTGTTGCCAAAATATCCCTTAGTTTGTCTGAGAATGCGCTTCCGCCGCTTCTTCGTCGCTACCGCATTGGTGGCCCGTGGCATGTCAATTTCCTCCTACCATCTGGTCCACCGGAACGGCCAAATTCCGCCCGCCGGACCATCCTAAATCTTCTTCAGCCACTCGCTAGGCGAACGGTACGGCCCTGCGCACGTGGGCGGAAAACCCGGCAGAGACGGCCTTATCGCAGTGGGCCCGCCGCTGGGCCTTCGTGCTCCGGTTGCGCAGCATGTGTCCGTATCCGGCCGTGCGGCGCAGCACTTTCCCCGTGGCGGTGAACTTGAACCGCTTCGCAATCGCCTTCCTCGTCTTTATCATGGCTTGCCCGGTGTCCTAGTGGGCCCGCCGCCGCTGTAAAGAGTTTTTCCGCTTTCCGCGCAAATTTCCCATCGGCGATTGACTCCCGGAGGGCCCCCGTGCTAGGGAATGGCCGGAAGAAATCATGGGGAAGGGAAGAAAGCCACGGCCGCTAGGCAGTTTCCGGCCAAAAATTTTTGCCATCTGGGGCGCCCTCATTTTTTTGCTTCTGCTGGCCTGGGTCCTCGTGTCTCCCGCCGCACCGCGGACGGCCGTCGAATGGACCATGGGGGACGTGGCCGATGCGGCTTCGGCCGGCCGAATTCTCTCCGGCGAACTGCGCTCCGTGCCCAGTCGCGGGCTACAGTGGTACAAGGCTAGCGGCAAGGCCCAGCTGGCGCCGCCGCCCGCCCCTCCCGTGGATTTCTCCGCCCAGGGCCGCCTCACCGACGCCCGCTTCCACCAGATCGTCTCCTGCCGCGCCCTGAGGGAGAGGCCGGGCAGCACGTTCTTTTCTGATCTAGCCCTCAGCATCTTGCCCTTTCTTTTCGTGCTTTTTCTGCTCTTCGTGCTCTTCGGCCGGCGCGTCCAGGGGGCGGGCCGCAACGCGATGACATTCGGAAAAACTCGGGCCCGGCTCTACGCGGGCGGAGAGAAAAAAGTTACCTTCCGGGACGTGGCCGGCTGCGACGAGGCGAAGGAGGAGGTGGCGGAGATCGTGGACTTTCTCAAACAGCCGCAGAAGTATAGCGCCATCGGCGGGAAAATTCCCAAGGGTTGCCTCATGGTCGGCCCGCCGGGAACGGGCAAAACGCTCCTGGCGAAGGCGGTAGCCGGTGAAGCGGACGTGCCGTTTTTTAGCGTCAGCGGCTCCGACTTCGTGGAGATGTTCGTCGGCGTGGGGGCGGCCCGGGTGCGGGACCTCTTCGAGCAGGGCCGGAAAAATGCTCCCTGCATAGTATTTATCGATGAAATCGATGCGGTTGGGCGCCAGCGGGGGGCGGGCCTGGGCGGCGGCAACGACGAACGCGAGCAGACACTCAACTCTATATTAGTGGAGATGGACGGCTTCGACGGCCGGGACGGAGTCATTATCATGGCGGCCACCAATCGCCCCGACGTGCTGGATAGCGCCCTCCTGCGGCCGGGCCGCTTCGACCGGCAGGTGCTCATCGATCTGCCCGACATCCGGGGCCGCGAGGAGATTTTGCAGGTGCACGCGAAGAAGATCAAGTTGGACCGGAGCGTCGACCTGAAGAAACTTGCCCGCAGCACGCCCGGATTCGCCGGCGCAGACCTGGAAAACCTCCTCAACGAGGGAGCCCTCACGGCGGCCCGCAAGGGGAAAAAAGTGGTCTACCGCGTGGACTTGGAAGAGGCCCGGGACAAGGTGGCCTACGGTCGGGAACGGCGCAAGCTCATGGACGAGGAGGACCGCCGCATCACAGCCTACCACGAGGCCGGCCACGCGATCGTCCAGGCCCACATCGACGACGGCCTACTGCCGGTTCACCGGGTCACCATCCTGCCCCGCGGTCGCAGTCTCGGCAGTACCATGTTCATGCCATCGAAGGACATCCTCAATCAGTCCCGGCACCACGCGAAGAATCAGATCTGCGGCGCCATGGGGGGGCGCATTGCGGAGGAAATCTTTCTGGGAGAAACTTCCAGCGGCGCGGTCGGCGACATAAAGGCCGCCACGGAACTGGCCCGCCACATGGTCTGCGACTGGGGAATGGGGAAAATGGGCCCCATCGCCCTGGGCGAGAACGTCGATCACATTTTTCTCGGAAGGGATATCACTCGAACACAGAACTATAGCGAAAAAACCGCCTGTGCCATTGACCAAGAAATTGCCGATTTGATCGCCGGCGAGTGCGACCGGGCGCGAAAGATTCTAGAGGAGCACCGCGAGGCCGTGGAGGTCCTCGTCCGGCTCCTACTGAAAAAGGAAACTGTGGAGGGAGAGGAGATCTATGCCATTTTAAAGCGGTCGGTTGATGGCCATGCTTTGGAAAATCCACCCCTCCGGAAACGGGGACGGCCAAGGAAGGGCGAAGTGGATCGCTAGGGGTTGTGCGTAAGTGGTTTGGACAGAACTGCCGAGGGTTTTTATTCCGTAACCTTATTCTGCGTCGCCGGAGCCCGATCTAATCGGAAAGACACTATATTGAACGGCCCCAAATCTCAAAGCGCTTTGCGTACAAGTAGTTGTCGTCTGCGAATGCGTGTTGGGAATTCGCCACTTACTTTTTTCTTGCAGAAATCGCAATTTTCCATCCACTGCTAGCCGATGAGTTCGGGGGGCTATGAAAAATTTTGTTTGTATGTACAGGTCAATATACGTTCGCTGTCGAGGGAATATGTCGCGCAGCGACACGCGGATGATGCGACGCGCAAAGAAATTTTAGAACGGTATTTTACGGAAAATTTCGTCATCCCCATCGGGAAACGGATCCTCTACTATGTCCTTATCATTGTAACAATTGGCATTTATTACATAGTCGTACGCAACCTCGCCATGGCCGACTTTGCCGAAAATGGTCCGCTTTCGATTTTCCTGGATGGTATAGTTAGAGCTGCAGCCGAGCATTTGGACCAAACATCCGAAAAATACGACTCCCATGCGCAACCCCCACAGTCCCACGAGAGTAGGAAATATGGTGGATTCGTTTCATGTGAGGATGTGGAAGTGCCCGTAGATGCAAAATACCGAGAAGAAATCGAGGAAGCCCTTGCGGATCTTTCCGCCTTTTATTCACCGGGGGGACAAGCTCCCTCCGGCCAACCCTCGCCGACCGGCCAATCTCCGGCCAGCCCATCCGGTGCCAGCTCAGGTGCCACGGCGAGCTCGACGGCACCCGGCGCCAATCCAAATGTAGCGGCAGCCGGTCAAACGCAGGCCGGAGCCGCGGCTCCGGCGGCGCCCGCCGCCGTGCCGGGGCAACCGGGCGCGGGAACAGCCAACCCCACCCTACCGCAAATCCCGGCAGTGCTCACTCGCGCGAATCTGTACCGCGCGAAGGCTAGCACACAGAAACTCAAATGTTTATTAAGCGCTCACTCAGAGCGAGTGTGTACACTCGCAATAACTGAAAAAGAGGTGAAGGCACTCGAGAAAAAAGGAGAAACAACCGATTGGGATTACACAAAGGAGACCATTTTACAGCTTCTCCGAGAGGAACCCGGCTTTGATCCGGATGGACAATGCATTACTGAAGGGTTCAAAATTGATGACACCGATGGGTTTTGGCATTTTGCCTGTACACTTTGCAGTGTGATATTTTATCATCGGAGTTACGTCTGGAGTAACTTTGGAATCGGAGAAATAGATCAAGCTTCGGGAATTGTAAAGTGGAATACCGATCCTGCGCCTTCCCTGGAGGAGCTTTTGAAAAGGATAGGGCAGTCAGATGGATCCATCGGAAAAGGAAGGCGAAATCGTCCCGGTTTGGAGGGCGCGCAAAAGCTTCCTCCTAAATTGGATCGGTGGGAAGCTATGGCCGAATACCTGAAAGAATGGAAAGATGCCGAAGAGTGGCAGGATGAGCCCATAGCACCGCAAGAAGAAGCGCCGCAAGAAGATGAACTCTTCGATCGGGAGCTAGAATCGGCCACCCTGGAAGATAAAAATCGGGCAAGGGATTTACTGGCGAAATTTATATGGCGCTATCCGTTCTTTTGTGCGAAGTCCGTTTACGAAGGAAAAGGCATGTTCCTGTACGAGAAAGTGGAAGCGTATCTTCCGAATTTTCCGCCCGACGTCAACGATGAACTGAAAAACCTCCTGCTAGGTGGAATGAAAAAATGTGCTGCGAAATTCGCATCGGAAAGAAGTTTCCGCCCACACCAACTCAAACATATCTTAAAGTACTGCGCGTTGGAGCCGCAGTATATACGAGAATATGATAATCGCGAAAATGATAAAATTACTCGCCGTGAATATCTGGCTCGTTTGAGAGGTGAAGTAGCTATGTGCAAGAACGAAATCAGCGAAACGGAAAGAAAGATTAAAGCGGAAGAGGAAAACTTGCAAGCCATACTCGAAGGTCGGACCTAGCGGGCACAGGCCGAGCGCAAATTGGCCGCTCACTTTCTGTGGGAACTGTGATTTTCGGCCCAGCGTGAATGCTGCGAGCTTTGGAGCTCTAGCAATTTCCCCGCCTGTCTCCCTCTAGCATTCGGAGAACCTGACAGCCGTTGGGGAGCTCTTCGAAAACGTCGAAAGGGCGTTACCGACGAACAGGATCGGAGCGGCGGCCGAACTTCCTCGGCTAGTGGGGTCGGAATCGGGAATTTTTATCTAGCGGGAAACAGAGGATCGCGCTGCCGAAAAAAATTTGCCTAAAAAACCAATTGACCGGTTCGTGCGTGCGGACTTGCATTTCCCCATGTGTGCCCCGCCCCCCCGTTGGAGGAAAGTTTTGCTGAAACTTAGCGGAGAGGCGCTGGCCGGCCCGTCCGGCGAGGCCTTCTGCTGGGAAACTTGCCGGCCCATTCTGGAGGAAATCGGCGCGCTGCGGGAACGGTCCGTGCGGGTGGCCGTCGTCGTGGGCGGCGGGAATGTCTATCGGGGCCGGGAGGGACTTTTCTCTCGGGAGACGGGAGACCGGATCGGCATGGCGGCCACCGTCTTGAACGGCCTGGCGCTGCGGGAATTTTTTACAAAACTGGACATCCCCTGCCTGCTGCAGTCCGCCCATCCGCTGCCGACCGTCGGCCCCGTTGACCCAATTGCAGCCCGGGAGGCGCTGGAGCGGGGTACGGCCGTGGTCTTCTGCGGCGGCACGGGCCTACCCTACTTCTCCACGGACACGGCCGCCGCGCTGCGGGCCCTGGAGGTGGGTGCCGAATTGCTCCTCAAGGCCAGCACCATAGACGGCGTCTACGACTCCGATCCCCACAAAAATCCCTCCGCCCGACGGCTGGACCGAATCAGCTGCAGCGATGCCCTCGCGGGAAAGCTCGAATTCATGGATCCGGAAGCCATCTGCCTCTGCCGAAACAACCATCTGCCGGCCGTGCTCTTTTCCCTGGAACGGCGGGGGGCACTGGTGGATATTGTTGACGGCGGAACGGTCGGTACCACGCTGCTGCCGGAGTAGGGCATGGACGAACGACAAATTTTAGCGGAACTGGACGGCGGACTAAAAAAAGCAGAGCGGCACGTGGAGACGGAGTTTGCTGCGATCCACGCGGGGAAGGCCTCTCCGGCGCTGGTGGACTCGCTGGAAGTGGAAATCTATGGTGCAAAGAGCCGAATCCGCGACATCGCCGCCGTCACTACGCCCGATGCCCGCACCATCGCCATTCAGCCCTGGGACCGGGGCACGGGAAAGGCCATCGAAAAGGCCATCCTCTTGGCCAATTTGGGTTTCACGCCGGTTGCGGAGGCGGAACGGATCCGCTGCACTCTGCCGGAAATGAGCCGGGAGCGGCGCCAGGAGATGGTCAAAAAGGCAGCCGCACTGGCGGAGGCGGGACGGGTGGCGGTCCGAAATGCCCGGCGGGACGCGCTGGAGCAGGTCAAGGCGCAGCAGAAGGCGGGGACTTTCTCGGAAGACGATAAAAAGCGGCTGGAGAAGGAAGTGCAAAAGCGGACCGACGGATCCATCGGAGCAATCGGTGCCGCCTTCGAAAAAAAGGAAAAGGAGCTGCTCACGGTGTGATTTTCTTGCCTTCCCGCGGCCTTCCCCTAGGAGACGGCAGTTCCATGGGACGGCTTGGTTCGTTTTTCCGCCTCGTCTGCTTTTTGAGTATCTCGCTCATCCGGACGGGGCTGTCCGCCGGGACGGGGGATTTTTTAGGCCTGGACGTGCTTTCCGGCCGCTGCGGTGGGACAGTCTCCTACGGCGACGGCGGCCGCTGCGGCACCGTCCGCGGGAAAAATTTGGAGCTGCAGTGCCGACTGAATGGCGCCTGCTATCGGCTCAACGGCGTGAATGTCTATGGCCAACGCCCGGTGGCGGGCCAGCCGGGGCGGCTCCGGATCAGCCGGGAGGACTGGGACCGGGTCGTAGTGCCACTGCTCTCCCCTCCGGCCGTCGCGCCGCTGCGGCGGGTCTGCATTGATCCGGGCCACGGCGGCAGGGACGCGGGGGCCCGCCGCTCCCGGGGAAATTTGGAGGAAAAAAATCTTACTTTGGACGTGGCCAAGCGGTTGGGAGCGCTTCTGAAAAAGCGGGGAATCGACGCGGTTTTTACCCGCAGCGGGGACCAATTCATTGCCCTGGAAGACCGTGCCGCCGCTGCCGGCAGCGCCAAGTGTGACCTGATGGTCTGCATCCATTTCAACGCGGCCGACTCGCCGCGGGCCGAGGGCATCGAGAGCTACATACTTCCCAGCCAAGGATCTGCCTCCACAGCCCGCCTCAATAGCCCCTCCCAGAAAGATAAAAAATTTTGCATCAACAACCGCTACGACGAAAAAAATCTCTACCTGGCCTACTGCCTCCAGCGGGAACTGCGCACCCTGCGGTCCGCCACCGACCGGGGTGTCAAGCGGGGGCGCTTTAAAGTGCTGGAGGATGCCGACTGCCCCGCCGTACTGGTGGAGTGCGGCTTCCTGACGAGCGCCGGCGAGGGGGCCCGCATCGCCGACGGCAACTACCGGCAAGCCATCGCCAGTGCCCTCTGCGAAGGAATTTGCTCCTATGGCGGCTGCCGGAAGTAAATTTTCCTTCGAGATTCTCAAAAAAACGCCGGACGGCGCCCGCCGCGGCCGATTGACTACGCCCCACGGGACCGTTGAAACGCCGGCCTTTTTCTTCTGCGGAACCCGCGGCTCGGTCAAGGGCCTCTGCGCGGAACGGCTCGTCGACTGCGGTACTCAGGCTGTGCTGGCCAACACCTACCACCTGCACCTGCGGCCGGGCGAGGATACCGTCGCGCTGCTGGGCGGCCTCCACGCCATGATGGGCTGGCCCGGACCCATGCTCACCGACTCGGGCGGCTTTCAAATTTTCAGTCTGGGCCACGGCGGCGTCGCCCAGGAGATCAAGTGCCGGCGGACGGACGGTAGGCCTAAAACGCTGCTGCGCATCGACGAAAATGGTGCCCTCTTCCGCTCCTACGTGGACGGCTCGTTCCGCACGCTAACGCCGGAAAGCTCCATTCGCATTCAAAAGATGCTCGGCGCCGACATCTTGCTCCCGCTCGACGAGTGCACCCCCTACCACGCGGATCGGGACTACACGGCCCGTTCGCTAGAGCGGAGTCACCGCTGGGAATTGCGCTCGCTGGCGGAGTTCCAAAAAATTTCCCCCGACTCCCAGGCCCTCTACGGCATTGTCCAAGGTGGCATATACGAAGACCTTCGACGAATTAGCTGCGATTTTATCGCGGGCCAAGATTTTTTTGGACAGGCCATCGGCGGAAGTTTGGGCGGCGATCGGGAGGAGATGGAGCGGGTAGTTGCCACGGTCGGACGGTTTTTGCATCCCCTCCGCCCCACGCACCTGCTGGGCATCGGCGGCCTGCGGGACATTTTTCACGGCGTTCGACAGGGGGTAGATACCTTCGATTGCGTCCATCCCACCCGCATGGCCCGCCACGGCGGCGCACTGGTGCCGGGATCCCTATCGGAGGGGACGGGCCGCATCAACTTGCACAGCGGCCGCTTCGCCAGGGACCGGGAACCCATCGACGCCTCCTGCGACTGCTACGCCTGCCGCACGGCCTCCCGCGCCTACCTGCACCACCTGCTGCGCTCGCGAGAAATACTTGGTGGTCAATTAGTTACGATCCATAACGTCCGCTTCATGAACCGGCTCATGGAGCGCATTCGGGAGGCCATCGGGACAAATTCCCTCGACCGGCTGGAAGCCGCCTACCGGTGAGGGGAAAGGCGGCCGGGGAGCTGCAAAAAACGCTCCCGGCGAAGGAGATCCGGAACTCCGAAAAGAAATAGCGTCCTCCTAATAAAAATTCTTGCCTTTTTGGGAGCAATGGGGAGGGTCGCTCCGGCGGTCGATGGTCGGCCGTCGCAGCCACACACTATCCCAGGCGCGGGTCCAGGGCCCGTCGTACGGAGTCAGATCTACGGAACTACCTACCGCAAAAGAGCTTTTCGACGCCAGTGTCCACGTTGGCCACCAGGTGCGCCGCTGGAATCCGAAATTTCGACCCTATCTATATGCTCACCGCTATGGCATTTCCATCATCGATCTGGAAAAAACGCTAATTCAGCTGGAAAAGGCCTGTGCCTTCCTGGAGCAGCTGGTGACGAGTGGGCAAAACGTCTGGCTCCTAGGGACAAAGCCGCAAGCGCGGGACGTGGTCCGCTCCATTGCCGAAGAGACCGCCATGCCCTTCTGCTTGGTCCGCTGGCTCGGTGGCACGATAACGAATTTCCCTACCATCAATGAAGGTTTAGAGAAGTACCGAAAATTTTTGGCCATGGAACAGCGGGGGGACATCGAGCGCATGCCCAATAAGGAGGCCTCTTCGCTGCGCCGAAAGATGTTACGCCTAAAAAATAATTTTGAAGGCCTACTCGGCATTAGGGAACGGCCGGCGGCGATTGTCGCGGTAGACTCTGGCCACGAGGCCATTGCCATTCAAGAGGCCAACAAGTGGAACATCCCCGTCGTCGCCCTCGTCGACACGAATTCCGATCCTAGTCGAGTGGACCATCCCATTCCGGCCAATGACGATTCGGTGCGATCCATACAGATCATCGTGCGGGCCATCGGCGACGCGCTCCTCCGCGGCAAAGAGGGCCGAGAACTGCGGCAGGCCGGCAAGCTTTCCCCCCTGCCTTCCCTAGAGCGGGAGGACATTGAACTGGATCCGCAGTTTACGCTTTCGGAGGATGCCGAGATGGCCCTCGGTAACCTAGAGAATTTACGGGAAAAAGAAGAGCCCAAAGGCTAGGGAGAATGAGATGGAAATTTCTGCGAAAATGGTGGGGGACCTGCGGGAGCGCACGGGTGCCGGACTCATGGACTGCAAGCGGGCCCTCGTGGAGTGCGGTGGCGACGCGGAAGAGGCTGTCATTTATCTGAAGAAGAAAGGGATGGCCAGCGCGGCCCGAAAGGCCGACCGGGAAGCTTCGGAGGGCCTCGTGGAAGCCTATATCCACACGGGCGGCCGCATCGGCGTACTGCTGCAGCTCAACTGCGAAACGGACTTCGTCGCAAAAAATGACCAGTTCCGCGCCCTTGCCCGCGACATCTGCCTGCACATTGCCGCAGCCGATCCGCTTTTCTTATCGAAGGAAGATGTTTCCGCGGAAGAACTTGCCAAGGAGAGGGAAGTCGCCGGGAGCCAGTGCGCCGGCAAGCCGCCCAATGCCGTCGCCGCCATCGTGGAGGGGAAGCTAGCTAAGTTTTTCTCCGCTACCTGCCTTCTGAGCCAACCTTTTGTGAAAAATCCGGATCAGACGGTGGAAGATTTGATTCGGGAGCACGTCGCTAAAATCGGCGAAAATATTCGGGTCGTCCGGTTTTCCCGCTTCCAAATCGGCGCCTAGTTTTGCCCGTGGACGGCGGTGCCCAGTTCCTCTACGGCGACGACGGCACTTTAGTCCAAAGGCGTGCGGAAGAGATTATTGAAGGAAAATTGCGCCGCAGTCCCGATTGCCAACTGGAGGTTTTCATCGGCCGACCTTCGTCCCTTCCGGAGTTTCAAAAGTTTGCCGACCTGCTGTCCGATGCCCTCGCCACGTTGCCCCTCTTTTCGTCTGAAAAGTGCATATGGGTGAAGTCGATAGCGTTCCTCGCCGAACCGCTGGCGGAAGAGTCCGTGGCGCTTTTGGAGCAGCTCGCAGGCCAGCTTGCTCGAGCTAAAGAGTTCGGGCTGACCGTCGTGCTCTCTGCATCCCCCGTCGACCGGCGCCTGCGGCCGTTCAAACTACTCAAATCCCACTGCCAGTCCGTCGAAGTGGAGGGCAACGGACGAGATGCGGCAGAAATTGCCCTGGACCATGGTGCGGAAGCGCTTGGCCTATCCTTTGATTTTTCTGCTCGCCGCACCTTTCTAGCTAAAGTTGGCCCGGACGCTGCCCCCGTGAACTCCGAGTTGGAAAAGCTAGCTGCTTATTTGTCTGGCAGGCGAGAAGTTACGGCCGATGCCGTGCGGGAAATTGCCTACGAAATGCCCCGGGAAGATTTCTTTGAACCGATTGAAGCGTTCTACCGCAGAGATATATCCAACTTCGCCATCGCCCTCCGCCACTTCTTAGGGGCCGATGGCGAGCCGCGGGCACTCCTGTCCGCGATGCAGAGTAAAAATCGCAGTTTGCTGCAGCTGAAAGCGGCACAAATGTCTGGAGCTTGGAATGTTAGTTGCGGCAGAATTCCCTCGCGGGCAACTTTGGAGCGGGCCCGATCCCTCCGCACTGTCCCGCTTTTAGAGGGGACAGATGACGTCTTTTCCCTGAATCCCTGGTACCTGGGGCGGCTGTCGGAGTGCCTAGCTCTCTTTGACTTGGCCGAACTCGTGCGCCTGCAGGGAGCCCTGCTGGACATTTTCGAATTTCTCACGATGGAATGGCAAGATCTTTCTGTGGAACGGCTTCTGGATAAATTTCTCTCTCTGTGCGGCTGCCTCCGGGATTCACCTTTTGTGGGGAGCAGTCCGCGCCATGGCTGAGGAAAGTCGCACATTTGTGGCGCCATCGACGCCGGTCGGCTACTCCGGAATCGCCGCGGTCCGAGCGAGCGGCCCCTCTTGCCCAAGAATTTACCGAGAAATCTTTCGGAGAGAGCCCGCGCATCGGCTGGTCAGCTGCCGGGACTACGTGGACCTGTCCGGCGAAATCGTTGATCGGGTCCTTGTCACTTTTTTTCATGGGCCTAAGTCTTTCACCGGCGACGATTTGCTGGAAATTTCCTGCCATGGGAATCCGCTCATAGTGGAGCGCATCGTCTCGGACCTCATCGCCCGCGGTTGCGCGCCGGCGGAACCGGGAGAATTCACACGCAAGGCCTTCTGGAATGGAAAGTTGGACCTGGCACAGGCGGAAGCGGTGGCCGATCTGGTCCACGCCCGCAGCTGGGCCGCCCTCCGCTGCGCCCACCGCCAACTGTCCGGCGAGCTGGGTCGCGCACTTTCCTTTGTGCGAGAGGAACTTTTAAATATTCTGGCTTCCGTAGAATCCGCCATCGATTTCAGCGACGAGGGACTTCCGGAGCCGAACTGGCCGGGGCTTCGGAGAACCGTTTCCCGTCTGCAAAAAAAATTACTCTCTCTGGCAGAGACATTTCGCGAACGCAGCGCCATCGAACGGGGCATCGGCGTGGTGCTGGCGGGCGCACCCAACGCCGGTAAAAGCAGTCTGCTGAACGCCCTACTCGGCAGAGATCGGGCCCTGGTAAGCCCAGCGGCCGGCACCACGCGAGATTTTTTAGAAGAGCCCATGCGACTGGGCCCCTGGCTGATACGTCTCATCGACACGGCCGGCATCGGCGACGCACCCGGCGAATTGGACCGGCTTTCCACGGAACGGAGCAGAGAAAAATTGGCAGAAGAGGAGCTAATTCTCTGGGTCATTGACGGTTCCCGCGATTGGAAGGAGGGGGACGGAATTGGCGGGGAATGGAAAGGTCGAACCGGTGCTGTTTTACTAAATAAACGCGATTTACCACAAAAAATACGTCCGTCAAATCCGGCTCTCCGCGCCCTCAACTGGCCCATCTGGGAAATTTCCGCAAAAATCCCCGGAGACATCGAAAGGCTAAAAGGTTTTTTGCGCAATTTCCTGGAAGAGAAAAAAATACTGCCGGATGGAACGGAGCTGTGCGTGAATTTTCGCCAAATGGGCCTGCTCCGGGAAGCAGCCCAAGCTCTGGGGTGGGCAGAGGAATCTTTTGGAGAAGAACCAGTACGGGCAGAATGTGTTGCAGCAGAACTGCACGGTGCACATCGGACCCTGGCGACGGTGCTAGGCGAAGGCATCTCGGAGGAGGTGCTGGATCGAATTTTTTCCGCTTTCTGTATTGGGAAATAAAAAATGCCTGTGCCGCTGGAAGATAAAATCTGGGACGTCCTGGTTTTGGGGGGCGGCCACGCCGGCTGTGAGGCGGTGGCGGCGGCGGCTCGGCAGGGGATGGCAACCCTCCTTTTGTCTGGAAATTTAGAAACAATCGCCCAGATGAGCTGCAACCCGGCCATCGGCGGACTGGCCAAAGGACACATGGTGCGCGAGATAGACGCACTCGGCGGACTAATGGGGGAAAATGCCGACGCCACGGCCCTCCAATTTCGGATTCTCAACCGATCTAGGGGGCTAGCCGTGCAAGGGCTTCGGGCGCAATGTGATATGCGACTTTATGCCATGCGCATGCGTTTTCTCTTGGAGCGAATCCCGGGACTTTTCTTTTTTCAGGCAGTGGCCGAAGAACTTCTCGTCCAAGGAGATCGGGCTGTTGGTCTACGGACGAGCCTGGGTCAAGAGTTCCATGCCCGAGTAATTATCTTGACCACAGGAACTTTTCTCCGCGGCCGACTCCATCTGGGGGAAAGGCAGTGGGACGGCGGACGACTCGGCGACTTTTCCGCAAAGAACCTGACGGCATCGCTAAATCGCTGCGGCATAGAGACCGGTCGCATGAAGACGGGCACTTCGCCGCGGATTCTGGGCAGTACAGTCAATTTTTCAACCCTGGAAGGGCAGAATGGGGACAGAGAGATCTCCCACTTCGCATTTTACGATACGCGCGGGGAAGAAGATCGGGAGGGTTGGCCCCAAATTTTCGTCCGCCCCATCGTATCCCGACCGGAGGACCAGCGGCCCTGCTACCTCACGGCCACGGGGGACGAAACCCGCTCCATCGTCAGTGCAAATCTCACTCGCGCACCGCTCTATTCCGGCGCCATCCGCGGTCGGGGGCCCCGCTACTGCCCCAGCATCGAGGACAAGGTGGTCCGCTTCCCCGACCACCCAACGCACCGTATCTTCCTGGAGCCGACCGGGATTGCGACGGACGAGTGGTACGTGAATGGCCTATCCACCGCCATGCCATTTGAACTGCAGGAACAAATCATTCACAGCATTAGGGGGCTGGAAAAGGTGCACATTCTAAAACCCGCCTACGCAGTAGAATACGACTATGTCCCTCCCACGCAGCTGAAGCCATCTCTGGAATGCAAAGCGCTGGAAGGGCTTTTCTGCGCGGGACAAATTAACGGCACGTCTGGCTACGAAGAGGCTGCAGCGCAAGGAATTATCGCTGGAATAAATGGGGCCGGGAAGGTGCAAGGTCGGGAGCCGCTGATCCTTCCACGCCACTGCGCCTACGTCGGAGTCCTCATCGACGATTTGGTAACGAAGGGCACCGAAGAGCCTTACCGCATGTTCACCAGCCGGGCGGAATTTCGACTTCTTCTGAACGGCGGCAGTGCCGAGCTCAGACTGCTGGAAATGGCAGAACGCTATGGGCTTCTGGACGATGGGCGGCTTGGCCGAATCCGGGAAAAAAAGCGGCATGTGGAGGAAGCCGTTAGCGCTTCGGCGGGACGAACGGATGCAAATCATTTAAAATTAACATCGTATACCGGTGAGGAGCGGGAAGAGATCACCTATCGAATTTCCTATGCCGGCTACTGGGAGCGGGAGCGACGGCAAATCGAAAAACTGCATGCCCTGGAAGACCTTCCCATCCCGGATGGGCTGGACTATGCCGCCGTCCGAAGCCTAAGTAGCGAGAGCCGACAGGCCCTGCAGACCGTCCGCCCCCGCACCCTGGGCCAGGCCGGCCGCGTCCCGGGGGTAAGTTCCTCCGATGTCGAGCTTGTCCGAATCGCCGTCCAACTGGCCGGCCGCCAAAGACAGCAAAGTCCCTAGCAACGCTCCAGCACCCGATCGCCCATTTTTACGTAAGTTTCTACTTCTCTCTCGCTCCAGATTTTAATGTCGGAAACGGGTCGGGCGGCGCCCCGTTCGAAGAGTAAAATTATCGTGGAACCGCCGAATGCGAAGAAACCTTTCTCATCGCCCTTATGTACATGCCTATTAGGTTGATAGGTTTGTCGTATGGAGCCAACGAAGGTCGCCCCCACCTCCACCATGGCAATTTCTCCAAAATCCGTCACGGTGCGAGTCAGCTGGCGCCGATTCCGGAACAGCGCGCCGGCCGTGGACCGGAGAGCGAGCGGGTGGACGCTGTGCAATTTCCTTCCTAGCGTGATAGTTCCGCTAGGGACTGCGTCGCAGGGAAAGTGAAATCGGTGGTAATCGAAGGGCGCCAACCGGCAGATGAGGGCGCTGGCGAATTTCGCCGACAGGGACGCGCTGCCCAACAGTTCCGCCGGTCGCAGCTGGCGACCCTTTACGAAAATAGTCCTATTATCTTGTAACTGAGGAATATATAAGTAGCGGCCGTCCGCCGGCGCACTGATCCCGTCCCGCCCGCCGTCGATGGGGCGCGCTCCGACCCGCAGCCGGCGGGTGAAGAATTCTTGGAAACTGCCATAGCACTCCAATCCCCGGGCGCAGTCGGCGACGGAAATGCCGTAGCGGCGGACAAATGGGAGAATTTTTCGGGCACTCACGCGCCGATTGGCAAAAAAAGAGGCGACCCGAGAGAAAAAAATGCGGCTCCCGACAGTGGCTTGCAGACAGCGGCCCAAGGCATTGCCATAGGCGAAGCGGAGAAACCACTCGCCACAGACCGGCTCCCGCACGATCGTCCGCCCATAGCGGTCGTAGACCCGAATCCCTTCGCTCATAGGTCCTTCAGCTGTCGACAGATGTCGCATTTTGTCCCGTCGCAACGCCTCGCCCCACAGTCCGAGCGGCCGTAGGCAATCATACGCAAATGCAAACCCATCCAGCGCTCGGAGGGGAAGAGAGTTTTTAAATCTCGTTCCACGGCAGCGACATTACGACCTTCCGAGAGTCGCCAGCGCCGGGCAAGGCGGTGGACATGCGTGTCGACGGGAAAGGTTGGAATACCCGCCCACTGGCCCAGCAGAACGGATGCGGTCTTATGGCCCACGCCCGGAAGGGATTCCAAATCTTTAAAGTTCATCGGCACCGCACCCGAGAAGTCTGCGACGATTTTATCTGCCAACCCCTTCAGAGCGCGCGCCTTTTGACGAAAAAATCCTACCGAATGGATGAGCTCTTCGACTCTCTCCTGCCGTAGTTTTACAAATTGTTCCACGGTAGGTGCTTCTGCAAAAAGCGGTCCGGTCACCCGATTGACCTGCCGGTCCGTGCAGCGGGCAGAAAGCACTACCGCCACAAGCAGCTGGAAAGGAGAGCGGTGCTCCAAAAACCCTCCGATCCGTGGAAATCGCGCATAGAGCAAACCCTCCACGAGAGCCGCCCGACCTCCTGCACCGACCGGCGCCATGGGAAGATAAAAATGACTCAAGGACGGCGACGGCTGAAGCGCTTTTCAAACTTTTCCACGCGGCCGGCGGTGTCCACAAAGCGTTTGACACCAGTGAATGCCGGATGCGAGTCGGCGGTCACGTCCCGGGGGACGACGTAGTATTCGACGCCATCGATGACCTCCCGCACGCGCCCTCGCACGGCTGAAACGGTCAAAAAGCGCTTGCCCGTCGACACATCCTCGTAGCAGACGGGGTACAACTCCGGATGAATCCCTTTCTTCACGGCACAACCCTCCTAGCGCTGGCGAGCTTTGTAACGCGGCGCCAACTTATTGATGACGTAGATTCTACCCTTTCTCCGGACCACTTTGCAGGCCGGATGGCGGGACTTTAGGGAAGCCAATGAGGTAGCAATCTTCACTGGCGCCAGGGAACGGCCCGCCGGCCCTCTGTCAATGGCGATTTGTGCAGGCGAAGAAAAAACTTGCCTGTCCCGTCCGCAGAAATGGAATCGGCCCCGTGGTTTCGCTAAAGCGTTTATTTTCAGCCGTGGGAATCCTATTGGCCGTCGGTGCCCCCCTGCCGGGCGCGGGCGCAACGGACGAGGGCCTCCACTACGCGAGCATTTTAGAAGGCTGCGACATTCTGCGGTCCGGGTTTCGTCCGAGCGCGGCGAGGAGTATCTGGCTGCAATCCAGCGGCAACAGAGGGTCAGCGGCCATGGCCGACGGCAAGGACGGGAAAGAAAGGGGATGGAGCAGTTCCGCCGGCTGCACGCTGGCAACCCCCCGCCTTCTGGGAATTCCCTTAAGTGTTTCGGCGGAAGTCTTTGGCTTCAGGCGCTGGGGAGAGATGGAGCGCGCGGAAGCGGACGATCTGTCGCAGAAATGGGACGGCACGGGCGGAGGCGGCGAACTATTCCTGCGCGTCCTGGGCAATGATTTGCGACTAATTGCCGCCGGAGAACGAGTGAAAAGCTCTGAACGGGAAGATGATGGCTTGGCACTGAGGAGCGATGTGCTCCACCTGGGAGCTTGCCTGGCCCACCGGCTCATTCCGATCGGACCGCTCGCGCTAGGGCTGGAGCTCAGTGCCCTTTCCACGCGAATCGCAACGAAGGACAGCGCAATTGCATTGAAATCTGGGGACGGGGAAAGTTTGTTCGGAAAAAAATTTGGCAGTGTCGCGAATTGGCGGGCCGCACCGGGTATTTTCTTGGCTTTTAGCGGTCTAGGGCACGTGGGTTGCCGCGCCGGTGGCCGTTGGGTTTGGGATTTTGGCAGCCGACGGCCCACTTTTTCGTCGCTCGTTCCCCACTTTCCAATCGACGGAGACATTGCCGACGCGTGGAATGCCGTCCGAGAGAAGGGGAAGACGGGGCCGAAGTCCGGCTACGGCGAAATGGAACTGGCGCTCTCCGTTGGTCTGGGCCACCGGCTATCCGCGGAACTAGATGCCATCGCCTACTGCGGCAAGCGGCGCGGTGCCAGAATTTTTCTCACCGCCGCTAGGGATTTCTAGTCGTCCGACGGTGACGGCAGCGGCGTACAGATTTCTCGCACGACTTCCCTCCACTGACTCAGTTCCGATTGAAGTTCGTCATTCGGATCGTTCTGCTTTACGCGTTTAACTTCTTCCTCTATCATGTGTATGTGGTAAAGTAGAACTTCCTCATTGTCCTTATCTAACCGGAAATCAGGAGCTAATTCACGAATCTTTTTGAGCCGATTTCTTTCTCTTTTCGCAAGCTCTACCAAATCAGGTTGCCGTGCGGATTTGGGAACCAGAAATTTTTCTATTACCGTTCCGCTATTCTCTTCATCACCTTCTTTCACTTCCCCTAGCGCAGACTTAGGAATTCCCGCTTTCTCAAGGTCCTCCTCGTACTGTTTCGCGGCGCGAGAAATTGTCGAATATCTGGGCGCAGAGGGCGGCGATCCCGGCTGGCTGCCGTCACTCCCCTGCTCAATATACAGCGGTTCTTCTTCAGTGCCATTTTTTGGCTGTAAGCAATTTGCGCATATTGCAAACACACCGAACATCGACGCCAAGAAACCTATTACTGCGGGAATGCCAGTGGATAGCGATAGCGCACCGACCGCCGTAAAGCCAATAACGAGTGCTACTAGAAGGATCATGCCAATAATAGCCAGAACGAAAGTGCCAGTTTTTTTCTTTGCCATATCAGCTATGGCACGGAAGGTCTTCCCCAATGCGTTGGGACTATCCGTTCCGTTCTTATATATGAACCACCGCCCGAATGCCGCTGCGCCGTCAAGAAATTTCGTCTTGATAAGAGACAGCTTCCCCTTTTTCGTGTCTTTCAATTGTTGCGTAACAAGGGACTGGGCATTTGGTGGCGGATTAGACGGAATTCCACTCATTTGTATCTATTTTAGACTAAAAAACCAATTTGTAAATGAAAATAAATTTTCAAAGGGGCTCCTTTTAAAAAAAGTCGCACAAAGATACTTTCATCGTAAAATGCGTTTTCTTCTCGCCAGCCACAAGAATCTCTTGTACAATGGACTGCTGTCATGGTCGCTACGAGACTTATTTTTCTCTGTGCGATTTCTTTACCACTCCTCTCCTTCGCTGCCCCGCTAGAACGGCGAAAAATCAACAATGATCTGGATGCCTATGCCTTAGCACTAGAAATTTTCTCAAGAAACTCCTTCATTACTCGAGAAATGTTGGAGAATTGTCAAACCATCGACCCGAACCAGCTGGCCAGCCTACCCGACGATGACCTCTTGGAAATTTTGGACCTGATAGACTACTGGCGCAGCAAACGGAACGGCACTTCCACCGGATTTTTGCCGCAGCCCGCCAAATTTTTCCTAGAAACGAAATTTCGAGTCGCTAGGCCAACGGCGGGAACTGAGCCAACGGAGCCGACGCAGGGGAACTGAGGCCCTAGGACTTGGCCCTTTTCCGCTAGGCTGTTCCCATGCTCGGTGCGAACGGGATGGACGCTGCGGTTGGTCGGGGGCGGCACCGCGCTCAGCCACTCTACGGCGAAGGACCGGAGCCCCGTGGCAGTTTTTCCTCTTCGGCGGCGGAAAAATCTCCTAATCCACGGCACAGTAATAAATTCCCGCAGATGTGGAACGGAGAGAGCGGCACCGAAGAGGATTTTCCACAGGCAGTTGAACTTTTCCCGACCGGCGACCAATCCGCCGGCCCCCTCCACTGCGCCATCCTGCGGCAACTACATCACCTTTCGCCGACGGCACTTTCGACCGTCCAGCTGGCAACACTCCTACGGGGGCGCGGCTACTTGCTGCTGCAGCGAGATCTAGCCCGCGCCGTGGAAGAGCTGGTTGAAAGAGCTCAGCTAGAACGATTTATGTCAATTGACGGGCGGGCCTCCTACCGCCTCCGGGAACGGCCCTGGAGCGACGGCGGACAGGAAGAGCCGTGACGGACCGCAAGTCCCACCGTCGGACTAAAAAAACTTCAAATTGCCCCGGCCACTCGCCAGTGGAAGTGGCGGAGGCCTCCCTCGTCCACGCCCTCGAACGGCTCCTCTCGCTCAGCGGGAACTGTGCTGCCATGGAGTTAGACGAACTCGGTTCCCTGGCGACCGTCGCCCAGCGGCTCATCGCCGGCTACCGGCAGGCGGCAAAGCTGCAGAGCGAAGGAAAGAGAGACGATTCTGTTGGTCTCTCCGAAGAGCTTTTGGAAAAAATAGAGAACCAACTGCAACTCTTTTGAAGCAGCTAGCTGCATAAATTTAAATGCGACAACGGCAATAAGCTGTCAATAAATAGCGACGGAAAAGAATAAAATTAGGCCCCGCGGAAACGCTGGACATGTGGCCCCTTTTTCTGCTACCATAGGAGCTTCCGTTGTCCGTCGCCGATCTCACCTTCTTTCTCTGTCGCTTATTTACTTCCCTCAGAAAAACTTATGAAAATACTAATGGTCGCAGCCGAATTTTCTCCCTACGCAAAGACGGGCGGGCTGGCGGACGCCGTCTCCGCGCTCTCCCGGGAGCTAGTGGGCGGCGGCGATGACGTTCGGGTCCTAGTGCCCCTCCATGGATGCATTTCGGAACGGTGGCGCAGGGACATGCGCCCACTTAGCTCACCGATCGCCGTCCATCTGAGCGAGGAGCGCTGGGGGCGTGTGCACGAACTCATTGAGCCGGA